>DCTU01000067.1 GCA_002329445.1 bacterium UBP9_UBA1432
ATCCTGCAGTTGGGCGAGTACCGGCCCGACCGGTTCCAGGGCCCCGCCCTCTGGCTTAAGTGTGCCCTGGCCGGGGTCCTGCCGGAAGTGCCCCGGGGCGAGACCCCTCCCGTGCTGTACCTGCCCGGGGTCAGCCGGGCCGACCTGCGGGCCATCGAGAGCTGCCCGCGCCACCTGCAACCCCTGGCCGAACTGCCCTACCGGGGCGCCTGGTTCAGCCAGATCAACGGCAAGGACTGGACCCTCAACGCCTTCCTGGGCTCGAAGTACGGCGGGCTGGGGCTCTCGGTGGCCCAGGACAAGGCCACCCAGGAGGCCCTGGTGAAGTGCCTGGAGGCCGGCGCCCTGCTGGACCACCCCCTGCAGGACCTGGAACAGCGCGCCATCCAGGCCGACTGGCTGCGCGGCCTGCTGGTCCAGAACCCCGAGCGCGACCTGCTGGCCTGGATGGACAAGCCGGACCAGGCGCAGTCCGAATGGAGCCCCCAGCGCTGGGACGCCTTCCAGGAGGTGGCCCGGGCCGAGTTCGGTCTGGACCTCGTCAAGGAAGGGGCCCTGAGCGCCGCCGAACGGCTGGCCCAGGCCCGGGGTCGGTGGACCCAGGCCTGGGAACTCTACCAGGACGCCCACGCGCGCTACCGCCAGGTGCGCGACCTTCTGGGGCGCCTGACTCCCCCCATCCTGGAACTCTTCGACGACCCGGCCGTCCTGGCCAACTATCCCGCGGTCAACGACCGGCAGGAGGGGAAACTCCGCCAGACCCTGCAGGCCTGCGCCGACCTGGGCGAACTGGAGGCCCGCGCGGCGGTGCTGGCCGCCGAGGAGGCCCACGGCCTGCGGCGAGGCTGGCTCTGGGCCCGCCGGGGCGAGGCCCCCCTGGCCCGGGCGCTGGAGCATCTGGCCCGGCTGGCCCTGGACAGCGCCCACCTGCCCGCCGGAGCCGACGCCCAGGCCCTGGCCCGCAGCTACGTTGAAGGGGCCTGGCGCGTCGACCAGGCGGCCCTGCTGGCCCTGGGGGCCGTGAGCACGACGGCCGACATCCAGGCCGTGGGCGGCGCCGTGCGGGCCCTGTACCTGCCCTGGCTGCAGGGGGCCGCCGAGCGCTTCCAGCGGGCCTTGCGGGCCGGGCGCCCGGCCCGCGACCACCGCACGCCCGAGCCTGGCCCGGGCCTGTGCACGGTCTTCGTGGACGGCCTGCGCTACGACGTGGCGGCCCGGCTGCGGGAACGCCTGGAGGGCCTGGGCCAGGTGGACCTGGGCCTGGCCTGGACCAGCCTGCCATCGGTGACGGCCTCGGGGAAGCCATGGTGCTCTCCGGTGGCCCACCGGGTGGCCGGGCACCGCGAGGACCAGGAGTTCCAGCCCCGCGTGGCCGGCCAGGACCAGCCGCTCAACGCCCACCACCTCCGCAAGCTGCTGCGACAGGAGGGCTGGCAGCACCTGGCCGGCTCCGAGACCGGCGACCCCTCGGGGCGGGCCTGGACCGAATGCGGCGACCTGGACCACTACGGCCACGAGCACGGGCTGCGCCTGGCCCGCGACCTGGACCACCAGCTCGACCAGGTGGCCGAGCGCCTGCAGCAACTGGCCGAGGCCGGCTGGAAGCACCTGCGCCTGGTCACCGACCACGGGTGGCTGCTGGTGCCCGGCGGCCTTCCCAAGTGCGACCTCCCCAAGCACCAGGTCGAGACCCGCTGGGGCCGCTGCGCCGTGCTGAAGGACACCAGCCAGGGCACGGCCCTGACCTTCCCCTGGGACTGGTGCGCGGAGGTCCAGGTGGCCTACGCCCCCGGCGTCCACTGCTTCGTGGCCGGCCAGGAGTACGCCCACGGGGGCCTGAGCCTGCAGGAGTGCCTGGTCCCGGTCCTGGATCTGCGCGTCGCGGGGCCCGCCGAGGACCGGGTCCGCGTGACCATCCAGAAGACCACCTGGAAGGGCCTGCGCTGCCTGGTCGAGGTGGCGCCCGACGTCCCCGGCCTGCGGGCGGACCTGCGGACCAAGCCGGCCCTGGCCGAGAGCACCCTCCTTTCCGGCCCCAAGCCCCTGGAGGGCGGCAAGGCCAACCTGGCCGTCCTGGACGACGCGAACGAGGGGTGCGGGGCGGTGGTCGTGGTGCTGGACGCCCAGGGCCAGGTCCTGCAGAAGACCCCCACCGTGGTCGGCTGCTGAGGCCCTGACCGCGCCGGACCCGGGCGACCCGGGACCTTCCCGACGGAGTTCTCAGAGCAGATGGAGCAGACGATGCAACTGGATGATCTGGACCGCAAGGCCGCCGCCGCCTTCGAGGGCTACATGGTCCGCAAGGACCTGGTGCGCACCTTCAGCCGCCAATACCCCGTGCCCACCTACGTGGTGGAGTTCCTGCTGGGGCGCTACTGCGCCACCACCGAGGAGAGCGAGATCCAGGAGGGCCTGGAGATCGTGGGCCGCCAGTTGAGCTCGCGCACCGTGAAGGCCGGCGAGGAGGAACTCTTCAAGGCCCGGGCCCGCGAGGCCGGCTCGGTGAAGATCATCGACCTGGTCACCGCCCGGCTGGACGCCCGGTCCGATTCCTACCTGGTCACCCTGCCCAGCCTGCGCCTGAGCGACGTGCGGGTGGCGCCCGAGGTGGTCACGGACAACGAGCGCATGCTGACGGGAGGCTTCTACGCCGAGGTGACCCTGGGCTACGACGCCTCGATCGCCCAGGAGAAGAACGGCCGCCCCTTCGGGGTCGAGGCCCTGCGCGCCATCCAGTTGTCCAAGCGCGAGGTCCTGCAGGAACTGGCGCGGGGCCGGGCGGCCTTCTCCACCGAGGAGTGGAAGGACTTCCTGCTGCGCAGCGTGGGCTTCGAGGCGGAGGCCCTCTCGACCCGCGCCAAGGACGCCCTGCTGCTGCGCATGGTGCCCCTGCTGGAGCGCAACTACAACATGGTGGAACTGGGGCCGCGCGGGACCGGCAAGTCCCACCTCTTCCAGCAGATCTCTCCCTACGCCCACCTGATCTCGGGGGGCAAGGCCACCGTGGCCCGGATGTTCGTGAACAACTCCACCGGCCAGCGCGGCCTGGTGTGCCAGTACGACGTGGTGTGCTTCGACGAGGTCTCGGGGGTGTCGTTCGACCAGAAGGACGGCGTCAACATCATGAAAGGCTACATGGAGTCGGGGGAGTTCAGCNNTCAACATCATGAAGGGCTACATGGAGAGCGGAGAGTTCTCCCGGGGCAAGGAGAGCATCCGCGCCGACGGCTCGATCGTCCTGGTCGGCAACTTCGACGTGGACGTCGAGTACCAGCAGAGGATCGGGCACCTCTTCGGCCCATTGCCTCCCGAGATGAAGAACGACACGGCCTTCATGGACCGCATC
Source organism: bacterium UBP9_UBA1432 (assembly GCA_002329445.1). Taxonomy (GTDB): domain Bacteria; phylum Vulcanimicrobiota; class Xenobia; order Xenobiales; family Xenobiaceae; genus Xenobium; species Xenobium purgamenti. The sequence goes on from DCTU01000067.1 coordinate 3,347, forward strand.
CACGCCTTCCTGCCGGGCTGGGACGTCCCCAAGCT
>DCTU01000398.1 GCA_002329445.1 bacterium UBP9_UBA1432
CCGGATCGGCTTGAGCCTCCTGGAGGATCAGGGGCAGACGGTCCGAGTCCGCTGGGAGCGTTCAGAGCTTGCGGGGCCACCCTTCCCGGAGGGCTATAGCCTGACTCTGCGAGAAACCAGCCTGGGCTCCCTGCTGGAAGAGAACCGTCCCCGCATCCTGAACGACCTGGGCGCCTACCTCCGGGAGAGGCCTGAATCGGAAGCCACGCGCTACCTGGTGGAGGCCGGGATCCAGGCCAGCCTGACCTGTCCCCTCCGAGCCATGGGCCACCCCGTGGGCTTCCTGTTCTTCTCGAGTTGTCAGGCGGGCGTCTATCGCGAGGCGCACGTCGACCTCTTCGCCCAGATCGCCGGCCAGGTCAGCATCATCCTGGAGAAGGCGCGTCTGTATCAGGAGATCGCCGAGCTCAACCACCTCAAGGATCGTCTCCTGAGCGTCACGGCCCACGATCTCCGCAGCCCTCTGGCCTTCCTCAAAGGCTACCTGGACCTGCTGCGCGAGGGGGACATGGGGGAGTTGACGCCGGCCCAGTCGGAGGCGGTCGAGAAGATGCGCGCGACGTGTCGGACCATGCTGGCCCTGATCAACGACCTGCTCAGCCTCAACGCCATCGCCTCGGGCCAGGTCCGGATGAACCCCCGGCTGGAGGACCCCCGCCTGCTGTTGCAGGAGTGTGCGGCCATCGGGGTCATGCTGGCCACGCGCAAGAAGATGCACCTGGTTCTGGAGGCTCCCGACGAGCTTCCGATGGTGGTCTGCGACCGCGAGAGACTGGCCCAGGCGCTGAACAACCTGGTCTCCAACGCCGTCAAGTTCTCTCATCCGGGAACAACGGTGACGATTCGGGCCGGGGTGGCCGAACGGCACCTCTGGTTCGAGGTGGCCGACCAGGGAGTGGGGATCCCCGACCATGAGCTGGGACACCTCTTCTCCTTTCTTAAGAGGCCTTCGGTCCGCCCCACGGGCGGTGAGATGAGCACCGGCCTGGGTCTGCCCATCGTGCGTCGCATCCTGGATGCTCACGGTGGGACGATTCAAGCCTCCAGCGTGTTGGGACAAGGCTCGACCTTGACCATCCGGCTCCCCCTGGAGGGGCGTCTGCAACCCGGAGTCCGGCTGGGCTGATCTCGGATTTTCAGGCGAGGAGCGGTTCGAGGCCCACAGGTTGGTAGGGGCACGCGGGGTCCTCGCCCAGGCAGTCGCCGCTGGCCGCGTAGGCTCGCGAACGCGAGCCCCCGCAAAGGTCGCGGTAGCCGCAGCGTCCGCAACGTCCACCAAAGGCTTCGGCGCTGCGCAGGCTGCGGAAGAGGGGACTCTCCCGATAGACCTCGGAGAGCGGGCTCTCGCGCACGTTGCCGGCCACCACGGGCAGGAATCCGCTGGGCGAGACGCGCCCCTGGTAGTCCACGAAGACGATGCCCTTGCCATCCCGGGTCCGGGCCGTGTGGCTGCGCGGAGGGCTCATGCCTGGTCCCAGCCGGCGGCGCAGGTCGGTCAGCAGTTCCAGGGCCAGGGGGCCGGGGGGCGCGGCGGTTCCCGCCTGGATCTGGTGCACGACGCGTCGGAAGAAGGGAGCTTCGACGGTCCGCACCGTCAGGTCGTGGCTCGAAGCCTCGTACAGCATCCAGCACACGGCCTCGCACTCTTCGGGTCCGGGAGCGGAAAGTTCGGTGCCCCGGCCGGTGGCGATGAGGAAGAAGACCTCCCAGACTCCGACCCCCGCCTGAAGCACTCGCTGGCAGATTGCGGGGAAGCGCCCCAGGTTCTCGGCCATCACCGTCGAGTTGATCTGGACCTTCAGGCCGGCCTTCACAGCCCGCTGCGCGCATTCCAGGGTGCGCTGGAAGGTTCCGGGCACGCCGCGAAGTCCGTCGTGGGTCTCTTCATCCGGCCCGTCCAGGGAGAGCGAGATGGCCGAAAGGCCCGAGGCCGCCAGGCGGTCCACCACCGGGTCGGTCAGAAGCGGGGTGACGGCGGGAGAGAGGGCCACCGGGATGCCACGGGAGCGGGCATGTCCCAGAAGGCTCCACAGGTCCTCGCGCTTGAGGACGTCCCCCCCGGTCATGACCAGGATCGGGGAGGGGCTGCCGAAGGCGGCAATCTGATCCAAGAGCGCCAGGCCTTCCTGATGGTCCAGTTCTCCCTCCAGGGCCTGGGGGATCGCCGAGGCCCGGCAGTGGCGGCAGGCCAGGTCGCAGGCCCGGGTGGTCTCCCAGAAGACCAGGATTGGTTTTTCGTCCAGGTTCCAGTTCAAGACCGTCTCCCTCGGCGCTTCGCTTCCGGCCGGGCGCTCGGGGCATGCTAGTCCGGACGCTGGGCGCCGCATAATGATCTGGATCAAGCCGGGCGCCCGACCCTAGACCCCTGAGACCGGTGTCGTGATATCCCCCATGCCTCCATTCTTGACTGGGGGCGATCCCGGGGCCCGAAGGTCCCGCTCGAGGAGCGTCACATGTCGAATCCGATCAGCTCATCCGGCAGCGCCGGAGCCAGCGAGTACCTTCGGCTTACGGGGAACCGAGGCGCGGGCCAGCCGCCCGCAGATGCCGGGGCTGCCGCCGGTGGAACCCAGCAGGCGGCTTCCAACGCAGACGTGCTCAGCGTCGACCCCGTGGCTGCAACCGAGGAATCGGGCGGTTCCAACCTGCCCAACTTCGGTGCCTGGGATCAGTCGGCCGCCGGGAACGATCCGGTCGCCTCGGCCGGCAAGCAGGCCGATCAGGCTCAAGCCGCCACAGCCACGCAACAGGCCACCATGGGGCAGCACGAGAACGCCACCCAGCAGGCCACCGACAAGAGCCAGCAGGCCACTCAGCAGACCCAGGCCAATCAGGCTCAACAGGCCAACCAGGCGGCCAACCAGTTGAATCTCAAGAACCAGCAGGCCAAGAACCCGATGGCGGCCAACCCGATGGGAACCATGCCCGGGGCCATGCCGGGTGCGATGAACCCGGCGATGGCGCCAGGTGGAATGGTCGGGATGGGCGGCGCTCCGGGCAGCATCAGCCCGCAGCTCGGAGACATGGGCGACATGCTCAGCAGCCTGGACGTCAAGAAGGACCAGGAAGGCCAGCAGAAGCTGCAGGATGCGGCGCGCAGCGCCAACCAGACAGCCCAGAGCCAGCAGTCGGCCGGTCAGCAGAACCAGGCCCAGGCCGGTCAGCAGGCCCAGCAGGTCAAAGAGAACCTGAATGCCCAGGCGGGCCAGCAGCAGCAGGCCCAGAACCTCAACTCCCAGGCCAACCAGCAGGGACAGGTGGCCCAGGTCGAGCAGAGCCAGGCCACCCAGGCCAACCAGGCCGCCAACCAGGCTCGCCAGCAGGCCCAGGCCGAGAAGCAGAAGGCTGCCCAGGGCCAGCAGATGGAGAAGCAGGGCAAGACCACCGAGCAGACCGGCNNNCAGACCGGCAAGGCCACCGAGCAGTCCGGCAAGGGCACCGAGCAGGCGGGCCAGGGGATGTCGCAGGCCGGCTCGGCCATGCGTCAGACCGGGCAGTCCCTGATGAGCAACCCCTACACGGCGGCGGCTGGCGCGGCCATGGTCGCCAGTGGAACGGCCATGGAGGCCAGCGGCAAGGCCATGGAAGCCAGCGGCAAGGCCATGCAGGCCGCCGGTCAGGGCCAGCAGCAGGCCCAGCAGGCCAAGAACGCCGAGCAGCAGCACAACCAGACCAACCAGCAGAAGACCCAGGAAGCCCAGAAGCACTCCGACAAGTCCGAGCAGGCCACGACCCAGAAGGATCAGCATCTCCAGGATGCCGATCAGGCCGGCCAGGAAGCCCAGCAGCGGGCCCAGGACGCCCAGGCCGGGATGCAGAACCAGAACCAGTTGTCCAACGCCGCTCAGACCAACGCCGACAACGCCACGCGCGCCTCGAGCAACGCGGACAAGATCGGTCAGGCCCAGCAGGAAGCCTTCAAGGACGGAGGCCAGCAGGCCAAGGCCGGCGGTCAGGCCGCCAGCCAGGCCAGCGAAGGCACGGCCGGCCGCGCCACGGGCCAAGGCGCCTCCCAGCAGGCCGGTCAGGCCAACGCCGGCCAGCAGACCCGGCCGGTGAACCAGGGCAAGGCCGGGCAGCAGGCCGGTCAGCAGGGCGGCCAGGGCGCCGGTCAGGGGCAGGGCAAGCCCAACCTCCTCCAGCAGATGCTGGGCGGTGAGGGCGGCCAGGGCAACCCGATGGCCCAGATGGGCACCCAGCTCGCCATGGACGGGGTCGGTCAGGTGGTCCAGGGCGCCCAGGCGATGGGCCAGGTGGCCAACATGAACAACCAGGTCGCCCAGTCCAACCAGATGCTGGGCAGCATGTCCAGCGGGGTGGACGCCTTGACGGGCGCCGGAGCGGCCCCGGTCGCTCCGCCGGTGGCTCCCGCAGCCCCGGCCGCTCCCG
>DCTU01000213.1:0-424 GCA_002329445.1 bacterium UBP9_UBA1432
CCCGACAAGATCTACGCCGGGATCAGCGTGGTCGGCAAGGGAGCCATCCTCCCCGACGGCGCGGTGATCGGACGCAACGTCCTGATCGGGATGGACCGGGACGAGAGCCACTTCCCGCCGGACCGCCAGGTTGGCGACGGCCAGACCATCTAGAACCCCGTTGGTTTCGCGAGGAGGATTCATGCCCAAGGCATTTGCGATGATCATGGCGGGGGGAAGCGGCCCGGCCCTCAGCGTCCTGACCGAGGTGCGCGCCGAGTCGGCNNTCCGACATCTACAACGTGGCGGTCTTGACCCAGTATCGCCCCCACACCCTGAACGCCCATATCGGGACCGGCACCCCCTGGGATCTGGACCTGACCAGCGGGGGCATGCACCTGCTGCAGCCCTACCAGGGTGGCCCCTACGGCGACTGGCAGAGGGG
>DCTU01000213.1:482-3440 GCA_002329445.1 bacterium UBP9_UBA1432
GACCTGACCGTGGCCGTGCGCCGGGTCAATCCCCACGAGACCCACCGCTACGGGATCGTCAGCGTGGGGTCGGACGACCGGATCGTGGGCTTCGAAGAGAAGCCCCGCCGGACCCGGGGCAACCTGGCCAGCATGGGGATCTACGTGTTCCGCAAGAAGGTCCTGGTGGACCTCCTGACAGCCACCGAGCCGGTGGATTTCGGCCGGGATGTGCTGCCCGCCATGATCGGCGGCGCCTTCAAGGTGCAGGCCCACGTCTTCCCGGGATACTGGGCCGACGTGGGGACCGTCCAGTCCTATTGGGAAGCCAACATGGCCCTGCTCTCCGAGAACCCGGCCCTGGATCTGTATGACCCGAGCTGGGTGGTGCACACCCGGTCCCTCGAGCGCGGACCCGTCAAGATCGGGGCCAACGCCCAGGTTCACGGCAACCTGCTTTCCAACGGCTGCTGCGTGGACGGGACCGTCCACCGCAGCGTGCTCTCGCCCGGCGTGCGCGTGGCCGAGGGCGCCATCGTCCAGGACAGCGTGATCCTGCGCGACGTCGTGATCGAGGCCGGGGCTGTGGTGGACCGCTGCATCATCGACCGCGGGGCCGTGGTCGGCGCCGGAGCCCAGGTGGGAAGCGGGGATGACAACACGCCCAATCTCGAGTCGCCCGAGGTCCTCAGCAGCGGCTTGACCCTGGTGGGACGAGGCTGCCGGATCGGTCCGGAATGGGTGGTGGGTCGGAACGTGATCCTCCATCCCGGCGTCGTGACCGGCGAAGGCGGCAAGAAGAAGTCCCGGCTGATTCCCAGCGGCGCCAGCCTGGGTGAGGCGGCCCGCTAGGAGACCAGGCGGGAACCCCCGGGGGGGGGGAAGAGGGGGGGGCGGTTTCGCCCCCGGCAGGAGGGATTGATGAGGCAGGGATTCTTGGAGAGGTTGCGGGAGGCCATCGCCGATCGCGGGCGCGACCTTCTGGCGGGTCGGCGGACCCTGGACCTGCGCAGCCCCGCGCACCTGTGCGCCGAGCTGCTGGGGGAGGGGCACGGAGAGGCTTCGGGGGTGGCCCTGGCCCGCGAGATCGTGCGGGCCTACCACGGCATGGACGCGCCCGAGCGCCTGGCCTTCTTCGAGATGATCGAGCGGGACTTCGGTCCCGACCCCGGGGTGATCCGGGCCGCCTCGGCCCGCTACCTGGAGACCCACTCGGTGGAGGACTACCTGGCCTTGTCGCGGGCCATCGAGCCGCGGCGCCAGGAGCTCTTCCGCCGCCTGAACATGGCGCCCCGGGGGACGCGGGCCCTGGTGGGCATGCGCGCCGACCTGCTGGGCTTCCTGCGCAGCCACCCCGACCTGCGGACGGTGGACGCCGACCTGCATCACCTGCTGGCCTCCTGGTTCAACCGGGGCTTCCTGCAGTTGCGCCGGATCGACTGGAACTCGCCGGTGGCCCTGCTCGAGAAGCTGATCGTCAACGACTCGGTGCACGAGGTCCGGGGCTTCCAGGACCTGCGCCGGCGCCTGGCCCGGGACCGGCGCTGCTTCGCCCTCTTCCACCCGGTGATGCCCGACGAGCCCCTCTTCTTCGTCGAGGTGGCCCTGGTCTGCGGGACTCCCCGGTCGGTGGGCGGCCTCCTGGACCCGGCCGCGCCCTTGCTGGATCCGGAAACCGCCGAGACGGCGGTCTTCTTCAGCAACTGCAGCCTTCAGCCGGGCCTGGCGGGGATCTCGTTCGGCAGCTTCCTGGTCAAGCAGGTGATCGAGGAACTCCGCATGGAGTTCCCAGGGCTGGGCCGGTTCACCACCCTCTCGCCCCTGCCGCGCCTGGCGCTGCTCCTGCGCTCAGCCCTGCGGGGTGAAACCGGTGGGTTGGAGCCCGATCTGCTCGAGGCCCTGCTGGCCGAGTACTCCGACCCGTTGGGTCCGGCTCCCGGGCAGGCCTTGTTGGATCTGCTGGAGCGCGATCCCGTCCAGAACTGCGAAGCCCTGACCCGCCCCCTGCTGGCCTTGGGGATGGCGTATCTCCTGGGCCGAGGGCCGCGCGGCCTGCTGGACCCCGAGGCGGCCTTCCACGCCTCCAACGGGGCCTGCCTGGAGGGACTCCACGCCTTCGCCGACCTCTCCGGACGCGGGCTGGCGGGAAGTCTGGGCTTGATGGCCAGCTACCTGTACGTGCCCGAGCAGCTCGAGCAGAACCACGAGACCTTCGTCGAGACCGGCGAGCTGCCGGTCTCGCGCTCGCTGTCCCGCCTCCGGCGCGAGGTGCAGTCCGCCGCCAAGACCGTGCGCCGCCGCCAGCGTCGGAACCGGACGCGCGAGATGCCGGCGGGCTGAGTCGGGTTTCCAGGACCGATTCGTCCTTCTGGAGGCCCGACGTCGAGGGGCAGGAGGCCCTCCCCGCGCTGCTTCATGTCGGCCCGTCAGGCGTCCGGCGCGGCTTCGGCTTGCGGTGCGGTCCTGGCGAAGTCGAAGGCCAGGCGGAAGGTCACGCCGTCCCCGCCGCACCCCGAACACCAGGTACCCATCTGCAGGACGAAGGTGGAGGAAGACTCGGGCACCAGGCTCAGGAAGGTGGCCCAGTTCTGGGGTGTGAAGTCGATCTCAACATCGTCTGAGAGCTCGTCTTCCTCCTCGTCCGGTCGGCTTTCCAGGGCCGCCTCGTAGGCAGGCTTCAGATCCGGGGCCATGTAGTCGAAGTCGTCGGGCTCGTCGACCCAACAGCACAGGAGGTGCGGGCAGGACCCCACGACCTCGGAGTAGTCGCCGCCCTCCATGTCCAGGATCGCCTGGCCGCAGGCCGGGCAGTGGACCAGCGGCTTTTCGACTTTGCTGACGTCCAGGGTGACCATCTGCATCGAGTCGTCCTCCAGAGGAGAGATGTCCAGACCAGTATCCATCGCCAGGGGTGCCAGGAGTTGTCACCAGGAGCGAAGATTCGCGTCTCCTGCAGGCAGAGCCCTGGATTCCATGAAT
>DCTU01000201.1:0-1293 GCA_002329445.1 bacterium UBP9_UBA1432
CCAGGACGAAGTCCCAGGGATTGGTCTGGCTGCCTCCATCGAATCCGGTTGAGGCGTTGGCGCCTCCAGCGCGGTGCGGTGAGAACTGTCCGAATGCGCCTCCGGGCACTCCCGGAACGGTCCGGCCGAAGAGTGCCGCACGCAGCAGGTTCTCGGCGTCATTGTCCGGCTTCCCGTCCGAAGTCTGGAATAGCTTGCTCAGCCTCGTCATCTGGTTGACGCTGAAGTCCAGACGCCCGTCGCACCCCCCCGCACCTAGCAGTGGGGGGTACTCAGCTTTCTCCGGCGTCAGCACCAGGGCCGTGTCCAGCCAGGGCAGGGCCTCCTCGGGGAAGGTGGCTCGGCAGAGGGCGATCAGACGGGCCTTCTGCTTGCCATCCGGCTTTTTGACCAGGCCCAGGCGTTGTCGGGCCCGGCGGGCGGACGCGATGGTGCGGCGGTAAGGCTCGAAGCGCGCCGATCGGCTGGCTTCCAAAACCGCGACGGAGTTCGGAGTGCCCTTGTCATCAGAACCTTCGTCGAATCCGCCGTCTCCGTTCCAGGGATTCACGACCGGGGTGGGGCGGTAGTCGTGCAGGAGGAAATGGACCAGTCCCTCGGCGTCCAGGCGCGAGGACAGGCGGAAGCGCTCCCGGTCCCAGGCGCCTCGGGCCTGAGGGTCGACCTGCTCGGCCACCAGGCGCAACAGCCCCAGGGCCTTGAGGTAGCTGGCCAGGGGGAAGGGTGCGCAGCCGTCCAGGATCAGCTCGTTCATCGTTCTCTCTCCTTGGCCGAAGCGCGACCGTCCGCAGCCCGAACCAGCGCCTCCAGGGCAGCCAGCCGGAAGGGCCCCAGGTCTTCAGCGTCCCGCAGGGCCAGCATCCGCTCGGTCCAGCTCCCGGGGCCCAGTTGCATCAACGACAGGTCCAGTTGCACGGGCTCGGCCAGCAGGCCGGGGAGGGCCGGGAGGGTCTCGCCATCCCAGATCCCCCGGGCGAAAAGCCGGTCGGGCTCGTCGGGGGCCCTTTCCAGCGGCAAGGCCCGCAGCGAGAGCCGGACCTTGCCGTGGTGGCTGGCGACCAGCCAGGCCACCAGGTCGCCTTGAAGGCTCTGCTCTCGGGTCTGGATCCATGCCAGGGCCGAGGCCAGCTCGTGGCGGAATCCGGGGCGGGGGCGGCCCTCCACCGCGTAGTTCAGCCGACCCGTTCCCCTGGCGGACTTGGCCCAAAGGGCCTGCTCATCGGGAGGGGCCAAGGCAACCAGGGCGCCCTGGAAGGCCGGATGGGATTTGCCCACGTCGTGCCAGCGGGCGGC
>DCTU01000201.1:1311-3225 GCA_002329445.1 bacterium UBP9_UBA1432
CCAGGACGTGATCCAGGTGCGCCTGGAGCGGGATCCAATGCCCGACTTCGGCTTCGGGATCCCCGTCCATCGCCTCTCCGGGAGGCAACGGCTGCCGGAACTCCTGGACGGCCTTCGTCGAACGGTCTCCCACCCAACCCCGATCGGGCAGATAGCCGCCGGCCTCCGCCGCCAGACGCACCGTCATCCCCGGGCGGAGTCGGCGCCCCTGCTCGGAGACGGGTTCCCAGCTCTTCTCCAGCGGGTTCCAGACCCAGCCCAGACGCGTCTTCTTCAGGAAGGCAGCCAGGCTGCCCACCGGCAGGTTGAGAATTTCGTCGCGAGTGGGTCCCGGCTCGTCCTGGCCAGGTGGGCCCTGGCGCCAGTACACCTGGACATCGGCCTCGTCGGTTCCTCGGACGTAGATCGAGACGTCCAGGTCATCGCCCGAAAGGTCGGCGCTGGTGTCGAAGAGGTCCAGCAGATCCTTGCGGCGCAGCACCGGGTGGAGGTTGGCGTCGGGAGCGGCGGGCACATGCTCCAGGCTTTGCAGTCCCACGTCCTGGAGGCCCTCCAGGCGCGAGCGGGCGGCCTCGAGTTGCGAGGCTTCGTAAGGGAGGGCCAGGTTGGGTCGCCCCTCGTCCAGGTCCATGTCGATCCACTCGATCCGGGGAACTTCCTGCTCGCCGTAGCGATTGCAGCGGCCGAAACGTTGGACAAGCGAGGACCAGGGGGCCAGTTCGGTGACCAGCAGCCGCGAGCTCAAGTCCACTCCGGCCTCGATGACCTGGGTCGAGACGACCAGGGCATCCGGCCGGGCCAACCGGGCCTGCTGGGCGGCCCGGTCGGGGGAGCGGAATCGGGAGTGCAGCAGGACCGGCTCCATCCCCAGACCCTCGAGGGCTTCGCAGACCGCCTGGGCCCGCCCGACGCTGTTGAGGATCACCAGGGTCCGGGTGCCAGGGCGATGGGCCTGGGCCAGGTGGGCGGCCAGGTTTCGGGCGTAGTCCTTCTTGACGGTCTCCCGGTCCAGGCGCAGGGGGGCCTGGAACAGGGGCTTGGGGGCCTGCAGGAGTCGGCCGGCGACCTGGCGGTCCTGGATCTCCAGGGTGAGCCCTTCGCGGCCTTGAGGGGGAACGGGGTGATCGACCGTGTCCAGCGACGCCTCGTCCAGGGTGGCGCTCATCCAGGTGGTCCGGGCCACGCCCAGGGTCCCCAACTGCCTGCGGAATCCCTGCAACTGGGCCGAGGTGGCCAGGGCGGGCCCCATCAACTGGGTTTCGTCCAGGACCCACTGGCAGTCCGAGTTCAGAAGGCCGAAGGCCTGGGGCCAACGGTAGCGGCTCATTGCATAGCCGCGATTCAGGGCCGCCGAGACCAGCATGTCCTGAGTCCCGACCAGCAGGGCGGGGCGTTCGGGGTGCCCCATCCACGAATGGTCCTCGGAGCCGCCCATCAGGACGTGGACCTCGGGGACTCCTTCCTCGAAGAACGGGGCCGCGGCTTTCAACCAGGCTTGAACGTTGGCCACCACCTGCTCGACCAGGACCCGCATGGGCAGGCAGTAGACCAGCCTTCTGGGGGTCGTCCGGGGGCGCAACCGACGCTGGTTCAACCAGGCCACCACCACGGCGGCCGTCTTGCCCAGGCCGGTGGGAACGCAGACCACCTCCGGCAGGTGCTCGGCTTCGCCCAGCCGCATCTGATAGGGGTAGGGAACTCGTCCCGTCAGGTGCTTGAAGAAGGACCCGTAGTTCATTCCCGCCTCGATTCTGCCGTTTCTGGGGGGCACCCCCGATTCTAGCACCGCCCCCTGACGCAGACTGTCACCCCCCTGGTCCTCCAGTCCCCAGGTCTCAACCTGGCTTGGAGTCCGGGAAGCCTTCGGGCTTCTTGGGCTCTGGCAGGGGTCGGACCCTCGGGTGGCCGTGAACG
>DCTU01000352.1 GCA_002329445.1 bacterium UBP9_UBA1432
GACGTCAACGGAGACGGGCGCGTCGAGCAGGTCCAGATCGTGTCCAGCGACGGCAACGGCGACCCGACCACCTCGACGCCCCGGCGCTTCCGGGTGGTGGATGACGCGGGGAAGACCCTGTTCCAGACCGACGACTTCACCGAGCCCTTCCTGCCGGACCTGGACCACCTGGCCGACCACCCCGCGAACCATGCGGGGATCCACGTCGTGAAGGGATCCGGGCGTTGGCCGGACATCCGGATCGTGTTCGCCCCGGCCAGCGGGAACTTCGTGGTGTTCCGCTTCGACGGCTCGACCTACCGAGCCGTCGAAGCCGGAGACTGACCCGGAGGGCCTCAGCCCTCGGGGTGCTCCCTCCACCACTTCTGCCCGGACTCGGGCAGGGTGTAGATGGGGTCGAAGTACTCGTAGCGGCGGGACAGGGCCTCCGGGTCGTTCATCTCCACCGAGGTCCGGTAGTTCTTGGTCCAGTAGGAGATGCCGCGCTCGCGATCATAGTCCACCAGTTGGTGGATCCAGCGCTTGCCCACGAAGGGCACGTCGCAGACCACCCGCGGCGTAGCGTACCCAGGCAGGTAGCCCATGATGTCGTGCTGGAGCTGCTGGGCCTCGTGGACCGCCAGGCGCCAGTGCTCGGAGTTCGGAATCATGTCGCACATGTAGAAGTAGTAGGGCATGATCTTGGCGTGATCCAGCAGCATGAAGCACAGATCGAGCATCTCGTGTGAATCGGAGTTGATCCCACGCAGCAGGACGCCCTGGTTGCGCACATCGCGATAGCCCATGTCCAGCAGCTTGCGGACCGCCTTGCCCACCAGGGGCGTGACCTGGCTGGCGTGGTTGACGTGGGTGTGCACGGCGATGTCCACGTCGCGCTCGCGAGCCCGCCGAGCGATCCGGTCCAGGGCCTGCAGCACGCTGTCCTGCAGGAAGTGCTGAGGCAGCGCCTGCAGGGCCTTGGAAGCCAGGCGGACGTCCCGGATGTTCGGGATGTCCAGAAGCTTCATCAAGAAGTCTTCCAAAGCCGTGATCGGCAGATTGGCGATGTCCCCGCCCGAGACCACCACGTCGCGGATCACCGGGGTCCGGCGAAGGTGCTCGAGGATCAGTTCCAGCCGCTCGCCCTGCTTGAGATGGAAGCGACCCTTCTTGACGTTGGGCATGTCGTTGCCGACCAGGTCCATCCGGGTGCAGTGCCCGCAGTACTGCGGGCAGGTGGTCAGAAGCTCGGCCAGCACCTTGGTGGGATAGCGGTGGGTCAACCCTTCGACGGCCCACATGTCCGCTTCGTGCAGACTGTCCCGCTCGGCCTTGGGGTGGTTGGGCCAGACCGGATGCCGGTCAGCCTGGGCCGGCAGCATGTACAGGCGGACCGGGTCCTTCCACAGGTTGTCGGCGTCCATGCAGTTGATCATCTGCGGTGGGACCAGCATCGACATGGTCCCCTGCCCCTGGATGTCCGCGGCGATGCTGTCCAGCAACCCCTCAGGAGCCCGATCGCCCCACACCTCGGCCAGCTCCCGCAGGTTCTTCACCGAATTCTTGCGCTGCCACAGGGCGCTCTCCCAGTCCTGCCGGGTCACCGAGCGGTAGCCCGGCCAGCGGGTCCAATCCGGCTCGACAAACTCGCGGCGGGGCGGATAGGCGTAGGGTTGAGCGATCGACGGGCTTTGCGTGGGGGTCTGTGTGGTCATTCTCTTGGCTCCATCCTGAAGGTGGGTGGTCCTGGCCGCGGGGAGGGTTCGGCCCGCCGAGGAAGGATCCCGACGGGCCGGAGGCAACTCGGGCACGGACTCAAACCCTGCTATTTGCGGCGGACGTCCAGCTTGATTCCGCCAATCCTGACGTGCTCGCCGTCGCGCTCGATGGTCCCCGGAGTCTCTCGGGAGCCTGGGGAAGTCGGGGTGAGCAGGATCCGGCAATCCTCCAAGGCCCTCTTCAGCGAGGTCTCGGGATCCAGACCCTGGCGCCGCCGCGAGCGGACCGAGTCATTGAAGGTGTCTGCGATCTTCCCGCGCAGCTCGGGGGGCAGACCCGGCGCCGGGTAGGCCTGCTCCAGGGCCTCGCGCAAGGGGGCCATCCCTTCCAGACGCCCCGTGAGGTAATAGCCCTCCACCAGGTCGCCCATCCGCTGGGAAGGCCCCTCTCCTGCGGGACGCTCCTCGGCTGCGCGAACCATCACCGGCTCAAGCTTCAATGCCGGAAGTCCCGGATACTCGGAGGCCAGTCGAGGCGACTCCACCAGCGCCTTGGCCCAGGCCTGATCGATGTCCAGTGCCAGGGACTCGAAGGACTCCCCCGGCTTCCGGGTGGTCATGGCCAGCCGCATGCAGCGCCAGGCCTGGTCGCTCCCCGAGCGCTGATGCACGGCCGAGTGGGCATGGCACAAGGCCTGGCGCTCCGACTCGGGCCAGTCCCGGGTCTCCTGGACCAGGGTCCAGGCATAGTTGCTGCGGCCCACCTCCGAGACGAAGCCCCGAAAAATCGGAGTCAGGGCGGGATCACGATAGAAGCCCTGATACTCGACCCGCAACGCTTCCTGCGCCCCATAACGCACATCCGCCAGGTTGTCGGGACGCTCCCGGCGGAATCCCTTCCCCACCAGACCCGCCACGGCCACGAAATCCTCCACGGCCTCCAGGAAGGTTCCTGGCGGCGTGTCGGCCCGCCGCACATGGACCACGGTGGTCTCTTCGGGGCGGTAGGTCGTGACGTGGCTGGTCGTGGTCATCCCCTTGCGCTCGACGTCATTCCTGGGCGGAACCAGCATGTCCGCCAGGTATTCCAGCACCTCCTTGTGAGGGCAGCGCGACAGGGGCACCCCTTTGGGAGGCGGGAAGGCCTCCAGCAGGGTCAGGAGGGCCGGGGCGCGGTCCTGTCGGGAAGGAAGGGCCCCCGGCGAGTCCAGGATGGCCTGGACCCCCGGCAGCAGGGCCTCCTCGGACAGACCGCGGGCCCTGGCGTAGGCCTGGAAGGCCGCCAGGTCCTCCCGAACCGAGGGGGAAGCCCCCTGCGGTCCCATCCCCTGGCCTTCAGGGGAGGCGACGGGGCGAGGAGCGCGGGAAGCCGGGGAGGGCGGGCTGGAAAGACGGATCGGGTCCATAGGCAGCATCTTACCCGAAGGGGCCGCGAAGATCCAGATTCTTCCCTTCGAAGCGATTCTCCGCCCCCGCAGTCAGGTCCCCTCCTTCGAAAGGACTCCCGGTTCAGGTCGGGAAACCCCGCCACCTCGGTCTGGCTCCGGAGGCCCCCCGACGCAACCCGCGCCGGTTCCCTGGAAGCCAGGCCGGCTTGTCGTCCGCCAGACGACAGGCCCTTCCCAGTCCGGGGAAGCCTGCAACTCGATCCCGAAAGGGGATACAGGCCATGCTGGAGCTGCGCAACCTGAGCGTCACGCTGGACAACGGCAAGGAGCCGGTGGAGGTCCTGCGCGACATCTCCCTGTCCCTGAAAGAGAACAAGATCTACGTGATGACAGGTCCCAACGGGGGTGGGAAGTCCTCCATCGCCAAGGCGATCATGGGGATCTACCCGGCCTCCAAGGGCCAGATCCTGCTGGACGGCCAGGACATCACCGCCCTGGAGATCCACGAAAGAGCCCGCCTGGGGATCGGATACGCCTTCCAGCAGCCTCCCCGCTTCAAGGGGATCCAGGTGCGCGACTTCCTGACGCTGGCCGGCGGTCCAGACGCCCGGGTCAATCCCTGCAACCTCCTGATCGACGTCGGACTCTGCGCCCAGGACTATCTGGAGCGGGAGATGGATGCCAGCTTCTCGGGGGGGGAACTCAAGCGGGTCGAGATCGCCAGCATCCTGGCGCGCCGCTTGAAGGTGGCGGTCTTCGACGAACCCGAGGCCGGAATCGACCTGTGGAGCTTCCAGAAGCTCACCGAGACCTTCCGCGACCTGCACCAGAGGCAGGAGACGACCCTGGTCATCATCTCCCACCAGGAGAGGATCCTCCGACTTGCCGACGAGGTGATCCTGGTCTCGGGCGGCCGGATCGCCGACATCACAAGCCACGAGAAGATCCTGGGCGACATCCGCCGGATCGACTCCGACTGTCTGTGCCGCCAAGGGTGCAACCGAGAGGGACGAGCAGATGCTGAATGTCATCGATAAGAGACTTCTGAAGGAGGTCGCGGACCTGCACGCGATCCCCCAGGGAGCCTTCAACATCCGGAAGAATGGCCAGGGCATCCAGCGCCACAGCACGGCCAACATCGAGATCGTCACCAAGGCCGACAAGCCGGGCCTGGACGTCCTGATCAAGCCGGGCACCCGGGGCGAGAGCGTCCACATCCCGGTCCTGCTTTCCGAGGGGATGGAAGACCTGGTCTACAACACCTTCGAGATCGGTGCGGGATCCGACGTGTTCATCGTGGCCGGATGCGGCATCCACAACCCGGGCGGCCAGAAGGCCCAGCACGAAGGCATTCACGAGTTCTTCGTCCGCGAAGGCGCCCGGATGAAGTACGTCGAGAAGCATCACGGGGAAGGCGACGGGAAGGGCGAGCGGGTCTTCAATCCACGCACCGTCATCGAGGTGGAGGCCAACGCGGTCGCCGAGCTGGAGATGATCCAGCTCAAGGGGGTCGACCGCACCCGCCGCGACACGCTGGTCCGCCTGCACAAGAACGCCCGCCTGATCGTGACCGAACGGCTGCTGACCCACCTGGACCAGGAAGCCCGATCCGACATCACCGTCGACTTCGTGGGTGAGGACTCCACCGCCCAGGTCATCTCCCGNNAGTGTGGCCCAGGATCGCTCCCGGCAGCTCTTCCACCTGAATCTGCGGGGCCACGCCCGATGCCGCGGGCACATCCAGTGCGATTCGATCCTCATGGGGCAGGCCCAGGTCTCCTCGATTCCCGAAATCAGCGCCTTCCACCCCGACGCCAACCTGATCCACGAGGCCGCC
>DCTU01000378.1:0-60840 GCA_002329445.1 bacterium UBP9_UBA1432
CCGCCCCCCACCATGCCCGCCCCTCCCGCACCGACGGCGGCGCCAGCCCCTCCTCCGATGTCCGTGCCCCAACCGGCTCCCCCCCCCATGGCACTTCCGCCGTCCGCCCCCTCCCAGCCCAGACCAGAGCCTCCCCTGATCCAGCCTCAAAACCCCAGGGCCGCGCCCGCTCCGGCCGTGCGCCCCGCCCCCCGGCCCGCGGCGCCACGCCAGGCACCTCCTCCCCCCAAACCCCCGCCGCTGATCCGACCCGACCGCCCACTGCCTCCCAAGGTCCATATCGAAGACGACACCAACTCGGGGACCTTCACCGCCGACCCCAGTCGACCGGTCGATGCGCCCCCCTCGAGCGGTCGTGCCCCAAGCGGGTGCTCCGGCTCCTTGGATTCGCGTTCGGACAGCGGCTCGGTGCTGGACGCCGGGCCGGCCGACAGCGGCTACCCCACACCGGCACCGGAGAGCGACCGCCGTCTCCCGGGTTACTGAGCATTCCAGGAGCATTGCCCGGTGTCGGTCCGCAGCCGATCCCGCTGCGGACCGACCATTCCTTTTCTGAAGGTCCAACCCGCCCTTGAAAGCGATCCTGATCAACCCGCCTTTGTCACGGGCGGAACTGAAGAACCCGGTGGTGGCCAACCTGTTCTCCAACGCCATGCCGCTGGGGCTGCTCTATATCGCCTCCTACTGCCGGGAGCGCGGAATCGACGTCGCGGCGATCGACGGACCTGCCGAGAGGCTGGACCTGGAACAGACCATGGCCCGAATCCGGAAAGCCGATCCGGACGTCGTCGGAATCACGACGACCACCCCGGTATTCCACCGCGCCCTCGAGCTGGCCCGCGCCGTCAAGAAGTGGTCCCCACGGATGCCGGTGGTGGTCGGTGGTCCGCACATCAGCGCGGCGCCGATCTCCAGCATGCAGCACGAGTGCTTCGACATCGGGTGTGCCGGAGAAGGTGAGCAGGCCTTCCACGAACTGGTCGTGGCCCTGGGACGTGGGGAATCCCCCGAATCTGTTCGAGGGCTGGTCCTGCGCCATCCCGCAGGCGGGGTCTGGTTCACCCCGCCCCGCCTCTCCCAGGTGGACGTCGACACCCTGCCCTTCCCCGCCCGGGACCTGCTGAACCCCAAGCTCTACGCCTCGCTCCCCACCGACGTCCGCTACCTGCCGAAATTCACCCAACTGGCCACCCGGGGTTGCCCCTTTCGCTGCACCTTCTGCGACCATGCCGCCGAGGGGAAGAGATATCGCACCCCCAGTCCGCGCTACATGGTCGATGAGATGGAGCACCTGGTCCGCGAGTTTGGAGCTCGGGAGGTGGCCTTCGTGGGCACGACCTTCACCGCTCGACGCTCGGACGCGGAGGAGTTCTGCGAGCTGTTGATGGAGCGGAACCTGGGACTGCTCTGGACGTGCTCGACCCGCGTGGACATGGTGACCGAAGACCTGCTTCGCCGACTCAAGAAGGCGGGTTGCTGCTCCATTCGCTTCGGCGTGGAGAGCGGCAATCAGGAGATCCTGGACTTCATCCGCAAGGGCATCACCAAGGAGCAGGTGCGCCGCGCCATCGAGCTCTGCGAGAAGGTGGACATCCACACCAAGGCCTTCTTCATGATCGGCCACCCCAAGGAGACCCTGGAAACCATCCGGGAAACCATCGATTTCGCCTGTTCGCTTCCCTTGACCGACGTGACGGTCCAGATCAACACGCCCCTCCCCAACACACCCCAGTTCTCGCACGCCCGGAAGTACGGAACCCTGAACGACGTGGACTATTCGAGATATTCGTTCTTCGACGCCGTCTTCGTGCCCCACGGGCTGACCCGGGAAGACCTGCTCAACGCCCACAAGGAGTTCTACCGGCGCTTCTACTGGAGGCCTCAGACCCTGCGCCGACAGTTGCGCAAGCTGACGCACCTGGCCACCATCTGGAACTATCTGCGCTGCCTGGACCTGATCGTCTACCTGACCCTGGACGTCTTCCGGAAGAAACGCCCGGAACCCATGTTGGTGGATTCGGACTCCTCCGCATCATGAATCCTGCCGTCCGCTTGTTTGAAGTCCGGCCCGTCCGCTCCGCCGACCTCCCCCAGGTGGTGGCCCGGCATGCCCGCAGCCTGGGCCTGCCCGAAGACGCCCGGCCGCTGCTCCGGTCCACCTGGGAGGCCCTCCTGCAGAGTCCCCTGGCCCTGGCCCTGGTCGCGGTTCGGGAGGACCGGATCCTGGGCCTTGTCCTGGCCACGAACGACCGTCAGAGACTGGCCAGCGACCTGTGGTCCCGTCGCCCGGGGACGCTCCTGGCCAGCCTCTGGGCCGCGCCCAGGCGGACCCTCCAGGCCCTGCGCTTCCTTGTCGGGGGCCTCCGCCGCCCCGGGACCACGGCCGAAATCCTGATCCTGGACGTGCTGCCCGAGGAGGCGTCCCGTGGACCGGCCGGCAGCTTGCTCCAGGCGGCCGTGGAGGAGCTGCGGCGGCGGGGGGCCCGAGAAGTCTGGACCGGACTTCCTTGCGAGCATGCCGAGGCCTGGACCGCCGCACGAGACCTGGGGTTCCGACCGGATCCCGAGACCGCCGCCGGACCGGGACGATCCGCCGCCGTGGTCCGAGACCTCCTCCCCGATCCGGACTGGCAGCCGGGCCCCTTCACCACGGCCGATCGCCTCCGCTGTGCCCTGCGCCCTGAAATCCTGGTGATCCTGCCGATCTATGGACTGGTCCTGATCCCCTTCGCCTCCATGCTGGCCTGGGCGGGTTGCCTGCTGGACCGCCGACTCGGCCTTCCCGAAGTCCTGCCCTTCCCCTGGAACCTCCTGGCCACGGGGCTTCTGCTGACGGCCGGGGGGGCTCTCCTGTTCTGGAGCTACACCTTCCTGGTCCTGGAAGGTGAAGGCGGGCCGGTCCCTCCGTTCTCGGCCAAGACGCGTCGGCTGGTCCGAACCGGGCCCTACCGGGTCGTCCGCCACCCCTCGATCCTGGCCAAGCTCCTGGGCGTTCTGGGACTGGGAATCGGATTCAACTCCTGGTGCTTCTTGTGCGGCGTCGTGCCGTTGCTTCTGGCATGGTCGCTGGTCTGGAACGGCTCACGGCAGGACCGGGATTTGATTCGGGTCTTCGGACAGGAGTACCTGGATTACCGGAACGGCACTCCCATGCTGTTGCCCCGCCTGAGGCCGCGGAAGGGATGAGCCCGGCCGGACTGGTCCGCTGGCTCTTGACCGCCGGCCTCCTGGCGGTGGTTCTCTTCCAGGCGCCTCCGGACCAGTGGCTGCCCACCCTGACCCGGGTCCGCTGGGTTCCGCTGATCCTGGCCGTCCTGATGATGGCCGGCATCGTGCTGGTGAACACCTGGAAGTGGAGCCTGTTGCTGGAGGTCCAGGGAGTCCGGCCGGGATTCCTGAGACTGGCCTACCACTACACGGTCGGCTACTTCTTCAACTCCTTCCTGACGGGGACCGGCGACCTCAAGCGGGCCACCGATCTGGGCCGCGAGCAGGAGGCCCTTCCCCAGGTCATGGCCTCCGTCCTGGCCGAGCGCTGGTCCGGGACCGTCGGACAGGTGGCCCTGGCCTCGGTCACCCTTCTGGTCGCCTTTCTCAGGGACCCGGAGGCCCTCTGGCCGTTGACGCTGGCCTCGGCCGGGCTCTGCACCGCCCTGGTCCTGGGCTATCTTTGGTTTGAAGGCGCCCGACCGGGAGGTTCCAGATCGGGAAAGGGGCTCATGGAGTGGTTGCACCGCCTGCGCCTGGCGGTCGGAGCCTACAGGGGGCAGCGCAAGGTCTGGTGGGGCTGCCTGGCCCTGTCCCTGGTGGCTCCCCTGGCCCTGGTCGGAATCCATGCCCTGCTGGCCCGGGCCCTGGATCTGCATCCTGCCCTGCTGGCCCTGCTCTTGTTCGTTCCGACGGTGTCGGTCTTCGCCCAGTTGCCAGTCACCATCAACGGCTTCGGACTGCAGGACTGGTTCATGGTGACCCTGCTGGGCGAGGCCATGACCCCCGCCCAGGCCATGGCCCTGTCCATGCTCTTCCACGCCCTGAGGCTGGCCACCGGGGCCAGCGGTGGAGTCCTCTACGCCCTGGTTCCGAACCTGGGCCGAAGGGGCTAGACTCCTAGACCGTCCGGGGCCTCAACAACTCGCGAAGCAGGACCTTCAGGTGCCCGATCCCCACGGGGAAGGATTCGGCTTTGGAGGCCCCGCCGATGCGGTCTCCCTCTCGGGTCGGGATCTCCACGATCTTCAATCCGGCCTTCATCGCCCGAATGCTCATCTGATACTCGATCGGAAAGCCCATCTCGTCCAGGCGCAGACGTTCGAAGGCCGACCTGCGGATGGCTCGAAAGCCGTTGATGGTGTCGGTGACGAACCGTCCGCGATTGAAGAGCAGGTTCGCGATCAAGGTGAAGAGCAGGTTGACCCAGGCGCGAGGCCGCAGCAACTGATCATCTTCTTCGTTCCGCGCCCCGGGGGCAAAGCGCGAGGCGATCGCCAGGTCGGCCCCCTGCTCCAAGGACCGCACCAGACCTGGGAGATCGGCGGGGTCCTCGTTGCCGTCCGGAGAGTAGAAGACCAGGAAGTCTCCCCGGGTATTCCGGGCGCCCACCCGGAAGGCTTCACCCCGGCCCTTGCGCTCTTGCCCCACCACCGGGATCCCCTGTTGCTGGAAGAACTCGCGCGTCCCATCCTGCGAGCCGCCATCGACCACCAGGACCTCATCGAAGAAGTCCAGGGGCAGGGAGGAGAACAAGGCTCGGCTCCCCGAGATCTCGTTGTAGGTCAGCAGGATCAGGCTGCAGGTGCTCATCACCGCCCGTTCGCACCTGGGGCAGCGCTCCCCTTCCCCAGCGAAAACACCGCCAGACGTCCCTTCGGCAATCCACGGGAGGGCGAAGACTGAAGGCTCACTGCGGGGTCCAGCCCCAAAACAGGGGGACCGACCAGGGCGCCGAGCGTGGCCATCAGGCGCAGGAAGGTCCGGGGCCCGGAGGCCAGCCCGCCCAACCTGGATTCGTGCAGCACCACCGTGGAATAGCCCGCCTGACGCAGGGTGTCCAGATCCCCTCGGGGGTCCGGGCCCAACGGGAAGCGCCCGGGTTCCATCAGGTGACGCAGGAGGGGCAGGTCGGCCAGCTCCACCGGCGTCTGATAGGTCCGTGCCGCGGGCGTGCTCAACCCGGGCAGGGCCTCTCGGTCCGCAGGTCCCGCCAGGACCACCAACCCGGTTGAAGCCTGATAGAAATCCAGGATCTTGCGATCGCCGGTCCCGGGGGACTCGATCAGCCCGCCCGCGCGGGGGTCCAGGGAAACGTACAGTGCCGGCGGCGCGAGACGGACATGGCTGAGGGGCAGGCTTCCCCGGTGCCCCGCATCCAAGGCCGTGACGCCCGCCACCACCAGGACCACCAGGGGTACCAGGAAGGCATGTTCTTCGAACCAGGTTTTCAGGGCCGCCAGGTTTCGCGCCCCCAACCCGGCCAACCCCAGATAGAGCAGTGGAGCGAACCACCCCGGAGACTGGACCCAGGTCATCCCCGGCACCCAGCGGTACAGCAGAAGGAAGGGCAGGGGAACCAGGCTTCCCTCGACCTGGAGCGGATGCCCTCCCGGCCCCAGTCGCAGATAGGGCCCTCCGACCAGGAGCAGTCCCGCCAGGGCCACCAGATACCACCCCCGGATTCCCCGAGCCAGGGGCAGGACGAGGAGGAGCAGGAGCAACGGATTCAGGCCTTCAGGATGTTGGGGGCGAGCCAGGAAATCCAGGGGGAGGGAGCTCTGGTGCAGGACCCGATGCCCCCCAGGCATCTGGGGTTCCAGCGGGCCGGCCAGGGGTGCCGGCCAGGAGAACGGATAGGCACCCTCCAGGATGGAGCCCAGCAGCGGGCCGTGGAAGAAGGCCGCCACCAGGAGCCCGGGCACCAGGCCGACCAGACGCGTCCAAAGGTGGCGGCGCAGATGGGGCAGGGTCCCCGAGCCGGCCAGCAGGCACAACGCAACCAGGGCCAGGAGTCCCTGCAGCCAGGTGGTCAGGAAGCACCCGGCCAGCGTGGCCGAGGCCAGCCAGGAGCGAGGGCGTTCGTCGGAATTCTCGAGATGGAAGAGACTGGCCACGAAAAGAGCAGGAAAGACCCACAGGGCGTCCCGCAGATCCCCACCTTCAACCAGGCCCAGGACCGTCGGATTGAAGGCCATCAGGGCTCCGGCCAGAAGAGCCGCCCAGCGGTCTCGGGCAACCGCGAGGCCCAAGATGTAGCCTCCCACGGCATTGGCCGCCAGAACCATGGCCACCTTGAGGTTCCAGGCCGCCGCCCCGGTCCCCACCAGCCAGGAGGGGAGCGAGAACAGGTACAGGTCCACGGGGCTGAACAGATTCGGGCCGACTCCCCCGGTCAGGAGGATCTCCAGGGATTCCACGGGTGGGGTGCGACCCGCCAGAAGGTCCCCCATCATCAGACGGAACCACCAGTCCCGCCAGACCCACAACCCCAGGTCCCGCCCCGAACCGGTCCAGGTTCCCGCTTGGGGCCAGGCCACCACCAGCACCGCAGCCGCCAGCAGGGCCCCGGGCAGCAGGTGGACCGCCCAGGACGAACGCCAGGCTCGCAGACGACGCCCGGGCAGGCTCATCGTTCCAGAACCGCCGCCGACCAGGCCGGCAGGATCCCCGAGAGGGTTCGACCCGACAGGAGATCCTGCCCCTCCAGGCCAGGAATCCGCGCTGGCTCCGCACCGGCATTGACGGCCACCAGGACTCCCTGGCCGGGAACCCGTCGCTCGAAAGCCAGCGCGTCGCCCTCCGCGTAGAGAGGGTGGAAATCGCCGCGGACCAGGGGTTCCAGTTCCCGACGCAGGTCGATCAGGTGGGCCACGCGCCGACGCTGCTGCCGGTCCCCCGCCTGCGGATCCACCGGATAGCAGCGACGGCAATCCGGGTCCTTGCCCCCCTCCATCCCGATCTCGTCCCCGTAGTAGATCATCGGGGTGCCTGGCAGGGTGAACTGCAGGACCTCCGCCAGGGCCAGGCGCGACGGGTCCTTCTGCAACAGGGTGGCGATCCGGGGGGTATCATGGCTGCCCAGCAGGTTCAACAGACCCTGGTGCGCCTGCTCGGGATAGGGCAACAGGTTCCTCTGGATGGCCAGCAGGAAGGCCGAGCCTCCGGACTTGCCGGTCAGAAGATCGAGAATCGCCGCCCGCGCCGGGTAGTTCATCACGCCGTCAAACTGGTCGCCCTGCAACCAGGGGGAGGCATCGCTCCAGATCTCACCGGTGATGTAGGCCTGGGGATCCGCCTGTTTGACGGCCACCCGGAAGTCCTTCCAGAAGGAATGGGGCACCTCGTTGGGCACGTCCAGCCGCCAGCCGGCCACCCCGAACTCCCGGACCCACCAGGTGGCGACCTTCAACAGATACTCCCGCACAGCGGGCTCCCCGGTGTTCAACTTGGGCAGATGGGCGAAGCCCCACCAGGCCTCGTAGTTCGGCTTGGGCTCCATCCGGACCGGGAACTCATGGACGAAGTACCAGGTCCGATAGGGAGACTCCTGGCCTCGTGCCAGCAGATCCTGGAAGGCGAAAAGACCGGTCCCGGAGTGGTTGAAGACGCCGTCCAGCAGGACGCGGATCCCCCGCTGCCGGCACTCGTCCAGGAGATGCCGGAAATCCTGTTCCGTTCCGAAGGCGGGGTCGATCTGAAGATAGTCCGCCGTATCGTACTTGTGGTTGGAGGGGGCTCGAAAGATCGGGTTGAGATAGAGGGCCCCGATCCCCAGCTCCTGCAGCTCGTCCAATCGGCCCGCCAAACCCGCCAGGTCGCCCCCGAAGAAGTTGTCGTTCTCGGGAGGATCTCCCCATGGGCGGGCTCCCGGAGGGTCTCCCGAGGGGTCCCCGTTGGCGAAGCGCTCCGGGAAGACCTGGTAGAAGACCGAACGCGACACCCACTCCGGCGTCTGGAAGACAGGCCTCTTCGGGACCACGAAGGGCTGGCCGGGGAAGCGGGCCAGACCCGAGGCACCCAGCCAGGCTTCCTTCCGGCGGAACCAGTAGATCCGGGTTCCGGGGCGGAGCCGAGCCTGGGGATAGAGGAAGGTTCCATCGCTCCAGCCAGGTTCCAGGCGGAGGCGCTCGGACGGTGTCACCACCTCCCACTCCTCGGCCTGGACCTGCACGGGTGTGCGCAGGCGGACCCGGACCCGGCCGTCGGCCAGGACGTTGCAGTACTGCGGCCCGGTCCCGTGACGCAGCGCCGCTGCGGGGCTCCCCTGCCCCACTTCACCGACCCGAAGCAGCGAGTTGACCCCTCCAAAGTTGTCGTCGGCCTGCTCGGAAGCTGCCGGATCCGGGTACCAGGCCCGTCCATCCACCAGGAACTTGTAGGTGTACAGACCCGGTTCGAGCTCCAGCCGGGCCTCCCATGTCCCATCCCCGTCGGGATCGGACATGGGGGCGGCCTCCGGACTCCAGCCGTTGAAGGAGCCCACCACCGCAACCGTCCGCGGACTGCCGGAGGGGGTGAAGCGGAATCGGACCTCCAGAAGCCCCTCGCACCAGGAAGGCCCGGACAGGAACAGGACCAGCAGAAGGGTCCACGACGAGCGCAGCATGCCGGCGGCTTTCGCCATTCCCGTCCGAGTTCCCCACCCGTCCTCTGGAAGCGTCAGGGCCTGATCCTGAAGACGGCCATCTCATACTCGAAAGGACCGACCTCCCACGGCGCATGGTTCGGCCCCAGACGTTCGAAGGCCAGCTCGGCGTCGAGCTCGACGGGAGGCCCGAAGTGCTTGCCGAGCTCCTTGAGGACCAGATCGTACTGCTCGCGTCCTCCGAATGGGCTGTCGCGGTAGTAGCCCCGCTCGTGCACGATCAGCAGGCGCAACCCGTACTTCTGGACGATCCACTCGAAATCGCGTTTGCTGAACTCGGAGGGGGCCTCGGGGTGGGCGTTGAGGCTCTCGAGGTAGCGGAAGAACGAATTCTCGGGAAGCCCGGTGAACATGTGGGCCAGCCGGGTGACCTCCCCCTCGGGGAACCCCGGCGGCGTCGTCACGCCGGACCAGCCCCCCAGGAGCCTCTTCTCGTGGACCGTCTGGTAGTTCTGGATGTAGTCGCCCGTGCGGAACGGCAGTTCGGCCACCGCGCAGAACGGCTCTTTGGCCAGGCGATGGTAGAATTCCGGGATCAAGACCTGCGTCTCGGGAAGGGGAACGGCGCGGGACAGCTTCATGCCGTGGACCACAAGCATGGTGACCAGCAGGATCGAAGCCACGCGCAGGAAGCGGGGCATGGAGAAGCGGGTGGCCAGCGACAGGAAGGCGGCGCCGGCCAGCACGCCCACACAGACCACCAGCATCCCCGACATGCGGATCGGTGAGAAAAGCCGCGAGAACGCGGGGAAATACTTGAAGAACCACACGTAGGGCGTGGCCACCCCCCCCGACTCGAAGGCCACGTATCTGCCCTCGGCGCCGCTCATGAGATACGGGCCCAGCGTCAACATGTAGAAGAAGAGGGCTCCCCCCAACCAGGGAAGGAGGTCCCGGGCGCGAGGGAGCGTGGAGTCTCCCTCCGGGCCCGAACGAGCGCGCCACCAGGCCAGGGGGATGGCCAACAGCGCCATGATCGAGAAGACCCAGGGAAGCCCCCGGGAAAAGCGCGGCATGAACGGGTACTGCCAGGGCAGGGAATCGTTGCGGAAGCGCTGCAGGGAGTTCAGGAGCTGGTCGTTCTGCTTGAGCATGACGTGCACGTCGGGCGAGGTCAGTTGGCTCAAGGGCGGGAAGTCGCGGTGCCAGGACAGTTCGAAGAGGCCGTGACCGCTGAAGAAGTGGTCCACATAGGCCCAGGCGAAGGGCAAGGCCGTCAGGAGGGCCACCAGCAGGGTCAGCAGGCCTGTACTGAGGTGGGTGGCCCTCAGCCGGGGGCCGGAACGAGCCAGCACAGCCAGGATGAGGAAGAGGACCGTGAACATGGCCACCCCCATCCCGTAGTAGAGGTAGACGGCCGAACACAGCCCGGCCCACACCCCGGTGTAGACGGCCTGGACCGCTCCGGGCTCGCGCCACAGCCGCACCAGGTGCAGCGCGTACAGGGCCAGCGGGAACAGGATCGCCTGGCGAACCCGGCCGTTGGCGATCTCGTGCAAGGCGTAGGGGCTCAGAAGCAGGACCAGTCCGCAGACCAGCGCGGCGCTTCGAGCCTTGAGGACCTCCCGGCCCAGGTAATAACCGGCGGCCCCGTTGAGGGCCAGGACCAGGGCGCACTTGACGTTGTGATAGAGCGGCGCGCCCAGCAAGGCTTCCAGGGGCCAGGACATGACCTGCAGGTCCAGGACGTTGCCGGTCTCGGGGTAGGCTCCGGCCACCAGGGCGACCCAGACCGCGAGGTCCAGACCGACCCCGGGGGTCGTCCAGACCTCGGTCATGAGCTGCTTGAGCCACCAGTAACGCCAGAGCCAGCCTTCCAGCTCGCCGGCACCCAGGTAGTGGCTGGTCCAGCGCCCCTGCCAGGCAGAGGTCTGCCACAGCGCCAGCAGCACACAGACCATCCCCCAGCCCAGCCACTCCAACCAGGCCGTGCGGCCACGGGTCTTCACAGGTCCACCCGCGTTCCCAGACGGCCCGGTCGATAACGCGGGCCGAGGAGAGCCTCCAGCGCACCGTGGGCCAGCAGGCTGGTGTCACCGTTGGGGATCAGGGTCAGGTCGGGAAACTCGTGGCGAATCGCCCGGATCTCGTCCTGAAGGTCGGAGGTGTCGGCTCCCGTCACGTAGCCGGTGGCTCCCACATAGGTGGAGATCCGGCGGCCCAGGCTCTGCTTCGCCCGGCGCAAGGAATCCAGAGGTCGATTCAAGGCGCTTCCAGAAATCAGCACGACGCGTCCGTCCCCTCCCTCGACGAGAAGATTGAGCTCTGCGGGGTCGCCCGTGCCTGCGGGCGCCGCGAGAACCTGGGCCCACAGACCGGGAGCCAGGGCGTGCACCCCCACGGGGAGCACCACGGCATGGGGCTGCTGACGAAACAGGCGCAGCCCCTGCAGTCGAACCGGGTCGTGCTCGGGCAGGATGAGCAGGACCTCGGGATTGAGGTCGGTGACGAACCCCAGACCGCCCACGCTGGTCTCGGCCAGGCTGGACAGGACCACGAAGTCCAGCTTCTTGGCCCAGGGCAACAAAGGCGAAGCCTGGAGTTCGCGGACCGCGGTGGCGGCCCAGTTCTGCCGGGCCACGTCCCGGTGGCCCCCGACGTCGTAGAGGAAGCTCAGGAACCCATCGCACAGGCCGTCCTGGACGCGTCTGGCGTCCTCAGGATCCCGGACGATCTCCCGAGCCCTCTCGACCAGGGGCGTCCCTGCGGAAAGACGGCGCTGCATGAAGAGCCAGAACATCTGGCCTTCCTGGAACGAGAGGTTGCGTCGGAACGGAGTGGGCAACTCGATTCCGAGGTACTCGGGTCCGCCCAGGATGTTGACCGTCTCCAGAAGGTCCCGAGCCGGCAGATGGATTCCAGGTCGGGGCTCGGGAAGGCGGGCCTCCAAGGGCATGCGGATCTGGTCGTGAACCGTCGCCGACCAGCCCAGCAAGGCTGCCAGGATGAGGATCTGGGTCACCAGGAGTGCCACCAGCCAGCCTGTTCGGGACATCCCCCTCATGAAAGCGGCGTCGCCCGGCGGGATTCCTCCCCCGCCGCGGCGCGTCCGATGATCCGAGCCACCTCGGCCTCGCCCAGGGTCAGGACTCGGCCGGGGCAGGACCCGACGGGGAATCCTGCCCGCGAAGCGACCATGAAGACCGGGAAGCCACCCAGGGCCGCTCCTTCGTGAAGCCGCCGCAGCCAGGAGGGAAGATCCCCTCCTCCCACTTCCAGGCGCGAGATCGGCTCGAGCAGCACTCCGGCAAGCCCCCCGCGACCCTCACGCAGGTCACGGGCACGTCGGAGCAGGTCCTCCAGGCTCACGCCTCCAGGACGGGGCACATAGAGCCGTCGGACCACCTTCTCCACGGCTCTCCCCTCCCGACGCAGACGGACCAGGAGCTCGGCCGGCGGCGTGGTCGGTTCGGCTTCCAGCAACGCCTGGACCACTTCCAGGGGGCCCGCCGACACGGTCGCCAGGATCAGGCTTCCCGTCGACTCCAGGAGGAGTTCGCAGGCCAAGGCAGCCAGGAATCCACCCACGCGATCCGGTTCCACCAGATAGACCAGCAGGCCCGGGTTGCTCGATTCACCCTCGCGGAAGGGAAGGAGATGCTCTGGGGCGACCTGGTTCCACGAGAAGGCCAGGAGGGGATTGTCCAGCGGCGGACGGGTCCTCTTCGATGGGCAGACGGATTCGCGAAGGGCGTGCCTGGTCGAGTCGGGCTTCCGGGTCCGGCCTGGTGCCTGAAGGGCTCCGAGGGTGCCGACCACCGGGGAGGCCGGATCGATGGGAACCCGGGTCGGCCCGACCTGGGGAAGCCGCGGCCCCTCCAGAAGCGGTTCGGGAAGACAAGCCTCGCTCGCGGGCGGAGCCTCCTGCGTGGCGGTCTCCGACTCGGCTGGCTGTGCCGGGCCTGCGGGCCCTTCCTCCGGAATCGGAAGAGCCGGGCCTTCCTCGACCGCTTCGAGAGGTTCCGAGGTCCCGGGCGAAGCCTCGAAATCCGAGGAGGAAGCCGCGGGAGGTGCAGCACGCGACCCCGGCGCGGAGGGAGCCGCCGTGGAGGCCTTGAGCTGGCGCTGGTGCAGAGCCCTCTCCATCTCCGGGACCGGACGGGTCAACCACATCGCCAGGAGCAGCGAGGCCAGGGCAGCGCCCAGGGCCGTGGGGAGACCTTCGCGGAAGGCCCGCATCGCCCCCAGGGGGGGATACTTGGCCTGAGGCTCATAGAACATGTGGGGCTGGCGGGTTGCCTGCACCCGGCGTTCGGGTTGCTGGGCCGAGGCCGGGAAGAGCAGGACCAGGAGCATGGCCAGGAAGAGCCCGGCGGCCAGAAGGCACCTCCTCACGGGATCCACCCCTTCTCTTCGATGGCCCGGGCCAGGGCCTCGGCCATCAACTCGAACCCCTGAACGTTGGGGTGAATCCGGTCGGAGAACAAGCTGGCCCGGTCTGGGCGCTCCTTGAACATGGCGTCGATGTCCACCCAGGCGTTGCCCGTCTGCCGAGCCACCTCCTGGGCGATCCTGCGCAACTGATCGTACCCCGGGTGGGGGTCCGGATCCCTCTTGCCCAGGTTCAGGAAGACCACGTGCCCCCCGCTGGCTCGGGCCTGCCCGACAAACCAGTTGAGAATCTGGCGGTACTCCTCCGGCGGTACCCGGGGCGTGGCCAGGGTGTAGTCCGCGGGCGGAAGGCCTTCGGGGTTGCTGCGGCGCACCACCCGTTGGCGCAAGAACATGTAGAACTCGCTGCGGAAGAGGGCCAGGCGGAACCAGCGCACCAGGGGATTGGAGTCCACCCGGGCCGAATCCGGCTTGTCCTCGTAGGCGGGATCGGCGTAGACGCAGCCCAGGATGTAGAGATCCGGCTGATACTTCAAGCCCACCGAACGAGTCAACTCACGGGCCTGGAATGAGGTCCAACCCGGGCACCCCCCGTTGAGGACCTGAATCTGCCGATCCGGATGGAGACGCTGCAGCTTGTCTTGCAGGCGGCTCTCATAGGTCTTGTCGTCGTCCACCCCATACCCGTAGGTGATCGAGTCTCCCAGGCACCAGGCTCGCCAGGTCCGAGGACCCTTGCGAAAAGGGACCTCGGGACTGCGAATCCCTTGCGAGTTGGTGGTGACCTGGAAGCGCTCACCCCGCATGGCCAGCTCGACCTGCAGGTTGGGCCGCAGGCGCCAGAACATGGTCGGATGCGGGCGGAACTCGGTCCAATCACTGCCCCGGACCCGAGTCGTTCCGGCCACGTAGGCGGCGATGCGAAACTCCATGAGGATCGCGAAGACCGCCAGCGGGACCAGGGCCACCAGCAGGGCCCTCAAGACGGGCCGGAAGGTCAAGAAGAGGCGCAGACGACGGATCACGTCAGGCGCCGGCCACGGGGGCCGGGGGGGCCTCCAGGCGTCCCG
Organism: bacterium UBP9_UBA1432; assembly: GCA_002329445.1. GTDB lineage: Bacteria > Vulcanimicrobiota > Xenobia > Xenobiales > Xenobiaceae > Xenobium > Xenobium purgamenti. The sequence goes on from DCTU01000378.1 coordinate 14,038, forward strand.
ATACGGGATCGAGACGCAGGGCCAGTTCGGGAAGTGGGCCAGGGAACTGCTGGAAGCAGATGCGGACCTGCCCTTCGACAACAGGTGTCACTTCGGCGACCGCCAGGAAGAGGTCGGAATCTTCGCGGGCCTGCCAGACCGGAGAGTCGACCGGAACCACGAGATGGATGGGCACATGGCAGCGAACCGCCAGCAGTCGGAGATGATCCAGGATGCTGGCGTCCGGCATGTCGGGGTCCCCGACCAGCATCCCGGGGTCATCCAGCAGGATCGCTCCCAGCTCGGCCTCCTTGCGCAGGTCCTGGCAGGCCTCATGGAGCTGGTGCGGAGTCAGCGCCAGATCGGTCGTGCAGAACAGCGAGCGCTCGTACCGCTGCAATCCTCGAGCCGCACCCTGCAACAGGGAACGCCGCGCTTCGGGGCCCAGGGCCCGCCAGTCCCGCCCGCTCTCGAGCGACAGAAGGCGTCGCCCCAGCTCGTCCGCCCCCAGGCTTCGAGTCACGGCCAGGACCGCCAGCTCCGGATCCTGCAGGACGCAACGCGTGAGGTTGGCCAACAGGACGGGCCCCAGCTCCGGCTGGGAGACCCCCACCAGGACCAGACCCGGCCGAGGCAGGAAAAGCCCTGGCAGGAAGGGGGAGCCTCCCTCCAATGTCCGCAGGACGGCGTCCCAGGAGAACGGCACCAGCTCGTCGCCGCCCCGCGCGCCGGAGGCCTTCCGGGCGAGCTGTTCAAGACGGTCGATCCGGGAATTCAGACCGTGACTGGTGAAAAGATGGAAGCCGAACAGACACAGAACGACCACCAGGAAGAAGGCCACGGTCCCGGTTCCGGAGGACTCGGAGGCCCTGGCCGGGATGAGCCGCTCTGAACCGGGAGCCGATCCCTCTCCGAAGGGCTCGATCCCGCCTCCCGGCATGGTCGCCCCTCCGCGCACCCCGGGTTCGATCCCTCCGGGCGGTGCCTGGGCCCAGGCCGAGGGCACAACCAGCACGGCCAGCCACACGGCCAGCCCCATGAGCAGCGCCCAGGTGACCGGGCGCTGCCGCCTGACGGCCACGCCATCCACGCAACCGTCGCCAGGATTGGAGTTCGAGAAGGCCAAGAGCAACCTCACTCAGGGGCCTGCGGGGCAGGCATCCCCAGACTTGCGGAGCCGCCCGCCCCGACTCCATGAAAAACAGGAAATCCCAAGCAAATCCATCGCCCGGGTCCCAGAGAACCCGCCGTGCCCGGCCGGGCACGACGGAGCCTGCTCGAGTAGGAACATAACAGAACGGTATCCGGTCTTCAACCGGGGGCACCTTGGACTTTGTTCATCTCGCGTTCATCGACACCCGAGGGGAGCGCGCTATACTCAAGGCATCATGAATCCCATCAGCACCCCCGCTTCTTCACTGTCTGCCATCCTCCGGAGTGGTCCCTGGAGAGCCATGGTGCCGATGAATGCCGACGGCGCCCGCCTGACGGACCGCTTCGAGGCCAGCCCTCCGGCTGCCGAGGCCCCCCGCTACTACCAGCCGACCCTTCCCGGAATGCCCACGGCCTCGCTGGTCTCCTCCAGCGCCGCGGCGGGAGCCGTGCCTGGACTGGTCGGCGCGACCCTGCGCTTCGTCCTTCTGGGCCCTCCGGGCAGCGGGAAGTCCACCCAAGGCCAGATCCTCAGCCAGGAGAAGGGAATCCCCCACGTCTCGGTCGGCGAGTTGATCCGCCAGGAGGTCGCCTCAGGCTCCGAGCTGGGGCAGAGACTGGAAGAGGAGACCCGTGGTGGCAGACTGGCGACCCCGGCGCTGGTGCGAGACCTGATCCAGGACCGTCTGGAGCGCGACGACGCAGCCCGTGGGTTCATCCTGGACGGTTATCCCCGACAGGACGAGCAGCTTGCCGAGTTCGAGGAGATGCGCCGGGAGATGGGCTGGGGAGACATCCTGGTCCTGGGCCTGGAGGTCCCTGAGGAGGAGGTCACCCGCCGTCTGGCTGGGCGAGGTCGTGCGGACGACACCCCCGAGGTGATCCGCAACCGCATGGAGATCTACCGGCAGGAAACCGAACCGGTGATGGATTACTTCCGGAGCCGAGGAGAGTACCTGGGCATCGACGGCAGCGGAACCATCGAAGAGGTCTCGCAGCGCCTGCACGACGCCCTGGAAGAGCGTCAGTCCGGCAACTCCTGAACCGGCTCCCAGACCTGGGGGGTCAGAAGCCTGGCCAATGACGCCCGGCCCAGGCCGGGTTCTCGTGCGTCCGCCACAGAAGGCCCTCGTAGGCCTTCAGCCACATCCGACAGCGAAGGTCCAGCTCGTGGTCCCCCCGCTGGAAGCGGCATCCTCCCCCACACACCGTCCAGAAGGGGCAGCGCAGGCAGCGCGGATTCGTCCCGGCGGCGGCCTGGTCGGCCTCAGCGCAATCGCGAGGGCGTTCGATCCCCCTCTCCAGGGCCACCATGCGCGTCCCGCACTCCGGATGGCCGCAGGCGGGACGGGTCTTCCCCGACGCCAGCCGACCGAACATCTCCTCCAGAGGGTGGACCCGCACCCGCACGGGAACCCGCTCTTCGTGACGGGCCACCGCGTCGGCCACGGCCAGCAGGTCCTCGGCCATGTCCTCCAGGACCTGGTCGCGGTCCGCGCGCTGGCGACGGGGCGCCGGGAACTCCAATCGCATGGTCCGATAGCCCATGGACATGAAGAGATGGAAGAACTCCAAGGCCTGCCCCGGCCGGCGGGCCACGCCCACGGGTGCACAGGACAAGCCCGTGGCCAGGGCTGAGGGCAGGAGGCGGAGCGCCTCGGCGGCCCGGGCAGCCAAAGGCCCCTGTTCCACCCCTGCGCGCCCCGGAGCCTCGTGCAGACAGAGCACGACGCACGCGCCCTGCCGCTCCAACCAGCCCGCCTGCCGAGAGTCCAGCAGGTGTCCTCCGGTGCGCACAGCGACCTGGACCTCCGGGCGCAACTCCCGGGCCCGCCGGATGGCGGCCTCGATGGTCGCGGGCACCCTCAGGGGCTCGGCGCCGGTCACGTCCAGGCAGACGGGGCCAGGGGCAAGGTCCTGGAGCCCCTCTTCCACCAGGTGGGTCGCCTCCGCAGGCTCGAGGGCCGCTCCCTCCGCGTCCTGGAGTGCACATTCCGGACAGGAGGGACTGCAACCGGCCGTCACCCGCAAGGTCAGCCTCGGCAAGTGGACCCGCAGCGATTCCCGCCGCTCGGGTTCCTCCAGGGGATGTCCGGCGACCTGAAGCATGCCGGCGTGATGGAGCTCGCCCAGCAGCGCCTGGACTTCACCCTCCGGCAGGTCGGGACTCAGCTCGTGGAGCTTCTGGACCGAGATCGGCCGAGCCAGGGTCCCAAAGAGCTTCAGGCGGGGACCTTCCAGGAGGATGGAGGCTCCGGTTCGAGGCGCCAGGATCAGCCAGCGCCCACCTCTTCGAAATGGCGCAAGATCCGCGGCGCGGACAACGAGGGAGGGGTCACTGGCGCAGAAAGGTTCCATCGGCAGGATGCAGGTTCTTCGCCCAGGCGCCCGCCCCTGCAGGCACTTCTGGCCCGAACCACGAAAAACCGGGCATGGGTCGCATCGATTTGAAGGTTGGATACAGTTGCAACGACGCGTGCGTCCACTGCGTCGTGGATGATTTTCGTGACGCCCTGCAGCACAGCGGTCGCAGGCAGGACAAGACGTTCGAGGAAATCCAGGCCGAGTTGACCGACGCCCGGACTCGCGGAGACCAGGTCGTGATCACCGGCGGGGAGCCCACGATCCGCAAGGACTTCAAGGAGATCCTGAGGTTTGCCCGACAGTTGGGGTTCGAGATCCTGATCCAGAGCAACGGACGAGGCTTCTCCGACCCCGACCTGGCCGCAGAGGCCGCCCGTCTGGGAGGCATCTCCTACTGCATCGCCCTGCACGGGCCCGACGCCGAGGTTCACGACGCCGTCACCACCCGCCCGGGTTCCTTCGCCGAGACGGTCCAGGGCATCACCAACCTGGTGCGCCTGGGGCAGTGCGTGACCAACAAGGTGGTCCTGTCGCGCCTGAACTACCAGGTCCTCCCCCAGACGGTCCAACGTCTGATCGATCTGGGCTCCTGCCATGTCAGCATCGCCTTCCCCCACGCCCAGGGGCGGGCGCGCAAGCTCTGGGACCAGGTCGTGCCCCGCTATCGCGACGTGGTCCCCTTCCTGCACCAGGCCCTGGACCGGCTGCGTGCAGCGGGCCGGGGCGCCGACGCCGAGACCTTCATGTTCTGCCACATGGAAGGTTACGAAAGCCATGTCACCGAGATCGGCCAGCAACTGGAAGACTACGTCGAGCTGAACCAGTATGGCAGCGACCGGGGCGTCGAGAACTGGTCCAACATCCGCCTGCAGATCAAGGAGAAGTTCCCTCCCTGCCTCTCGTGCCGCTTCTACCCGGTCTGCGAGGGCCCCTGGAACGAGTACGCCGACGCCTACGGCGGCGAAGAGTTCCTGCCGGTGGCAGGCCAGAGGGTCCGGCACGTGAGGGAAATCGTGGACGGCAGCTTCCGCCAGGAGTTTCCTCTTCTGGCCGACCTGCCCCTGTAGCCGGTCGCCCGCAGCGGCTTCAGTGGCCGCCGCAGGAGCAGCCCGGGTGTTCTTCCGCCTCGTGGGCAGACCCCGACTCGTGGCCATGAACAGGCCCCGCCTCCGCCCGCTTCCCCACTCCTACCAGGCGCAGGCCGTTGACCGTGACCAGCAGCGAGGCTCCGGTGTCGGCGGCGATGGCCATCCACATCCCGGCGTTCCCGGTCAGGGCGAGGCCCAGGAACACGGCTTTGAGGCCAAGCGCGAAGGCGATGTTCTCCAGGATCACCGACCGAGCCCGGCGAGCCAGACGCAGGGCCGCCGGCAGTCCCCGCAAGTCGTCGCCCATGAGGGCCACATCGGCGGTCTCCAGGGCCACGGCTGAGCCGGCGGCTCCCAGCGAGACCCCGACCGTCGCTGCGGCCAGGGCTGGAGCGTCATTGATTCCGTCTCCGACCATGACCACCGGCAGTCCCTCCGCCTCGAATCGCCGCAGCAGGCCCAGCTTCCCCTCGGGCATCAGGCCGGCATGCACCTCCAGGATGCCCAAACGGGAGGCCAGGGGCGCGGCCGCACGGGGATGGTCGCCCGTCACGAGAACCAGTCGCTGACCCAGGGCGCGGAGCTCCTCCAGGGCCGTCGCGGCCTCGGAACGCGGCGCGTCGGCGAAGGCCACCAGGCCCATCACCTCGGTCTCGCGGACCACCACGACCACCGTCTTGCCCTGGTCCCGAAAGGCCTCGACCTGCTGCCGGGCGGCGGGTTCCAGGAGGTCGCCGAAGAGTTCGGGACGCCCCACCTCGAGGGTGGCTCCCTTCAACCGAGCCCAGGCTCCCTGACCAGGGCGAGCCTGGAACTCCTCAGGGGACTCGATGTGCACGCCGTGTTCCAGGGCGTGGCGGACCACGGCCAGGCCCAGGGGATGCTCCGAATGCGCCTCCGCGGCGGCAGCCAGGGCCAGCAGTTCCTCGGAGGAGAGCCCGCCCAAGGGGTGCAGCGAGACCACCTGCAGGCTGCCCCGAGTCAGGGTTCCGGTCTTGTCCAGGGCAAAGACCCGAGCCCGAGCCAGACGCTCGAGGTAGACCCCGCCCTTGATCAGGATCCCCTGGCGCAAAGCTCCCGTCAGGGCCGAGACCACGGCAACCGGGGTCGAGATCACCAGGGCACAGGGGCAGGCGATCACCAGCAGCACCAAGGCCCGATAGAGCCATTCGGAGAACGCCCCTCCCAGCAGCGGAGGTCCCAGGGCGGCGACCAGGATCGCCCCCAGGACCACGGCGGGCGTATAGCGGGCGGCAAAGGCATCCACGAAGCGCTGCTGGTCGCCCTTGCGCACCTGCGCCTGTTCGACCACCTGCAGGACCCTCGCCAAGGTGGAGCCCTCGTAGGGCACGCGGACTTCCACCGTCAGGGCCCCGCCCTGGTTCAAGGTGCCGGCAAAGACATCTTCGCCGGGCCCCTTCTCGACGGGGATCGATTCACCCGTCACCGAGGCCTGGTCCACCGTCGAGCGCCCCTGGAGCACCCTCCCGTCCAGCGGCACCAGCTCCCCCGGCCGGATCGACATCACCTCTCCCACAGCGACATCCCGAGCCGGAATCTCCAGCAGCACGCCCTCGCGCTCGACCCTGGCTACCTCGGGACGTTGCTCCAGCAACAACTCGACTGCGCGGTGCGAGCGCCGGGCCGCAAACCCCTCCAGCATCTCCCCGACCGAGAACAGGAAGACCACCGTGGCGGCCTCGGCGGTCTCACCCAGGGCCAAGGCGCCGAAAACCGCCAGCACCATCAGGCAGTTCATGTCGACCTGGCCGGCGCGAAGGGCTCCAAAGGCCCGGCGAGCCGGGGTCCAGACCCCGACCAGGGCGGCGGCCGCCCAGAGGAGCAAGGGGGACCATGCCACGGGCTCCAGGGCCACCCAGGCCCCACCCCCCAGAGCCAGGAGGAGACCGCAGGCCAGGACCAGGCGGACTTCCAGATGCTGAAAATCGAGCAGGCGCTCGCCGGCAGGGTCCTCCGGGGCCGGAACCCGGTAGCCCAGACGGCGGATGACCCTCTCGATGCTGGGGAGGGTGATCTGGGAGGAATCATATTCCAGAAGGAGTCGCTGGGCCGCGTAGTTGAGCGACGCGAAGCGGATCCCGGGAGTGCGGTTCAGCACGGCCTCGATGGTGGCCGCGCAGTCCGGGCAGTCCATTCCTCGAACCAGGATGACACGGTGATCCAGGCCCTCCGGCGCGGCGCCGACGATCCGCTGCAGCTCCTCCTGGGTGACCCGATCGGGGTCATATCGGACCAGGATCCGGCCCCGCGGATCCCGCTCGACGGCGCGAACCCCTGGATTCGTCCTCAACCCCTGAAGCGCAGAATCCACACAGCGGGGACACTCCTCCCCCCCCACTCGCACCGGTGCCTCGACGACCCAGGAACCAGACAACGCGGCCCACCTCCTCCAGAGTCTCCTCCCTCAGTATATCACCGTCGGAAACGCCGTTCCCACGGGCCTTCAAGCCTGTTCGGACGCCCATGTTCACAAAAGGTTTACACCCCTGCATGGGCAGCCGCCGTCCCCATGGACTACAATCAAGTTGCGAGACTTCAATCGCTTTCCAAGAATCGAGGAGGCCCGAATGCTCGAGAACATCAACCAGGTCATGAACCGGATCGAGCAGATCGAGAACCGGCTCAGCCAGGGTCCACCGATCGATTCCGGTGCCTTCCAGCACGCGTTTGAACGTGCGGATCGCGCGCCGATGCCCCCCTCCCTGGCGCCTTCTCCAGCGGGCAACTCGCCGCTCACCCTGGGCGGCATCCAGGGAGTGAATCCCCAGCTCTGGAGTCTGATGCGTCAGCCGGCGGGCATGGACCCCTCCATCTTCGGGGCCACCCGGGCAGGTTCGATGAACCTCCAGTGCCTGGCCCAGAACAACGACATCTCCTGTGGTCAGACCAGCGTGGCGATGGCCGTCAACACCCTGACCGGCAAGAACCTCCGTGACCTGGACATCGATGGCCGCTACGGATTCGAGCTGCTCAACGCGCTGAACAGCGAGTCGGCCTCGGCGGGCTTCCGCTGGCGGGATGGTGGCGAGATCTCCGCCTCTTCGTGGGAGTTGATCGACCACAAGGTCAACAACGAGAAGACTCCGGTCATCGTCGGCCTGAACGGGCCCGAGTTCTCGCCTTCGGGCCGCGGTCACATCGTCACCATCGTCAAGACCGAAGGGGACAACGTCACCTTCGCCGATCCCGCCACGGGGACCTTGCGGACCACCACCAAGCAGGCGATGAACTCTGCCCCTTCCCATCCGGACGGGAACTTCATCTTCTATGCCGTTCGCAACAGTCTGGATGGCAACCACATGGCCGCACGCTGATCGCCAGAGTCGGCCCATCCGTTTTCTGGAAAGCGCACCCTGGAGGGTGCGCTTTCTCGTTGCTGGGGGATCAGTCTCCGAAACCGCGCCGGCGCAGCTCCCGGAGGAAGTTCTGCAAGGGGAGGTAGCCCGGATCGCTCCGGTACAGATCCAGCATGGTTCGAGTCACGTCCTCGAAGAGCGGACGGGCCTTCTCCTGGTCCCCCTCGGCCTCGAATCGCAGACCTTCCTGAAAACGCTCGGTCGCCAGGACGAAACGGATCTGGGAGGACATCGGATTCAGGTTCCCGGCCTTCTCCAGATGCTCCAAGCGTTGCGATGCGCCGACGGGGTACATCAAGGCCAGATGCAGGTGGACCTCGGCGAGCTGCTGGTCCAGGGCCGCCGAGCGGAAGTTGAACATGACCGCAAACGCCTCGGTCGGGTACCTCTCCAGGGCCTGCTGCAGGAATCTCCGGGCGCCCTGGAGATCGCGGCCGAGGGCCATCATCCGGGCGACATCCAGGTAGAAGGAAGGGAAGTTGACCGGGTCGATCTCCAGAGCCCTGCGATAGCTGGCCTCGGCTTCCTGGAAGCGTCCCAGGGCTTCCAGAACCCGACCATGCGCGCTGTGGCTGACGGCCCGGTGAGGATCGAGCTCCACGGCCCGAGTGGATCTCTGCAAGGCCTCGCGGGTCCTGTCGGGATCCGCATCCTCCCCCAGGGACGACTCCAGCAGGATCAAGGTGGCCTGGCGCTCGTGCTCGCCCTGCAAGGGATCCCAGCGTGCTGCTGCCCGATACAGGTCCAGGGCGACCTCTTCGCGATGGGCATCCCCGGCCAGGCGTGCCTGGCCGGCCAGATAGTCGCCCAATCCCCAACGCGCTCCGACCCAGACCAGGCCCAACAAGAGCAGGCTCCCCAGGTACTGAAGCGCCAGTCCCGGCCGGACCGACCACGGGGAGGCAGGCTGAGGAGTCGGCGCTTCCAGGACCTCCCCCTCGTGCGGGAAACCCACCGCCAGACCCGCCATGAGGGCGGCCGAAAACGGCAGGGCCAGGAAGTTGAAGTCGACATCGAACTGAGCGTGCCCCAGGAAGACCAGGGCCCCCAACCCCAACCCCAACCTCAAGGTGCGACCGGAATAGGGCAGGTCCGACGGGGGCTCAGGACACGACAAACGTCGCCAGCCGGCCACCCCCCAGGCGAGCACCGCCAGATAGAAGAAGGCGGTCGCAGGAAACCCCGTTTCGGCCAGGAGGGTCAGCGTCAGGCTGTGGGCGTACTTGGCGAACCAGCGCAGGTCCCCCTGAAGCGAAGGGTAATGCCGCTGAAAGCCCTCCGGCCCCACTCCCAACCAGGGATTTCGCAAGGCCATCTTCCAGGCGGCGCGATAGAACTCCACCCGGGCAGCTCCCGAGTTGTCCTGGCCACTGGCCAGTTGCCCGGCGCGCTCGACGGCATGAGGAGCCACCAGCGTCTGGTTCTTGGACAGGGTCCAGGCCATGCCCAGCGCCAGGAGTGCAACCACGACCATCCACGGCAAGAGCAGTCGCACCCTGGGCAGCGTTGCCACCAGGAAGCCAGCGGCCCCCCCACCCAGGATGAGCAGTCCCCCGGCCCACAGAGTCTCGCCCCTCAACCCCATCAAGGCGCCTCCCCCCAACCCTCCCAGGCACACACACGCCACCAGAAGACGTCGAAACGTCGCGCCGCCTCCCTGGGCCGGCCCCAACGCCAGGGGCAGCAGGGTTCCCAGCAAGGCGAAGGCCCAGGCAGACCGCGAATAGGTGTAGTACAGCGAGACCAGGAAGGCAGCCAGGAAAAGCCCGCCCAGAAGACTGCGGATCCGGGCCTCACGCATCCCTCCCTGGGGGAAGAAGAAGCAGGCGGCAGCAAGGGGCACTCCGAGCAGAAGATAGCCCGCCAGCATGTTCGGCTGATAGAAGGAACCGAAAAGGGCCACATCGGGCTGGGGGCTGAGGACGAAGATGAACCATGCGGCAGGGAGCACCATGGCGATGGCCCCCAGCATGAGCAGCGAGCCCAGGTGCAGCAGAGGGAAACGACGGTATTCCCGGGCCAGATCCGCCGCCAGCACGAAACACAAGAACATCCCCAGGAAGTTGGCCCAACCGGTCATGGCGTCGCGGACGTGCGGGGAGGCCAGGGCGGAGGCCAGCGCCAGCAGCAGGAAGGCCACCGCACACAGCATCCCGAGCCGAAGCTGCCCATCCAGCCGTCGGGGACGAAGAAGCCAGAACGTGGCCGCCAGGAAGAGGATCCCCCGGAGCAGGCCCGCCGCGGCCGGCAACTGTCCTCCCGAGTCCCCCTGGAACAGGATGGACAGGACCACTCCCCACCCGCCCCCCGAGGCGGCCGCGGCGGCCAGCGCGGAGGGCGTCTGCCCTTGGCCCATCTTGGTCACGGCCGTGACGGCCGGGAAGAGCAGGATCAGGAAAAGCCCGGCGAAAGCCAGGCCATCCAGAGCGCCAGAAAGGACCCGGGACCGTGTCAAAGTCCCGACATCCTCAAGGCGCAGGCCGACTTGCGACGAGCTCAGCCAGGTCGGTCCGGTTCTTCTCGATGGTGTAGCGCAGGGTTCCCAGGTTGGCCCCGGCCTTGCCCGAGACGACCAGCAGGTGGCGGGCGTCTACCTGCTGGACCACGAAGAGCCCTCCCCCGGATTCCAGGACCCAGCTCTTGAAGTCCGGACGATAGGCGCGCAGCACCCCGACCCCATCCAGCACGTCTTGAAGCAGGGTGCCGAGTTCCTCCGGGAAGCCCACCTTCCAGACCAGGCCGAAGTCCTCCGCCAGCAGCAGCGAGCCCAGCACCCCTCGGGTCCGCCCCAGCCGCCCCAGGACCTCGTCGACCTGAAGGCTGATCCCGGCATAGAAGCCCTGCAAGGCCTCGGGGGAAGCCGCGATGGCGAGCGGCTCGTCCGATGGCAAAGCCTTGGCGGTCTCGGGAAACGGGCCGGTTTCCGGCGGTTCGGCCGCGGGTGCGACCTCCGCGGGTTCCACCTCCAGGGCCAGCTTCTCCCAACCCTCAAGGCATTCCAGCAAGACCTGGACCCGCTCGACCCGCTTGCGGGACTCCTCGAGATGGTATTGGAGGATCGGCTCGGCATCCGGCGCAGAGGCCAGGATTCGATACTGATCGACCTCACTGGCCATGGCCTCCCGTTCGGCCTCCAACAGGCGACGCTGTTCCGCCAGGTCCTTCCGCGAGGGGACGAAACTCAGCCGAGGCTGGAGATCCGCAGGCACCGGCTCGCGAGAGTTCAGAGCCACCAGGAGTGCGTGGCCCAGGACGTGCAGCGGCTCCAGCTCGAAAAGCCGTCGCAGTTCGTCGTAGGCTTCCAGGAAATGGCGCTGGCGGGCAAAGAGCTGCGCCAGGCCGAACCGGGCTTCGATCCGGGGCTGGCTTCCCAGCACGGTCTGGAAATGCTGCAAGGCCTCCAGACGCAGGTCCCGCTTCAGGCACATCTGGGCGCAGACCAGCAAGGCCTCAAGGTCTCCCGGCGCCTCGCGGGCAGCCATTCGAGCCTCTTCGAGCTGTTGCTCCATGGTGGTCAATGTCTCCATCTTCCTGGTCAAGCCTCGCTCTCTCCAACTTCATTCCGCTTGCAGGGCAGGACGAAAGTAAACCGGCTCCCCTTCTCTGCAGGGCTCTCAGCCCAGATGGTCCCCCCATGCCCTTCCACGATATAACGGGCGTTGGCCAACCCCAGGCCCGTGCCGCCGGTCCTGCGGGTGAGGGAGTTGTCCACCCGGTAGAACCTGTCGAAGACAAAGGGGATCTTGTCCCTGGGGATCCCGATTCCCTGGTCTTCGACGGAAACCCGGATGCCCTGGGCTTCGCCCCGGACCAGGACTCGGACGTCCCCCCCGTCGGGACTGTATTTCACGCTGTTGGACACGAGGTTGACCAGGACCTGGGTGAGCAGGTCCCCATCCGCCTCCAGGGGGGGGAGCTCTCCCTCCACCCGCAACTCGAAGTGAAACCCCGGATAGCGCTCCGAGAATCCAGCGAGGACCGACGCGGCCAGTTGGTCCAGAAGAACCGGAGCAGGCTGCAGGCGGAACTGCCCGGACTCCAGGCGCGACAGGGTCAGGAGGTCTTCGATCAAGCGTTGCAGGCGCTGGGCCTCGGTCAGGCTGATGGACAGGTACTGTTCCTGGCGAGGTCGGTCATACTCGCGGTTCAGCATCAGCTCCAGGAAGCCCGAGACCGTGGTCAGGGGGGTCTTCAGCTCGTGGGAGACGGCAGAGAGAAACTCCGACTTCATCCTTTCGACCCGCACCCGCTCGGTGACATCGTGCAGAAGGAGCACCAGCCCCTCGGGAGCGACCGGGTCTGCCCCCAGGGAGGTGGCCGTGACGCGCAGGACCGTGTTCCCCGCCTCCGAGTGGAGCTTGATGTCGGCTTCAAAGACCCCGCCCGGCCCCGAGGCCGCCTGACGCACCACGTGCAGGGGCAGGTGGGGGAGGATGTCGGAGAGAGGCATCCCGGGCGCGTCCTGGTGCAGCCCCAGAAGACGCCGAGCCGCATCGTTGAGATGCGTGACCCCTCCCCCAAGGTCGACCACCAGCACGCCGTCGGCCATGTCCCGGAAGATGGCCCGAAACTTCTGTTGCTCGAGCGCCAGTTGCCGAGACCGCTCCTGCTCGCTCTGGAAGAGCCTGGCGTTCTCCAGGGCCAGTGAGGCCTGGTCCGCCACCGAAGCGAAGAAATCGAGCTGGCTGCGGCTGAATCGCGTGGACCCGGCGCGTCGGACCATCATGACCCCGATCACGCCCTCCCGGCTGCGCAGAGGCGTGCACAAGGAGGATGAGATCTCATCCTGGCGGGGAACCAGGTTGCGGAAGCGCGGATCCTCGATCCTGCCGTTCAGGAGCAGCATCTCACCGGTCCGCGCCACCCATCCGGCAATCCCCTGGCCCAACGGGACCACGGTGTTCTCGACCACCTCCGGGGGCAATCCCCGCGCGCGCCGAATGCGAAGGTGGTCGTCCTGGATCAGCATGATCGAACCGGCGTCCGCCTGGAAGAGGTCCAGGGTCATGCCCAGGATGAGATCCAGCACCTCATCCGGCTCCAGGGTGGAATTCAAAGCCCGGCCGATCTCGTAGAGTGCAGCCAACTGCTCCCGGGGCCGGCTCTCCTGTCCCCCGACCATCACTCGTCCGCAGACGAGAGGCCCCGCAGGTGCTCCCGGACCACCGAGGCGAGCTGCAGGGGACTGAACGGCTTGGTCACGTAGCCTTGGGCGCCGACCTCACGAGCGTGCTGCCGGTCAGCTTCCATGGCCTTGGCCGTGAACATGATCACGATGATTCCGCGGGTCAGCGGGTCGGCTTTGAGGCGCCGACACACTTCGAAGCCGTCGACCCGGGGCATCATCACATCCAGGAGGAGGATCTCGGGCTGATGGCGACGCGCGGCGGCCAGGGCCGCCTCCCCGTCGGGGGCGTCCAGGACCTCAACGCCGAACTCTTCCAGGCTGACCCGGACCAGTTCGACGATATGGGCTTCATCGTCTGCGACGAGGATCCGGTGGGGCATGGAATTCCTCAGGCCAGGCTGGATTCGACGGCCTTCCTGTTCTTGCGCAGCTCAAGCCGGATGCGGCCCAGGTTCGCCGTGGGGGCAGCCGCCACCGCCAGGGCGTGGCCGCCCTCCAGGATCTCGACGATGACCTGGAAGTCCTCAAACTCCAGAGCCTGCTGGGTCAAGGTCCCCTGGTTCAAGGAACCGGTCAGTCGATCCGCGATGCCCAGACTGCGATGCACCGCTTCGGACAGGAGCTGGTGATCCGGAAAGTCGACCAGATGATGAGCCCGCACCTGGCCATCCCGAGACAGGACCACCGCGCCGTGGACACCGTCCAGGCGGGAGAAGGCTTCGAGGATGTCAGCGGTATCGGACACGGGCGACCTCCAGACTCAGGCGGGGCCCATTCTTGCAGAAAAGGGAAGATCCTGCGTGCGCCGGGCCTCGGGCATCGTTCACATCCAGTTCACCAACGGCAGGGGGCTCCCCTCTTATAGTCAAAGAGAGTCCTCGATTCTTGAAAAGGCGGCTCAGGAGATGCAGATCCGCTCGAACCCCTACCCCGTCCACTTCAACCGCGTGGACAACGCGCTGGAGGCCATGGCGTCCCCCTCCGCCGATGCCGTGTCGAATCTGGTCACCGGCCAGATGCTGAACCGGACCCCCGTGGTGGACGTCTTCAACCGGATTCAGGCCCCCGACGGCACCGAGACGCAGGTGAACTACCGGCTGGAGAAGACCTTTCAGGGGCTCCGGATTTCCGGCCAGGCCGGCGAAGAGCCCCTGGAGGAGACGGTCCTGAGCCATCCGATGGGTCTCCAGGTGCAAGGTCGCATCGGAGACTCCCAGGACCGGATGCGAATCGACACCCTCATGGGAGGGTTCGGCTATTCCGGTCAGGTCGGCGACATCCCGGTACGCCAGCAACTGGGCCTCAACCCCTGGACATTGGGCTTCCAGTTGACGGGCCACTTCGGTTCGGTCGCGCTGCACCTCGCCGGTCAACCGGATCCGCGGGGTTCGGTCACCCACCTGCAGGGGACCTTGGATGGCCGTCCGATCACGGGCAGCATCCGAGGAGGCGACTCTCCGGAGACGATCCTCCTGACCCGGCAATTCGAAGGCTACAACTGGGTCCAAGAAATCCGCCCCCAGTCGGGCTCGCAATCCCAAGGAGCCAGGTGACGCCATGAACGTGAACTTGAACCCCAGCGCAATCGGCCTGGGTCCGCCCCAAACCACCCCCGCCAAGCCTCCGGCTCCGGCCTCCGGCCCCGCAGACCGCTTCGAGAACGCGCCGTCGGCCGAAGACCCCGACCGCTTGCGACGAGCGGCCAGGACCCTCACCCAGGGCAACCGCCTGAAGAAGTCGGAATCCAACTACCGACCCACGGCCTGGTCGCGCGCCTCGGACGGAACGCTCTACATCAGCTATGGCCAGAGTGGTCAGGGCAAGTCGGCCTACCTGGCTGCCGTGGACCCCAACGGAAGGATCGCCTGGGAGCTTCCTCTCGGCGAAAACCGGATCTCCCACGTGGGGGTTGCTCCCGATGGCCGGATCCATCTGGGAACCCCAGAAGGTCAACTGATCTGCACGGCCGATGGACGCCTGGCTGAAACGCGCACGGGTGGCCCCGCCATTCGAGCGCACCACCAGGATGGAACCGGCATGCGCCTCGAGCACCTTCAAGACGGCGAGGCCTTGCGCGCGGTCTCGCCGGACGGACAGGAGGTAGCCCTTCCTGCCCCGCTCCTCGGCGTTCGGGCCCGCTCCATCCAGCCGACTCCGGAGGGGGGCCTGATGGTCCTGACGAGCGGCCACGCGGTCCGCCTGGCCCCCGGCGGTGCCAGCGCAACGGCCACGCCCCTCCCCACCTGGCCGGCGGAGGACAGGCTCAGCTACTCCACCGAGAGGGCGTGGGGCCTGAGGGACGGAGACGTGCTGGTGCAGCGCAACAGCTACCTGACCATGCGCTCTCCTCGCGGCGGGATGTTTGGAATGCCCGGAATGGGCCGGCACTTCGATCCGGACAGCCGCATGCCCACCACCCTGACGCGCACGGCCTTCATCCGCCTGGCCGCAGACGGGACCCAGAAATGGGCGACCGGAGAGTTCTCGGACACGACCCGGTTCGCGGTCAACCCGGACGGCAGCCTCTTCTTCAACGACGGCGGCAAGGAAGTCCGGATCGTCGACCCCGAGGGGAAGCCCACGAAGGTTGCCGACCTTTCGGCGCGCGCCGACGCATTCCGCAGCGGTGTCC
Source organism: bacterium UBP9_UBA1432 (assembly GCA_002329445.1). GTDB lineage: Bacteria > Vulcanimicrobiota > Xenobia > Xenobiales > Xenobiaceae > Xenobium > Xenobium purgamenti. The sequence goes on from DCTU01000378.1 coordinate 29,758, forward strand.
GACCTGGGACCCTGCTGGTCCGGCACGAGGACCGCATCGCCCGGCTGGGAGCCGACGGAGCCAGCCTGGCCGAGGTCCGGCTGGACCCGTCGCGCTCGAAGTTCCAACTGGAGGGGGATCTGGAAGACGGCCGGATCCTGTTCCGCGAAGGCCCCGTGCTGTGGTCATGTGACCCGACTTCGGCGACCTGGACGCGGCTGACCGACCTGGAGGTCGATCACAGCACCCGTCCCGAGGACCTCGTGGCCCCGGCCCCTCCCGAACAGGCAGGAACCATCGAGAAGGGGGACGACTGGATCGTCATCGGTGGCGTCCGCCTGCCCCGCCGCGAATCCTGAGACGCCTGAGAGCCCGACGTGAGCGAACGAGGCGCCCTGCGGGGCGCCTCGTTCTTGTGATATCGAGGGGTGCGGCCCCCTGGGACCCAGACGGAAACCCCTCGGTCGAGATTTCCGTTCGAACTCCTAGACGGGGCGGATGGTGATCAGGTCCCCCTCCTTGATGCCCATCTTCTTGATCATCGCCGGGGCCAGGCCTGCATAGCCACCCATCTTGCGTGCCGCCTGACACTTGTATTCGTAGAGATCACCGTCCGAGGTCTCCAATTCCACGTTGAAGGTGGTCTTGGCGTCCAGGCCCCACTCGCGAACGATGTATTCATCCACCTTCACGATGTCGCCGGCTCGGAAGAAGGTCCCATCCTGCCGTGCGATGAGCTGCTTGATCTTCTCAAGCTCCTCCTCCTTCTGACGGCGGCGGTTCTCGATCTCGGTCGCCTTCTCGGCGTAGACGTTGAGGGTGGCCCCGTTCTTGTGGACGTAGTCCAGCAGCTCACTGACGGCGTCGGTGCCACACAGGACCTGACCATACTCGCGGCTGAAGCGGTCGGTGACCAGCTCTCCCCGATTCATGAGCAGGAAGTGGGTCCCCTCCCGGCTGGCCATCTTGATGATCCCGCTGTATTCCCCGGTCTCGAGGTTGGTCAGGACCTTCTTTAGCTCGCGACGCTTGACCTCATAGTCCAGGTACAGAGGCTGGAAGGCGAAGAGCCCGCCCAAGACGCTCACGATCGGGCCCGAAGCCACGTAACTGGACACCGCCAGGTCGCGATTCTTGATCCGGTTCAGAAGACGGGGCAGCAGGTGGACCGAGGCACTTCCGCTGGCCGGATCGACCTCCATGGCCCGGACCAGGTTCCCCTCGGAGTAGAAGACCAGCCCCGAGGAATCCTGGAGGTCCAGCTTCACGTAACCCGTGAAGCCATCCTCCACCAGGTTGGTGAGCATGGTGTTGATGTCCGAGTACGGGAGCGTCTCGTCCTCGATCAGGATGTTGCCTTTGGGGACCTGCAAGTTCCGAATCCTCCTGGATAGACTGGGGGGCTACTCTTCTTCGGTCTGAGGCGGGGGAGGCTTGGGCCGCCCCTCCTCACGCTTGAGCTCGAGGGAGATGGTTCGTGGGCGCCCCGTCTCAGAATCGACGGGTGTCGGCGGGGTTGAAGCCGCGACGGGAGGGGGCGGAGTCGGGCCCAACTGAATCCTGGGAGGAGGAGCCGGAGGCCCGGAGGGCTGACCGCTGGGAGGCTCGGACGCGGGCGGGGATTGAGACTCCGACGAAGCCTTGCTCAAGAGGGCCTTCCAGGGGTCCTCCTCCACCTCGGCCTTCGGCGCGCCAGGGGGCTCTGCGGGAGCCGTCTGCCCCAGAAGCTTCTTCCAGGGGTCTTCCTCGGCACCCTTCAGCGACACCCGCGCCGGAGGTGCCGGCGGCTCCTCCTCGGCCTGCACCTTGCTCAACAACGCCGCCCAGTCCCCACCAGAGGAGGGGGCCGGAACCGCCGAGGGGACTTCCGGGCGACTCTCGGGCAGAACGGATGGGACCGGGGCGGTCTCCTCCGAGCCGATCTGGGCCAGACGCTGGAAGGGGCTGAGCTCCTCGACCTCCTCCGCGCGTTCGGAGGGGACGGGCTCTTGCAGGCGTGTGAGAGCCGTCGCCCCGGCGGGCCGGGTCAGGGAGGGCTCTTCCAGGGGCCCCGCAGCCCCTTGCCCGGCGGGTTCCTTCTCGGCGACAGAGGTCTTCCTGAGCAGGGCTTTGAAGGGGTCTTCCTCTTCCAGAGAGGCAGGTGCCTCCTCTCCGGCAGCCGGGGCCCCCTCCGCGGCCGGCGCTGGCGCCGGCAGGAGGGGCGGGGCCGCAGACCGGCGGTCCACCATTTCCCAGGCGACCAGCGCGACCAGCAGACCGAGAAGAACCCAGAAGGCTCCCAACAAGGCTCCGGTGTGCGCTCCCAGGCCCCCTGGGGCCTCTTGCGCCAGGGCGGTCCCCGACAAGGCCAGGAAGGCCAGGAGCAGGTTCCCCCATGCCAGAGCGCGTGGCCCTGCGGAGGGGCCAGTCCAGACGTTCACGTGAGACTCACTGTTCACGACTCTGCTAGACCTCTCTGCCCCAGTTGTCGGCGGATTCCCCATACTCTGCAAAGCCTGCGCCCTCCGAATCGGACTGCAGACGCTCGAAGAGGATCTCGATGCGCTCCGAAACATCGCGGAAGCGGATATCCACGGCGTAACACTCCTGATAGGCCTGGAGGGCCTCGTTGAAGCGCCCTTCCTCCTCCAGGACCTGGCCGAGGTTGTAGCGCAGGTCCAACAAGTCCTCGTCCATGAACCCGGGCTGGTCCAGGGCCTTGAGGAACTGGCGGATGGCCAGGTCCCGGTACCCCTTCTCCTTGAAGGCCAAAGCCAGGTGGTTGACTGCCAGCAGCATCTTGCCCGGATCCCGAGAGGCCCGGTAGAACTCCTGGATGGCCTCCTCCAGGAAGCCCATCTGTCGATAGAACTCACCCATCTTGATCTGGGAACCGGCATCCTCGGGCGAATAGCCCACAGCCTGCCGATACTCGCTGACGATCCGGCCGACCAGGCCCTTGGCGAAGATCTGACGAGCCACGCCGGCCGCCTCTTCCAGGCGCTCCTGCCGGGCATAGATGATGGCCACCCGCGAGAGGGCCCCGGCACAACCAGGTTCCTTCTGAAGGACCTCGTCGTAGTAGGGGCGCGCCTCTTCGAAGTGCTCGGCGTTGAAGAGCAGGTCGCCGATCCGCTCCAGGACCCGGGGTTCCTCGCCGGAGCGACGGCCGATCTCCTCCAGGACGGGCCGTGCCGCCTCCACTCCCCGATAGGCCAGGACCAGTTCGGCCAGCCGGAACAACAGACCCAGGCCGTGCTCGACCCGTTGATGGTTCAAGGCCAGGTCGGCGGCCCGGCGGCAATAGGCGATGGCCTGCTCGTGCTCGCCCAGCTCCAGGTAGCGGGTGGAGATGGCTTCAACCAGCTCCAGTGCGCGGTCCCACTCCTCCATCCTCTCCATGATCCCGGCCAGACGGTCCTTGACGATCAAGGAGATGCCCTTGCGGCCCTGATCCAGGAAGGACTCTTCCAGGCGCTCGATGCGGGAGATGCCCTCGGGCACGTTCTTGTGGCGGAAGAACCCGTCGATCAGCTTGACGAAAAGGGGATCGGTGCGTTCCTTGCGCCCTCGGACCAGATACTGCTCCAGGGTGTGCAGATACTGCTCCTGGGCCTCCTTCCAATCCTCCGCCTCCACCAGCTCGTCGGCCACGCGCTCACGGTACTCCAGGGCAGTTTCCCACTGCTGGTTGTCTTCAAAGGTCCGCGAGAGGGTCCAGAAGACCTGGATCACGTGCTCGTGATCGCCCCGGCCCTTGTAGGTGGAGGCCAACTCCTCCATCAGCTTCTGGCCCTCTTCCAGGAAGCCGGCCTTCAGGAACATCTCACCCAGCCGCTGGCGGAGTTCCAGGTTCAGCGGCTGGAGGTTGACGATCTCACGCACGCACAAGCGGGCCTCGTCGATCTCGCCGCGGTCCAGGTGGATGCCGAGCAGCATCCGATAGTGCTCGGTCGCCTCGTCGAAGCGGAGGTTCCTGGTCAGCAACTGGATCAACTGACGCCGATGGGGGATATCCTTGGGCTCGAGCTCGAGGATCCGGTTGAGAACTCGCTGGGCCACCTCGGGGAGATTCTGCAACAGGTAGACCTTGGCCAGTTGCGAAAACTGCTCGAGGGCCTGCGCGGTCTGGCCGTGCTCTGCCCAGATATGGCCCAGTCGATAACGGGCATTGAGGTTCTCCGGGTCGATCTCCAGCAGGCGGCTATAGATGTCTGCTGCCGACGTGGCATTCCCCTCGCTGTGGAAACGACCGGCCAGGACCAGCATGCCCTCTCGGGCTCGCTCCAACTTGCCCTGGCACGCCACCTCGTGGGACAGGCGCAGCCGGATCTCGACGTCCGCAGGATGATAGGCCAGAAGTTCGCGGTAGAGGCGCTCCGCCTCCTGATGGTTTCCCGTGGCAGAAACCGACTCCGCCATCTGGTAGACCTCCTGGCGCGCCTGGGCCAGGTCTCCTGACATCAGGTAGTTGTGGACGATCCCGTCCAGATACTGCTGCTTCTCATCCATGTCGTCGGGGAGGTGCAGGACCATCTCACGCAGACGGTCCATCTGTCCGGTGGCCTCGAACTTCTGCAGGAGCAGGCGCAGGAAGGAGCGTTTCTCGGGGTCGGCGGGGTCCAGGGCATGGATGTCGCGCTCGGCGTCCTCCAGGCGGTTGGCGTTGAGGTAGGCCTGGATGATCCGGCGTCGATAGCGGGGACGGATTTCGTCCTCCAGCGAGAGGCGGCCAACCTCCTCCGCAGCCCGATCGATGTCTCCGCTCTGCAGATAGGCCTCGATCAACTGCCCCATGAAGGAGTTGCGCGCCGGATCCGCCTCGGGAAGGCGCTCGATCTCCCGGATGGCCTCGGAAAGCCGGTTTGCCGTCAACAAGCCGGAGATCTGCCGGCCCAGGAAGTCCGGACGCGACTCGTCCGCCTCTGGAAGACGAGCCAGCTCGGCCGCCGCCTCCTCCAATCGGCCGGATTCCTGGTAGGAGCCGATCAAACGCCTCTGAAAGGAGAGACGGAGGGGATCCTCGGCGGGAAGCCGGTTGATCAACTCGGCCGCCGTCTCGAGGTTCCCCGAGCTGAGATACATCTCCATCAGACGGGTGACCAGCCGGTTGCGCTCCTTGTCTGAGCGCGGCACCAGGGGCATGGCGGCGTCGGCCTTCTGCAGGTCATTGGCATCCAGGTAGCGCTTGATCAGGTCCTTGCGAAAGCCGACCTTGCGCTCGTCCTCGTCGGCCAGGCCGTCCAGGTGGCGTTCCACCTCCTCCAGGTGCCCCTCCGCCAGCTCCTTCTCGATCAGGCGGCAAAGGAGGTTGCTGCGCTCAGAGTCCTCCTCGGGCAACGCCTGGATCTCCCGGAGGGCCTCGTCGCGTCGGCCGGACTCCAGGCAATACTTGACCAGACGCTTGCGCACATCCAAGCGACCAGGCTCCTGGGCCAGCACCGTGCGATAGGTCTCGACCGCCTCCTCCCAGCGGTCCAGCGCGGAATACTCCTCGGCCAGGTACACCCGGGCCAGCAGATCCTCCGGACGCTCCCCCAGCAACCGCAGCAATTCGCGAACAGCACCTTCGTGGTCCCCCTGTCCCCGCAGGGTCAGGGCCACCTGATACTGCAGGTCAGAAGCCTCGGGGAACAACTCGACCAGGCGATGCTGGAAGTCCATCGCGGCGCTCTCGTCCCCGGCGTCCTGGTACAGTCGGACCACCTGCTGGAACTCGGTCAGGGCCTCCGAGTTCATGTCCTTCTTTCGGTAGACCTCCCCCATCAGCTTGCGGGCTTCGATGTTCCCGGGGTCCAACTCCAGCAGCTTCCGGGCCACGGGCAGGGCCTCTTCGATCATGCCCCGCTCCAGATGTGAACGAGCCAGCGCCAGTTGCTGCTCGCCGGCCTCCGCGGTCATGCCCCGGCGCAGGAGATTCTCGACCAGCCGCAGGCGCACCGAGGTGTTCGACGGGTCGCGAGCCAGGATGTTGCGGTAGATGTCGATGACCTGGTTGCGGGCTTCCTCGTTCTGGGGGTCACAATCCAGCAGCTTCTCATAGAAGCCGATCACCTTGTCGAGCAGCCCCTCTTCCTGGTAGATCCCGGCGAGGGTGCGATAGGTCTCGACTGCCTGCTCGGTCCGCCCCTCCGAGGCGTAGATCTCGGCCAGCTTGACCAGGATGTCCTTGTTTCGAGACTCGTATTCCAGGATGCGCTCATAGGTCCGGATGGCGTCCACCATCTGCTTGCGCTGCATGTACAGCTCGCCCGCATTGCGAAACCAGACCACGGTCGTCTGGGGTTGCCGGCCGGCCCGGATGAAGACCTCGCCCAACATCTCGTAGGCCTGGGCCGCCTCGTTGGGCGCCAGCCGGACGACCTCCTGGAACTCGCCGATGGCTTCCTTGTCCTTGCCCTGGGCCATGAGGGCCCGGCCCAGAGCCATGTGGGTATCCCATCGACCGGGATCGATGTCCAGGCTGGAGCGGAGCCAGGCCACGGACTCGTCGTGGTCTCCCTTGTCCAGATAGAACCGCCCGATCCGCGAGAAGATCTCGGGTTTGACCTGGGCCACCCGACTCTGGATCTCGGAAGCCTCTTCGCCGCCGAACCCCTTCTTGCGCACGCTCTGTTCCAGGTTGACGATGATCTTGTAGCGCTCGATCGCCTGGTCGACCTCGCCCTGTGCGGCGAAGAGCTCCGCCAGGGCCATGCACTGGCTGACCACCTCGCCATAGTCGCCCCGACGGGTGGCTGCCTCCAGGATGTGGTCCCGAAGCTGAACATCCTCCGGAGCCAGCTCCAGGGCCTGGCCATAGGCCGCCATGGCCTGATCCCAACGGTTCTGGGTGGCCAACTGGTCCCCTTGCTGGATCAACGTGTCGATCTTCTTGCGGTCTGCCATGTCTTCTCCGGTCTGCGCTCAGTTGGGGTCAAGGAGACGGGCCTCAGACTCCCCGTCGGGGCGGCAGTCGGGGGGTCTTCCCGCTGCCTCCCCCCGCGATCTCCTCCTGGAGCAGCCTCACCCACTCGTCGACGTCGCGATAGGCGACATCGACCGCCAGGATGTCCTTGAGCTCGGTCAGCGCCTCCTGGATGCGATGGTTCTGGTACAGGAGCATCGCCAGGTTGTAACGCAGCTCGAGGTAGTCCTGCTCGGCGTGCCCTTTGGTCTCCAGACCCCGGCGGAACTGGCGGACAGCCAGGTCCAGGCCGAAGCGGGGGTTCCGGGCGAACGCCAGCCCCAGCATGTTGTAGGAACGCAGTTCGTGGTCCCGGTCGGAACGGGTCTTCTGGAACTGCTCGACGGCGTCCTCGACCCGGTTGAGGAAGTAGCAGACCTCTCCGTAGACGAACCGGGTGGTCCAGTCCGTCGGATCGGCCCCGATCCTCTCCTTGTATTCGCCGAGGATCCGATCCCGAGAGGCCTGCCCCGCCTCGGGCTGGACCTCGACCAGCCGGTTGAGGACCTCGGCGGCCTCGCGGGCCTTCCGTNNAGCCGTTGTTCCATCAGAAGCCGGGCGTAGCGATCCATGGCCTCGGCGTGGCCCGGATTCAGTTCGAAGACCCTCCGGAACTCGTTCAGCGCTCCCGGCAGGCTGCCCAGCTTCTCGTCATACAGACGGGCCAGCCGATAGTGCAGGTCATCTCGCGTCGGGGCGACCTCCAGCGCTCTCTGCAGAACCTGGACGGCCTCACGCTCGCGACCGGAAGCCTCGTGCAGGTCGGCCAGCACCAGCAGTTGCTCGAGCACGTCCTCGTGCCGCCCGGCCATCTCGTAGAACTCCAGCAGGCGTCGACGCAGGTCCAGAGAGCGGGGATCGGCTTGTGTGAGCCGGCGATACAGGTCGATGGCAGGGCCCGTGTCCCGGGTCTCGAGGTAGAGCTCCGTCAGCGGCTGGGAATCCCTCAGCGCGGCCGTGAGATCGCCGCTGCGCAGATGGCAGTCCACCAGGCGACGACGCGCCTCGTGATGAGCGGGGTCCTTCTCCAGAACCTGCTCGAAGAGGGCACTCGCCTCCGAGATGGCCCCCTGATCCTCGTGGCGGCATCCCAACTCGAAGCGACCCTCCAAGACACGATCCGAGCGGTCCAGCTTCTCATAGAGTTCGATCAAGGCGTGCCGGTCCGCCAGGTTGTCCGGATCCAGGGCCACCAGCTTCTCGGTGACCCCGGTGGCCTCGCTCCACATCTGGGCCTCCCGGTAGCGGTGAGCCAGCGCGCGATAGTTGACCAGCGCCTGGGCCACCTCGCCCTGGGACTCATAGACCTGGGCCAGACGCTCCTGGAAGGTCGGGTCCTCTGAGAGGGTCATCAACTGCTGGAACGCGCCGATGGCCTCTTCCACCGTTCCCCGTGCCAGGGCGATCTCCGCGAGCTGGCGCAGATGGTGGACCGCCAGGTTCTTCTGTCCCAGTTTCGAGAAGCGATCCACCAGGCGACGGCGCGCCAGGAAGTGGTTGGGGTCCAGGCTCAACACCGACTGGAGGATGTCGACGGCATCCGCCTCACGGTCATTCCGGACATGCAGTTCGGCCAGCTCCAGGAAGGTCGAAGCCGCCTCCTCATACTCGGCGTTCCACAGGTAGGCATCCGCCAGACGATGCCGCAGCGCGATGGACTCCGGCTTGCGCATCAGGATCTGACGATACTGCATCACCGCATCGTCCAGAAGACCATAACGGAGATGAATGTCCGCCAGATCCGTCCGGAGCATCAGGTTCTCCGGTGACTCCTCGACAGCGCGGCGATAGGCGCTGACCGCGGTGGTGACGTCGGCCCCGCCGAGCTTCTCGCGGATCTTGCGCGCCTCCTGAATCTGCTCGGGCGGGAACTCCGACTCGACGGCCAACGAACACAGGGATTCGGCGACAGCGACTTCCTGGGCCTCCGGCTCGACCACGTCGGGTTCGGAAGTGGTCTCCGGCGCCTCGGAGGTGGACGGCACGGCCGGGACGGGCTCCTCGACAGGCTCTGCAGGGGCCCCATCCTCGGACCCCGCCGGCGGGGTCTGTTCGGGAACGACCTCCGCCACCGACGGGTCCTGCTCTGGTGGTGCCACGCCGGCGGCCTCGGCCGGCGGGGCAGGTGCCTCCGGCGCTGATCCGGACTCCGCGGACGATCCCCCGACCGCGGCTTCGGACGGTTCCGACGGGACGACCTGTTCCGCGACGGCCGGGGCCTCCTCAACCGGAGGCGGTCCCCCCAGGAGTTCCTCCTGGGCCGCCTCGATCGGCGTGGTCTGGTCCGATGGAGGTCCTGCGAAGAGCTCCTCCTCCGACGCCGGGCCCGCAAAGAGTTCCTCCTCGACTGCTCCGGCTGGCAAAGGCTCTTGCGCTGCCGGACCGGCGAAGAGGTCCTCCTCGGAGGCCTCCGGCCCGGCGAAGAGATCCGCCTCCTCCGAGACCGGTTGCGGCTCGGTCTCGCGCTGCGGGCCCTCCAGGGCCGGCTCGGGCACCACGGGGACGGGCTCCGCGGCCTCGGCCACGACGGCGGGTTCTGCCGTCGGAACCTCGACGAGCGGCGCCACCGCTTCCTCAGGGGGCGGCGGCGCCGGCGCGGGCACAGGCTCGGGAACCGGCATCTCTTCCGCCGCGACAGGAGCCACCGGCCTTTCCAAGGCCGGACGTCCCGGCCTCGCAGCCGAAGACCTGCCCGGAGCAGGTCGCCCTTCCTGGACCGGCTGCTCGCCGGGCTCGGCGACCTGAGGCGAGGGGATCCTCTCCGGTGCCGGAGTCACCTGCGGTGCGGGAATCCTCTCGGGCGCCGGGGTCACGGGCGGAGTGGCAGCCGCCGCGCCCAACAAGGCCTTCCGTCCCCGCGCGACCGGAGGCGGAGTGCCCGGCCGCACTTTGGCCGGGGTTGGCGGTTTGGGCGGCGCTTCCGCTGCCGAAGGGCGGGAAGACTGCTCGCGTTCCAGGGCCTCCTTCTCGGCACGCATCCGCGCGATCCGGTCGGCCAGCGTCCCGGCAGCCGATGGTGGCCGCCCCGCGGGCGCGCCGACCGGGTCCTGGGCCGGTTCCGGCGGTTCCTCCGCCCGCACGCTGGGGCGGCGGGACCTCTGACCGGCCGAGGAGCGCATCCCCTGAAGCAGGGACCCGCCGGAGAAGTTCAATCCCCCCTTGGTCCCACTGAACCTGGACGCGATCGGACCGGACTTCTTCTCGGGCGAGACCTGGGAAACCCGAGCATCCACCTTCTTCTGGCGGACCTCACGGACCTTGTCTCCATCCACCTCGAGCAAGGGGGTCCAGGGAAGAACCTCCGGGTCGGGAGCCTCCAAGACCTGCTCACGGATCTGCTCCAATCGATCCGGTCGAGCCATGAAGAGGACCGGAGGCGGAACCTGGAGTTCTCCACGCGGTGCCTGAACCGGCACCAGGGGGCGAACGACCGCGGCACGCGGAGGTGCAGGCACTTCCTCGGCCCCCGCGGGAATCGGCTCCAAACCCGAATCTGCTTCCGAAGACGGCAAATCGGCCGGCGACGGCGCAGCCGCGGCCTCATCCGGAGGGGCCGCGACGGGCTTCAGCTCCTGGGGTGGCAGAACGGGCGCTGGCTCCTCGAGCACCGGGAGGTCTTCCTCCACCAGCTCGACCACGGGTTCCTCGACGGGTGGCGGCTGTTGGGCGACTTTGGGAACCTCCGGCACGGTCTCCTCGGCGAGCTCCTCGGGCGCCTCTTCCGCAGGCGGGCGGCGGCGCAGCGTCCTCTTGCCGCCCAGCACCGGCTTCTCTGCACCAGGCAGGCCCAGTCCCGGCTTCATCAGCCCTGGCCTCGGGCCCGCCCCACCGCGGCCCAGGACCGGCTTCTCGGTCCCGGCAGCGACCAGTCCGGCCTTGCCGCCGACTTTCCGGGTCAACCCCCGAGAACCCGCCCCCTCCTTGCGCACCAGACCTTTGCGAACGCGCTCGTCGGCCTCGGGCGCGGCATCCGGAGACTCCAGTCCCTTCCGACGCTTCTTGCCGACCTGGATCGACTCTCCAGAGGAAGACTTCGCGCCACGCTTCGACCGCGGCGGCTCGGGTGCCGGAGCCGGCTGGGCGGGAACCGCAAAGTCCCCGGGATCCGGCGTCAACGGCGCACCGAGATTGGTCAGTTCGCGACAGGCCGTCGGGTTGGTGGGATCCAGGGCCAGGACGCGCTGATACAGCTTGACTGCGCGAGGATGGTCCTCAAGCTGCTGCCACGCGTGCGCTGCAGCCAGATAGTGCTTGACGGCCTCCGCCGAGATCCCTTGCGCCTGGTACAGTTCCCCAAGACGCTCCTTGGCAGAGTTCTCCTGGGGGTTGATGGTCAGGATCTTGTTGAAGGCCAGGATGGCGTCACGGAACTGCCCCTTCTTCTGGCAGACATCCCCCAGGGCCAGCAAGGCCTCCTCGTGATTGAGGTCATGACGGAGGATCGCGCGGAACTCCTGCTCGGCCTCATTGAAGCGGCCCAACGTGAGGAAGAGATTGCCGAGGGTGAAGAAGACGCCGGGATCGTCGGGGACGATCACCTTCATGCGCCGGTAGGCCTCGGCCGCCTTTTCGACCTGCCCCTTCTCCTGGAAGGCTGCCGCCACCCGGCGATACTGGGCGGCTCCATCCTCAATGTGCCCATGGCTGACGAACATCTCCGCCAGCTCAAGCCCGATCTCCAGGTTGTCCGGATCGGATTCCTGGGCGCTCTTCAGCAACGAGATCGACTGGTCGCCCTGGCCCAGCTCGATATACAACCGAGCCAGCTCGCGCGACCGACGGACCACCTCGGCGTGGTCCCCCTTCTTCCGGAGGATCTGGATGACCCGCATCCGAGCCGCATCCGACTCGGGATCCAGGCGCTGGATCCAGCCGGCGACCTCAATCGCGGGGTCCAGCTCCGATCGCGCCTCGAGAATGTCCATCAGACGGAAATAGGTCTGAATGACCGACTTGATCATCCCACGAACCGCAAACGCATGCGCTCGTCTCTCGCATGCCTTGGCGTTCTCAGGATCAAGCTCCAGGACCCTCTTGAGCTTTTCCAGTGCGGAATCCCAGTCGCGCTCCTCGATCAGCGACTCGGCCTCCCGCATCAAATCCCGGACGTCATCGGCCACTTGCGTTCACACCACTTTCTGGGGCCCGGTGGCACGCGCTGCCACAGGGTCACAAGACAAATCCCCGACTGCCCGCTCCGAATCCGGAGGGGCTTCTAGAAAACCCGCCCTATCGACAAACCGGGTAGATGCCAGGACGCGTCCCCCGAAACCCGAGCCCCGCCCTGCCGGGTTTCATCAATCGACCGTCCGCGTCCAGGGCCCTGCCCACCGGGGGACGGATCTGCCCCCGCGCCGAGAAGACAGGCTTTGACCTTCAGACTGTTCGGTTCCCCAGGACCGACCTCCTCCCCTGCGGGCAGCGAGCCGAAGGCAGAGTTCTCGCACACCTCGTCAGTCCCGCAAAAGCGCAGGAGGGTGGTGCCGAAGCACCACCCTCCTGGGAAGCGGCCTGAGTCGACCTACTTCATGATGTGCGGGGTCATCATCAAGATCACTTCGTTGCGATCCGCCGAATCGGTCACCGAACGGAACAGGGGGCCGAAAATCGGAAGGTCGCCCAGAAGCGGAATCTTGCTGACGCTGTGGCGCTGGCTCTCGGAAATGAGCCCGCCCAGCACGATCGTGTCTCCGTCCTTGACGCGCATGGTCGAAGTGACGGTCCGGACCGTCGTCCGCGGGTATTGGTTGTTCACGAGGTCCACCAGGTTGGAAACCTCCGGCTTGACTTCAGCCACGATGTAGCCGTCCGCCTTCACCTGGGGTTTCACCTCCAGGGTGACACCGATGTTGACGTAGGTCACCTGGAACTGACCGGCACGCGGATCGTAGAACACGATGGGGAACTTGTCTCCGACGTGGATCTTCGCTTCGCCGCCCGACTGGGTCGCCACCCTCGGAGAGGCCAGGATCTTGGCTTCGCCGTTGGTGATCAGGAAGGCCAGGGTCGTCTGGACCACAAAAGGCGTGCGCCCGAAGGGTCCGATGGCCAGGCCGGTCATCTCGGCCAGGTTGAGCTTGTCGTTGGTGATCGAGCCTGCCGGCGCATTCAGCACCGGAACGACCTCGCCGAACGTGGTCTGGAAGGAACCCGGCGCGTTGGGGGCACCCCAGGTGACACCGAGGTTCTTTCCACCGCTCTCGGTCAGGTCGACGACCTTGACATCGAGCATGACCTGGTCCTGCGGCCGGTCGATGGTTGCAAGCAGCTCCTGCAAAGCTTCGATCGAGGCATCCGCGCCCTCGACGATCAGCAGGTTGAGCCGGTCATCCGTGTTGTATTCCAGGTCGGGAACCAGGGTCTTGGCCAGAGCCTGGACCTGACGCAGATCGCCGTACTTGACGGGGATGAACTCACGACGCGGTGCAGGCGGAGGTTCGGGAACCTGATCCAGGCCAGGAATCGAAGCCTTGATCTGGCGCAGTTCGTCCCGAGTCGCCTTGGCGAAGAAGCCGTTCAGCGTCGGGTGCTGGGTGAACTCCACGTCGGGATACTGCAGCTTCAGGAACTCGGTCACCTTTGCGGCCGGAGCCACTTCCAGCAGGAATTCCTGGGAGATCAGGTCACGACGGGAGGCGGCCGACTTGGTCCGCGGGGTGAGGATGTCATCGGCAACCTGGGCCAGCTTCTCAGGACTGGCCACCACGATGGTGCCGTCCACGATCTTGTAGCTGTAGTCGTTCTCCTGCATTTTCAGGATCAACGCCAGGGCGCCTTCGGGCTGGACCTTGTTCAGGGTGACCGTGACGGTCCCCATCACGTTGGGCGCGACAAAGACGTTCCGGCCCATCTCCTGGGCCAGAGCCTTGACGACGAAGACCAGGTCTGCATTGACGAAATCGATGGAGACGGTCTTGGGGGCCGGCGCGGGCCGGGGACGAGGGCGCTGGGCCCGCAGGGCCGAGGCCGACGAGGTCGGCGTCCGGGTCACGGACGCAGGAGTTGCGGGACGAGACTGCGCCTTGGCCTGGGGAGCAGGCTTCGGAGCGGGCGCGGTCTGGGCCACCGGCTTGTGAACGGGAACCGGACGAGTGGCTTCCACAGTCGTTGCCGCCGGGGCTTTCGTGACTTTCGCCTCGGCGATCTGCGACGTGGAAACGGCCACCGTCAGGCCACGCCGCTCGGGCGCAGGGCTGACCTGGAGTTGCGGTTGCGAGATCACGTCCAGGTAGACGCGAACCGTGTCGGGCGTGTACTGGGCCAGGCGAACCTTCTCGACCAGGCCCCGGTTGACATCCGTCTGCGCGCGGGCACCGCTTCCGAGAACCGCCGGCCACACGTCGATGACTACCATCTGCCGCGGCTCGGCGAGCCGCTTGGAACGGAAGCTCACCGGGGCCGTGGCCTGGACGTCCACCTTCAGCGTTCCAGTGCCGTCGGTGATCTTGACTCCACTCACGGTCGCGCTGGCAGCCTGGGCCGTCGTGGTCGCAGGCAGCAACAGTCCTACGGCCAGAAGGCACGCGAGCAGAAGCTTCCAGCTTCTAGGCTTCGACAAGAGCATTGGTTTTTACCCACCTCCTATTGGCCATCATTCTGGGTGAGGAGCCAGCGACTGGTCTGCGCTGAAGGCGCCTTCCGGCAGCCGACTGCCTCGGATTCCACGAGGGTCGATTCCGTCCGTAGCTGTGATCACCACCTTCCGCCGAAGGGGCCGGCCGCGCGGAGGCCCCGTTCCGGGACCGTCCCAGGGATTCCCCGGGCCTCGAGGCCTGGCTGGCCGCTGTCGTCTCGCTCGGACGGGCACCCTCGCAGCCCGACCGTGCGTTTCACCTGTTCTGCCCGGCGCCGGACTCCGTCCAGACGGGGCACTGGCATCTGCCGCGTGGTTGATGGGACCGGCCAATGGCACCGACGTCCACCCGGCAGACTCTGCTTTGACGTTCTCTAGGGGCGCCGACTCTCCGCCTGGCGAGGCAGACCGTCGGGGCCGAACTGCTCCCGTTCCAAAGGCAAGGTCACCTTCTGACCCTTCCAGGTCAGGACCACACCCTTCGGACTGATCGAGCCGATCTGGAACGGACCGACCTTCTGACCCGTGGCGACGATCAACGAGCCGTCGGGGCCGGTCAGGATGGCGCGGTATCCGGACCCGGAACGGACCAGACCGGTCACCGTGACGTCCGGCGTCGGCATGACGGGGGCTTTGGGCTTCTTCAAGGCCGCAAAGGAACCCGCGCTCGTCGGTGCAGCCGCACTGGCACCCCCTGCCGCCATCGCCGGTGCGCCGGCCTGGGGTTCCACCGGAACCACGCTGGCCTGCAACGGGTTGATGAACGGGTCGCGGACCCGACCGACTGCGCGGACCTCTGGAGCCCGACGCTCGGGGGTGGGGGTCGCTTCGGGAGTCTCCGGCTGCTGAGCCATCTCCTCCTCGGTGACCTGGACCTCCCCGCTCACCGCGGGCGGTGTACCGGAGTCGGTGGTCCCGGACTCTTCCGTGCCACCCCCTCCGCCGCAAGCCGCGCACAGCGTCAGCGTTCCCGCCAGCGCCAGGGCCGCACTGCCCCGACGCAACCTGGTAGCAATCTCGGGCAGGTTCATCATCGTCTAACCTCCCTGCCGCATGTAGGCGGTGATGGGGATCGTGATCGTCAGCGTGGGGCTGCCGGCCGGGTTCTTCTCGGTGGGGCTCAAGGCGATCTTGTCGATCGTCACCAGGCGCTCCAGCTTCAAAGCTCCCAACTGGTACAGGAAGTCGATCAGGGTGGCGTACTTGCCCCGCATGCTCATGTTGAAGACACGCGTCGGGAAGGACTTCAAGGCATCCGGAGTGGCATCAGCCCCCTCCGCCCCTTCCTCTGGCGCCGCTCCGGCCGGCGAGGACGAAGTCAGCGCCCCGGGCTGAATGTTGACGATGTCGAAGGTGGGATCCGACATGCGAACCCGCTCCTCCAACATCACCCTCTCGATCTGCTTGATGTAGTTGGCCACGAAGAGCTCAGGCTTCTCGGCCACCAGATCCGTCTGCACGACCTGGCGGAGCTTCTCTTCCAGATCCGCCTTCTCGCGCGTCAGGACGGGCAGGGCCTTGACCAGCTCGCGATTCTGTTCCAGCTTGGCCTGCAGATCCGCCTTCTGCTGCTTGACGCCAGCCAGTTCAGTGTGCTTGTGCTGCCAGTCCAGAAGCCAGAAGCCGACTGCGATCAAGGCGATGACCAGCAGGGCCAGGATGATCTTCATCGGGGTGGTGAGCGTCATCTTTCCTCCTAGGTTCCCGGAGCGGCAGGCTCTCCAGCGGCGGGCGGAGCCTCAGCTCCTCCCTCGGCTGGAACCCCGTCCGCCTCTGCGGACGACTCGCCACCCGCAGGCACTACTTCTGCCAGGCCGGCGGCCTGGTCGGGATCGTATCGGGCCTCGATCTGGAAGGTGAAACCAATCAGGTTCCCATCCAGAAGCTTGACCTGGCCGGTCGACCCGAGGGATGCGTCGTTGAAGATCTTGGACTGGTGGATCCTCTCCAACAGCGAAGAGATGGTGGCCAGCGGATGGTTCGCCCCCATCTGGGCCGCCGTCCCACTCATCGTGATGGACCGGGTCCCAGGCTCGATGGCCAGGCTATCGACCCACACGTTGGAGGGCAGCACGCGCCCCACCTCGGCAAGGAGATTGCCATAACGGACCGGGTCGTAGACCAGGCCCTCGATCACCTTGATCTCCGCCTTGATCTTGGCAATATCCGCTTTGAGGTCCTCGATCTGGGGCAGGCTGTTCTCGATGGTCTTGATCTCGGCCTCGATCTCAGCGACCCCGGCCTTCTCCGTCTCGATGCTGTTCTGGAGCTTGGACCCGTAGATGACGAAGCCTACCGTGCAGATGATGATGATCACCAACAAGAACCCCATCATGGGGTCAAAGGTGAACCTCTTGCGTTCGGTAGGCAGCAGGTCGACCTTGATGGTCATGGCACCTCCTCCTGGACCGTGGGGTGGTTCAAGTTATTCAGGATGCGCACGGAACCTCCTTATTCACTTCGAAGCGCCAGCCCGGTCACCACCATGGCCATCGGCGCCAGAGCCTCAAGATCGTCAGGCGAGATTCCCTGAACATTCTGGATAGAGATATTGCGGAACGGATTGGCGATCTGACAGTCGATGCTCAATTCACTGGAGATGAAGACATCGATATTCTTGAACTTGGCCGTCCCGCCAGACAGGACCACCAGATCGACCGACTCGCCCTTGAAACGATTGCGATAGTAGTCGAAAGACCGCTGAATCTCGGTGACCAGTTCGGTCAGGACAGGAATGATGACGTTGAAGATCCGCATCGTGGTGGGGGCGACGGGAGTCGCATCCTTCTCGACGCGGATCACACCTTTCTCCTTCTTGATCTTCTCGGCCTCTTCGAAGGAGAGGTTCAGGGATTGCCCGATCGCCTTGGTGAAGTTGTTCCCGGCCACGGTGATGGTGCGGTTGTGCCGCAGGGTTCCATCATGGAAGATGTTGATGCTGCTGGAGGAAGCCCCCAGATTGATCAGTGCGATGGTCTGACGGCGTGCCTCGGGATCCACCCCGCGGTTCAGGGCCCGCAAGAGCGCAAACGGCTCGAGGTCGATCGAGTCGGCGGTCGCCTGGGCCAGGGTGACGACCTCGCGGGTGTTCTTGACCATCTCGTTGGGCGCTGCGACCAGGAGGACCTCCATCATCTTGTCCTCTCCCTCCGCGCTCCCGGGAAGGATCCGACCCGTGATCTGAGCCTCCGCGACCGAGTACGGCAGATAGCGCTCCGCCTCGAACTTGATCGCGTGCTGCAACTCCCTTTCGGTCATCTGCGTCATGCTGATGGGGCGAATGACCACCGACTGCCCCGACACGGCGCTGACCAGACGGGTTGCCGTGATCCCCTGACTCTGCATCAACTGATGAATCGTCTCGCCCAGGACCCGGGCGTCGACGATGGAACCGTCCTTGATCGTCATGGGAGGGGTCGGACACGAGGCGAATCGGGAATAGGCATACCCACTGGGCGTCTTGGTGACCTGCGCGATCTTGATCGTGCTGCTCCCGATATCCAGACCGGCAACCTCTTCCTTGTGCCCGAACCAACGTTTCAGGATATTCATCTACCTGGGTTCACCTCCTCTCCTGCGACTGGACAGGCTTCGCAGCCAACTGCGAGCCCATCCGTTCGGAAACCGCCCCCAGCAACCTGCCTGGACCTCGGAACAGCTCCGGGCGGGTCGCTTCAGGCCACCATCCTGATGTCAGACCTCCTACAACGCCAGGACTTGAAAAATCTCACGGTGCCTTACGAGATCCGGTCTTTCGAGCCCCTCCTTGAAAACCCTTTCGATTGCACGTGGGCCCTGCCGAACACCAGGCTTCCTGGAAACACGGACTTCCGGCGAGGTCAAGGGGGAAATGTGTTCGTTCGCGTCCACCCCCGGCACGAGAAGCGAAAACCCGCCACGGCTGCCGGCATCCCGCCCATCTCGAAGCTGCTACTTGCGGAACAGGCCCGCTGCCCCGGAGTACTGGGGGAATCCTTCGCTGACAATGTCCCCGAGGACCAGATGGTGGATGCCCTTGCAGAAGAGGGTATAGTCCTTGCCCTCCGACGTCACCACCAGTCCATACTCCGAGCGGTTGGTCGGGCAGACGACCTGCTGGATGTAATTGGCCGTCGTCAGCCTTTCCAACGAGTCCGGATACCGCTTGTTCTGAGCGTTGTAGTTCTCCATCGCCGAGGCCATGGCTCGCAACGAATGCTCACAAGAAGCCAGTTGCCCCTGATGCTTGGAGCGGACCAGATTGGGAAGAAGGAGGGCCAGAAGAATCCCGAGGATGACGATGACGACCATCATTTCGATCAGTGTGAAACCAGACTGTCTGAGTCTCCGCATGTTCCTCACCTCACTCTCCGACCCGAACGGTTCCTCAAGAATGAATCAAGCTTCGCGAGGTCCAGCGGGCATGCCTCCTGGCCGGCCAAGATCCTGGCGGACCTGAGAACCCGACTTTATAGCCATGCGCCGAGGTGCTCGGGCCAGGCCAGGAGGAACTCGAAGATGCGGTGCCCCCACATTGCAGTCAGAAAGGCCGCAACCGCCATGAAGGTCCCCAGCGGGACGGGATCCTTCCCTCGCCGACGGTGAAGCAGCATCATCGGCAAGGCCACGACCGCCCCCAGGATGAAGCTCAAGAAGTAGGCAATCATGCCCATCTTCCACCCCAGGAAGGCGCCAATCATGGCCGCCAGCTTGATGTCCCCCGTGCCCAATGCCTCTTGCCGGGCCATGAGGGTCCCAATCACCTGGACGCTCCAGAAGAAGCCCGCCCCCAGCATGGCGCCCAGCAAGGAGGAGGCGACGTTGAGAAGAGGGGTTCCCAGTCCCTCGATCATCAGGTCCTCGCGAAAGGGCATGAGGGCTGATCCCAACAGCCCAACCGCCAATCCGGTCAAAGAGACCTGGTCGAGGATGATCCAGTGGTCCAGATCCATGAAGAAGACGGCGACCAGGAAGCAGAAGAAGACGAAATGATGGAAGAAGGGGTATCCGATCTCCCCGTGATGCCACAACAGCAAAGCCGCCGCCAGGCCTGTCAAAGCCTCGATCCCGGCATAGCGGGCCGAGAAACCTGCGCCGCAGGTGTGGCAGCGACCTCCCAGCAGCAGATAGGAGAGAATGGGGATGTTCTGCCACCAGACCAGGGGGGTCCCGCAGGTGCCGCAAGCCGAACCTGGCGCCACGATGGACCTCTCCAGGGGCATCCGATAGATCACGACGTTCAGGAAGCTGCCGAACAGGCTCCCATAGAGGAAAACGACGGTCAGGCTCAGAGGCGTGGTGGTCAGAAGGTCGTCGAACACCCGGCCGCGGTTCGACGGTCCAGATCCCAGACCCTGCCCGCGCCGAGAGCGGTGATGAACGCAGGATCCCCTACCGGCCCTGGATCTCCCTCAGGAGTGCCCGCGCCGGAGCGTGCCGAGAGTTCAAATCAAGCTCGCGTCGAAGCTCGCGGAGGGCCCATTCCGGCTCTCCTCGCGACCAGGCCAGCACAGCCAGGTTGAAATGGGCATCCGGGACGCCCGAGTCCCAGGCCAGGGCCTCCCGCAAATCGCGTTCTCCCTCGGCGTCACGCCCGGCTCGCAGGTGAAGGGTGGCCCGGAAGACCAGAGCCTGCGGCCACCGTGGGTCGAGGGCCAGAGCCTGCGAGACCAGCTCCAGAGCCTCGGGCTCCCGGCCCTCGCCAAGCCGGAGCTGGGCCTGTTCGAAGAAGGTCCACTGGGAGACCGGATGCACGAGGTCCTGCGCAAGTCGGACGAGCTCGGGTTCCGACCTCAAGAAGATCACGGCCAGAGGGTCGCGATAGATC
Source organism: bacterium UBP9_UBA1432 (assembly GCA_002329445.1). Taxonomy (GTDB): domain Bacteria; phylum Vulcanimicrobiota; class Xenobia; order Xenobiales; family Xenobiaceae; genus Xenobium; species Xenobium purgamenti. The sequence continues at coordinate 50,041 of DCTU01000378.1, forward strand.
TCAAACCAGCGTCCGGACCTGCTGATCCTGGCCACCAGGTCCCCCTGCAGACGCGTGCACAGGACCAGGCGCACTCCGTGACGATCCAGGATGTCCTCCCAATGCCCGCGTCCCGCCAGCAACGCGCCGAGCCCGGCACGCTCCAGGGAGCGGACCCACGGCGGGCCGAACTGCACTGCCAGCGCCTCGGCGTATCGCTGCTGCGAATAGATCGTGTTGGCCCTCCCGTCGATGAAGACCCGATGCTGGGGCCACGCCGTCCATTCCAGATAGCCTCCCCACTCGTAGGGATTGACCAGGTCCCGAGGCAACTGGGGATTGGCCCGGAGGAAGCGGACGGCCGCCACCGGGAAATGGGTCCGCAGCATGGTCCACTCCGCGGCCCCACCCCGCACGCGGACAGACACCAGCCAGCCCATCGCCAGCGCAGCCAGGACCCAGAAGAACAGCCCCAGGCGCATCGCCCACGCGGACCTGGCTTCCCATCGGGGCATGACGCCGGGAAGGAGGAACGCCGCCATGATCGCCGCCAGGGGAGCGTGGCGCCAGGCGACCAGCCCTGCGACCAGGAAACAGCCCAGACACAGGCGGCGTGGCCAGTCCAGTCGGGGGATCAGGGCAATCGACACCAGCAGGAGCCCCAGGAAGGGAACCTGCCGCAGAAGGTCGGGCCGTGCCCATTCGTTGAGGCCGACCGTGAAGGCGCTCGGACCGATCAGGCTGAAAGGGAAGGCCAGAATCCCAAAGCCGAAGGGCGTGGCGATGGCGCAAAGGGCCAGGGTACCGGCCGCGACCAGGGCCAGGGTCCGGGCCAGACGCGTCGAGCGCGGTGGGAACAGACAGCCCAGCGCGACCAGGAGCAGGACCAGCGGGCCCAGGATGAAGCCGCCGTGGCAGTTGGCCCACAGGACCGTCCCCGGCGGCACAGGGAGCAGGAAGCGCCAGTCCCCGGTGCGGAGGGTTTCGTTCACCAGGAACAGGGTCCCCGCCAGCCCGAGATAGGTGATCAGATAGGCCCGGGCGTCGAAGAACGCCCAGCCTTCAGCAGCCGCCGCACATCCCAGGACCGTCGCGCACGCCCATGGAGTCGACACCAGGGATCTGCGGGCGCTCCACAGGGGCAGCACGGCGAAGGCCAGGACCACGACCAGGGTGCGAAGCAGGAAGAGCCCGTCCAGTCCCACCGCCTGATGGACCAGGTAGAACAGGATCTCGGTGAGCCATTCATGGTTCAGCCAGTCGCCGCGGCCCGTGCCGAAGCTGAAGGGGTCTGCCTGGGACATCCGACCAGACGTCAGCAGGAAGCGCCCTGCAGCCAGATGCCACCAGGTGTCGGCCGCGGGGATCCGAGGCAGAGCCAGGGCAGCAACCCCCGTGATGGCGGTGACCAGACAGGCCAGGTGAGTGGTCTTGCGACAGATTTGGGGGGACATGGTGGCCTGGGCGATTCCCGAAGACCTCCAGGAAGCCCTGCCCAGAACGGGCTTCGCACCAGACGGCCGGCGGCGCCAACGAAAAAAAGGGGCGCCGAAGCGCCCCTTTGCGGAACCAGGCAGCCGAGAGTCTAGGTCTTCTCGAGCAGACCGGCAACCGAGTTGTACTGCGGGTAGCCAGCACCGGCGTCCACGGCAGCGTGGTTGTCACCCGTGCAATACACGGTGTAACGGTCGGGGTTGGAACCGGACGAGTAAGCGGCGGTGTAGGTGTCCGAACCAGCCGACGCGCAGGTCGGGATGGTGCGCAGGTACTTCTGGTCGTCAGACAGCTTGGACAGGGTGGTCGGATAGCGACCCTGGGCGTCCGTCGAATACATCTCCAGCGCGGTGGCGATGTTCTTCAGGTTGGACTTGCAGGCGGTGAACTGACCCTGAGCGCGAGCGCGGATGAAGTTGGGAACGAGGATGGCAGCGAGGATCGCGATGATGGCGATCACAATCATCAGCTCGATCAGGGTGAAGCCACCAGACTTCTTACGGCGGACCAGACGAGTCATCATTCTTGCTTCGTCTCCTTCCTGGACTTGGATAGAGTCAGGTTCTGCGGAGTCCCGCATGTTCCTGCTACGTCATTCTAGTTCCCCGGCGTCTTCAGGGGATACCGTCCGAGCGAACTATTCTCCAACAATGAACCACACTAGCCAGGACGGGCTATACACCAAGCGAAACCAGGTTCCACGGGGTTCACGGCTCATCGGCGGGGCCAGAGGAGTCCAGACTTCACCATTCGACCGAGGCGAAGCCCCCTCCGGGAGAAGGCCGGCCAGGCGCCATCAACCAGAAAAGCCCCCCCCGGCGGGGAGGGCCTCCTGGTTCGACCGGACAGACCGTCAGGCCATGTTGCCGATCAACTGGTAGAGCGGGAGGAACACCGAGACCACGATGAAACCGACGATGGCACCCATTCCAACGATCATGATGGGTTCCAGCATCGAGGTCAACGAGCTCAGCAGATACTCCACCTCGGTGTCATAGAAGTCGGAAATCTTGGAAAGCATCGCATCGAGGTTTCCGGTCTCCTCTCCCACAGCCACCATCTGGGTGACCATGGGAGGGAACATGCCCGAGGCTCCAAGAGGCGAGGCGATGCTCTCGCCTTCCCGGATGCTCTCGCGAATCTTGCCGACGGTCATGGCGATGATCTCGTTGCCAGACGCCTTGCCCACGATTTCCAGCGCCTGCATGATCGGCACGCCCGAGGAGAGAAGAGTTCCCAAAGTCCGGCAGAAGCGCGAGATGGCCACCTTCTTGTTCAACAAGCCGAACACCGGAATGTTCAGCTTCAAGAGGTCATACTGCTTCTTGCCGAGCGGAGTGCTGATGTAGCGGTTGACGAAGACTCCCCCGACCACCACGACACCGATCAAGGGAATCAGGATGACGGGATTGCGAACGGCCTTCGTCGTTCCGATCAGGACCCTGGTCGGCAAAGGCAGCTCGAGGTTCATCCCCTCGAAGAGGGTGACGAAGGTCGGCAGGATGTAGGTCACCAGGAAGAAGACGATACCCAGCGCCATGATCAAGATGACGACTGGATAGGTGAGTGCCGACTTGACCTTCTTCTTGAGCGCGTAGTCCTTCTCCATGAACCCGGCCAGGCGCTCCAGGACCTCGTCGAGCACACCGCCCATCTCCCCCGCCTTGACCATGCTGGTGTACAGGGTGGAGAAGACGGTCGGGTGCTTGGAAAGGGCGTTCGAAAGGGTCGAGCCACCCTCGACATCCCGGCGGACCTGGATCAGGGTCTGTTGAAGCTTCTTGTCCTCAGTCTGTTCGGACAAGATGTCCAGACAACGAACCATTGCCAAGCCGGCGTTGATCATCGTCGCGAACTGACGACTGAAGACCGTCAGGGCCTGTTCATTGACCTTCTTGAATTTCTGATACCAGCCCAGGACATCTGCCTGGGCCACGCCGCCAGACTGTTCCTTGATGTTGATGACGGTCATCTTCTGCTCTTGCAGACGTTGAGTCGCCATCCGCATGTTCGGAGCGTCGATCTTGTCCTTCTTCAATTGCCCGGCAGCATCGCGGGCTTCGTAGACAAAGACGGGCATCCGACCCCAACCTCCTTCGCGGCTAGACCCGACCGAGATCTCAGATCTTGGACAGGGTGCCGACAATGATGATTGCCATGGGCAGGAGCCACCACAGAACGCTCATTGAAACCACCTCCTATTGAACTCTTCGGCTGCGAGACCTTCGTTCGCAGCCCGAGGGCACCAGACCTTGACCGGTAGGGCACCCTTGTGATCCTGGACTTCCAGCGGGGTCTTCCAGGAGGAAGCCCGTTCCTCCTCTTCCTACCCTGGGGAACTTCAGGTCAATCCGACTACTTCCGCCCCTGCCCCTCGATCATCCGGCGCAGGTCCTCCGGATGCATGGTATGGTTCAGGGCGTCCTCCAGGGTGATCTGCTTGTTGGTGTAGAGATCCAGAAGCGACTGCTCCATGGTCTGCATTCCGTGCTTGGAGCCGGTCTGGATCGCGTTGTAGATCTGATGGCTCTTCCCTTCGCGGATCAGGTTGCGCACGGCCGACGTCGCGATCATCACCTCAATCGCGGGGACCCGACCCACGCCGGAGGAGTGCGGAATCAACTGCTGGGAGAAGACGGCCTCGAGGACCGCCGCCAGTTGAATGCGGATCTGTTGCTGCTGATGGGGCGGGAAGACGTCGACGATGCGGTCGACGGTCTGGGAGGCATCCGAAGTGTGCAGGGTCGAGAAGACCAGATGACCGGTCTCGGCTGCCGTCAGCGTACCCGAGATGGTCTCCAGGTCCCGCATCTCGCCGACCAGGATGACGTCGGGGTCTTCGCGGAGGGCAGAACGCAGCGCATGCAGCCATCCTTGGGTGTCCTGCCCCAACTCCCGTTGATTGACCATCGACTTCTTGTGAGGATGGATGTATTCGATGGGATCCTCAATCGTGAGGATGTGGTAGGTCTTCTCGGAGTTGATCAGGTCCAGCATGCAGGCCAGGGAGGTCGATTTTCCCTGACCCGTGGCCCCGGTGACGAGAATCAGGCCGTGCGGCCGATACACCATCTCCTCGATGACCTGGGGGAGGTTGAGCTCCTGGCGCGTGGGGATGGAGCTGGGGATGGCTCGCAACGTGGCCCCGACCACTCCGCGCTGACGGAAGACGTTCACCCGGAAGCGACCGAAACCACGCACCCCGTGCGAACAGTCCAACTCCCAGGTCTTCTCGAACCTCTCCTTCTGCTTGTCATTGAGGATGCTGTAAATCAGGCGCTTGGTGTCGTCCGGACCAAGCCGGGGATACTCGGTGGGCGTCAACCTCCCGCTGATCCGCAAGATCGGCGACAAACCCACCGTCAGGTGCAGGTCCGATGCGCCGCGTTCGACCGTGCTCTTGAGCAGGTCGTCCATGGTGTAGCGAAGCGGTTGAGGCAGAGCCATCTTATATCCTCCAAACAGCGTAGAACCCACCCCTCCAGTCCTCCGCCTGAGGCGGACGACCGGACGGCTGGGTCAATGGAAATCGGTCCGCCACGCGGACTTGAGAAGAACTACCACTCGCCAGAGCTTTCGACATAGACCACCCGGAGACATTCCTCCATGGAGGTGACTCCGGCCAGGACCTTGTTGATGCCATCCTCCTGCATGATGCGCATGCCATCCTCGGTGGCCGCCTGTTTGATCTCCGCCGTCGAGCTCCGCTGCAGGACCAGGCCACGGACCCGGTCGGTCATGGGCATGATCTCGTGAATACCCGTCCTTCCGCGGTACCCCGTCATCTTGCAGTGGTCACAACCCCGGCCGCGATAGAAACTCAACTCGGAATCCGAGTACATGGCCAGGCCGAAGCGCTTGATCGCCTCGGGAGTCGGAGCATAGGATTCCTTGCAGTTCGGACAGATCGTCCGGGCCAGGCGCTGACCCAGGACGCCGATGACCGACGAGGCCACCAGGAACGGCTCGACCCCCATCTCNNGCGTCGTTGGTGTGCAGGGTGGAGAGGACGAGGTGGCCCGTCAAGGCGGCCTCGACCGCGATGCGGGCGGTCTCCTGGTCGCGAATCTCACCGACCATGATGATGTCCGGGTCCTGACGCAAGAACGAGCGCAGCGCCGAGGCGAACGTGAGGTTCGCCTTGGTGTTCACCTGGACCTGATTGACCCCCGGCAACTGGTACTCGACGGGGTCCTCAATGGTCAGGATGTTGGTGGTGCCGGTGTTGAGCTTGTTCAGGCAGGAATACAGGGTTGTCGACTTCCCGGACCCGGTCGGCCCCGTCACCAGGATCATCCCGTAGGGCTTTTCGACGATCTCTTCAAAGATGCGCTGGTTCTCTTCCGAGAAGCCCAGCTTGTTGAGACCGAGCATGACCGAGCCCTTGTCCAGGATTCGCATGACGACCTTCTCACCGTGGATGGTGGGAACCGTCGAGACGCGCAGGTCAAACTCGCGACCATCGTGGCGAAGGTGGATCTTGCCGTCCTGAGGGATCCGGCGCTCGGCGATGTCCATGGTGGCCATGATCTTGATTCGGCTGACCATGGGCGCCTGGATGTGCTTGGGAGGGCTCATCACGTCGTGCAGCACGCCGTCCACCCGATAGCGGACGCGAACCGAGCGGGCTTCGGGCTCGATGTGGATGTCCGAGGCCTTGTCGTTGATGGCCTGGGAGATGATCAGGTTGACCACGCGGACGATGGGCGCCTCGTCCACCAGCTCCTTGAGCTTGTCCAGGGCGATCTCTTCCTCGATCTCGTCCTCGACCTCCATGGCGCCGAACTCGGTGGCCGAGATCTCCTTGACCGTGTCTTCGACTGCGACCATGTCGGTCACGCCGAAGAGGCGGGCGATGGCCTTGAGGATCTCCTCCTCGGTGGCGATGACCGGCTCGATGTCGAAACCCGTGATCAGCCGGATGTCGTCGATGGCCAGGACGTTCAGCGGGTCGACCATGGCCAGGGTCAGACGGTTGTCCTTCTGGGCCACGGGGATCACCTTGTAGCGCTGGGCCAGGTGTTCGGGAATCGACTTGGCCAGGTCCACATCCAGGTCGATGCGGTCCAGGTCGACGAAGGCGACCCCCATCTGCTTGCCCATGGATTCGACGATGTCCTTGTCGGACACGAACCCCATCGAAACCAGGGTCTTCTGAAGAGGCTCCCCCCGGCGCTCGGCGTCCGCCTTGGCCTTTTCCAACTGACGCTCGGTGATGAAGCCTTCCTCGACCAGCAACCGGCCAAGGTCTTCGTTGGACCGCGTAATCATCGACATAACTCCGTCCCGGACTGCATCTTGTAACAGACCGTTAACAAGTATAACATGATGTTTGCGACCCGCGTCAACGGGCTTTCAAGCCCTTGCCGAGGGCCAGGATCCAGCCGGCGATGAAGGCCCGACCAACCAGCCAAGACACTGGCGCCGGCAGTTTTCAACCCCCTCCGGAACATTCCTTCACTTCGGACCCACCCACCTCCCCGTGACCGGGATTCCGAATCCTCCCACCAATCCACACGACGCAGAGCCCGCGCGGATCACTCCATCCCGGTGCCGGCAGGCATGGAAGAGGGCTGCCGGGTCTCCGGGTGCTCCAGGATCGAGTGGATCTTGGAGCACAGGAGGTCGATGGCCACCACGTTATCCCCTCCTTCGGGGACGATCACGTCGGCATAGCGCTTGGTCGGCTCGATGAACTGCATGTGCATCGGCCGGACGACTCCGAGGTACTGCTCAATGACCGCGTCGACCGAACGCCCGCGCTCGACCAGGTCGCGACGCAGGCGGCGGACAAACCGGACATCGGCATCGGTCTGGACGTAGATCTTGATGTCCATCCGTTCTCGAAGCCGGGCATCCTCCAGGACCAGGATCCCTTCCACGACCAGGATCTGGCTGGGCATCAGACGCCGGGTCTCCTGGGCGCGGGTGTGCGTGATGAACGAATAGACGGGTTGCTCGACGGCTTCGCCCTGCATCAGGGCATCCAAATGCTCGATCAGCAGGTCATTGTCGAAAGCCAGGGGATGGTCGTAGTTGGTCTTGAGACGCTCCTCGAAAGGGATGTGCGTCTGGTCTCGATAGTAGGAGTCCTGGGGGATCAACTGCACGACGTTGGGGGGGAAGCTCTGACGCAGCTTCCGGGCCACGGTGGTCTTGCCGGAGCCAGTGCCTCCGGCAACGCCGATGATCAGCCGCTCGCCTCGGCCAGGGACCGCCCGCCCATAGAAGGGCCCCGGGCTCCCCTGGCTCTCAGCGCTGATAGCGGTCGATGGATTGTTCATGTTCGGTGTAGTTTCTCGAGAAGACGTGGCTGCCGTCCCCTTTCACATCATTGCGGACGTAGAAGAGATACTCCGTCCGTTGGGGTCGCACGGCGGCTTCCAAAGCCGCTCGTCCGGGATTGCAGATCGGCCCCGGGGGCAACCCGGGATGGCGGTAGGTGTTGTAGGGAGAATCGATCTCCAGGTCCCGATGCATCAAGACCGACTTCTGACGGCCCAGGGCGTATTGCACGGTCGCGTCGCACTGCAAGAGCATGCCCTCGGCCAGACGGTTGAGGTAGACCCCCGCGATGACGGGCCGTTCGGACTGAACCTGGGCCTCGCGCTCCACCAGGGAGGCCAGGACCACGGTCTCGGCGCGCCCCAAGGGGGCCTTCTCGGACCACAGCGGGGTGAAGACCTCGTCGAAGCGTGAGGTCAGGACGCCGAGGACCTCCGAGGGTGGGCATTCCCAAGGCAGGTCGTAGGTGTCGGGGAAGAGATAACCCTCCAGGTTCTCGGGGAAACCGGGACCGAAATCCTTCCCACGCGTCCGAGCCAGCTCGAGGAAGTCCTCGGCAGGGCAGACCTCGTTCTTCTCCAGGATCTCGGCCACCTCCACCAGGGTGAGCCCCTCCGGCAGGGTCACCCGGCGCTGCAGGGTATCGCCCTTCACCAGATGGTCGAGGATCTTCACGGGGTTTTCCGAGGCGCTCAACGTGTAGTGTCCGGCCCGGATGGCCCCCTCCTGTCCGCCAAAACGAACCAGGATGCGAAAGGCCAGGGCCGAGCGGATCAAGCCCTTGGTCTCCAGGCTCTGGGCGATGCCGGCTGCCGAGGCCCCCTCGGGGATCTCGACGACCATGGACTTGCGGACCCCCTCCGGGTCCGCAGGCGTCAGGGCCGTGTGAAGGAAGTAGAAGGCGAACCCGGCGCCGATCAGGAAGGCCAGGCAGCCCAGGCGGAACAGCCGCAGCAGCAACTTCACGCCGCCTGCATTCTGGACCACGGGCGGCAGCCCCTCCTGGCACTCACCACGGATCCTCCGGACGCGGTTGGCGCCGATCCAGGAACGTCTGCAGGATCAGCACGGCGGCAACCCGGTCCACCGCCTTCCGCCGCTCGGCCCCCCGGGCCCCCGCCTCCTGCATCGACCGGTGGGCCTGGACGGTCGTGAGGCGCTCGTCTTCCAGGTGGATCGGCAATCCCAGGACCCTCGCCAACCGGTCGGCGAAGTTTTGGGCCGCCAGGGCCTCGGGGCCCAGGGTGCCATCGGTCCGTCGGGGAAGGCCCACCACCACCTCCTCCACCCCCAACTCGCGGACCCTGGACCGCAACTGTGCCACCAGGGCGTCGCGGTCCCTGCCGTCGAGGGTCTCCAAGGAGGTTGCCAGGACCCCCGAGGGATCAGAAAGAGCCAGGCCGACCCGGCGCCTGCCCAGATCGATTCCCAGGATCCTCATGCCTGTCCCAGCAGACTGCGCAGGACCTCGCGTGAGCGCAGAGCCTGAGGATTGTGATACTGCAGGTGCTCGAAGAGCGCGCGCTCGACCTCTCGCGTCGCCTGGAGGGGAAGGCGTACCCGGAGTGCCGATTCCAGGCGACAATCGCGCAGGTGGCGCAAGGCGGCGCGGGCGGGGGGGGAAAGGGCCGTGCCCCCCGGGGTCCTGGCACCGCGACAGTTCCAGCAGACGGTCCCCCCGCTTTCGGCCGAGAACCACCCCGGGTCGGAAGCACCGCACAGCGCACATGCTTCGAGCTGAGGTGCGTAACCCAGGAGATCGGCCAGGCGCAGCTCAACCCAGCGGCACAGGAGCGGGGTCGGCGCCGCCTGCAGGTTGTCCAGGGCCTGAACCAGCAATCCGTACAGCTCCGGGCAGGGCTCGCCGGGAGGCGACGCGCCGCCGACCAGGTCCACCAGGTAGCTGGCCAGCAACAACCGCTCCAGATCCCGATGCAGTGCGGGACGGGCGCAGTGCACCTCGGCCTGGGTCAGGTGGTCCAACGAGCGTCCCCGGGCGAAGAGTCCGGACAACTCGGTGAAGGGCTCGATCCGGCCGACCAGGGGACTGGCCGACCTCCTGGACCCGCGCACGGCGGCCTCGAAGCGCCCCCGGTCCGGCGAGAGAAGCGAGACGATCTCGTCGGCCTCGCCCAGGGGGCGACGCTTCAAGACCAGGACCAACGATTTGAAGAGTCTGCTCATCAGGTCCTGGAGCTCGCCTCAACCGGATTCAGGGTCCTCGGGTCAGTAGGTTCCGGCGCCTGCCGACTCGCCCTTGACGATTTTCACCGAGGCGCTGGCGCCGATGCGGGTGGCCCCGGCCTCGATCATCTTCTGGGCCGTCTCGAAATCGCGGATTCCGCCGGACGCCTTGACCCCGATGTTGCGGCCGACCGTCCGACGCATGAGGGCCACGTGGTGGGCGGTGGCGCCCCCCGGGCCGAAACCCGTGGAGGTCTTCACGAAGTCCACCCCGGCCCGGCGCGCCAGATGGCAGGCCCGGACCACCTCGTCATCGGAGAGCAACGCCGTCTCCAGGATGGTCTTGACCAGGCGGCCTCCGGCCGAGAGCACCACTTCGCGGATGTCGCTCTCGACCAGGTCATCCTGACCGTTCTTCAAGGCCCCGATGTTGATCACCATGTCGATCTCGTCGGCGCCGTTGGCGACGGCATCCCGGGTCTCCATGACCTTGGTGATGGTCGTCGTGGCCCCCAAGGGAAAACCGACCACGGTGCAGACCTTGACTCCGCTGCCCCGCAGGGCCTCGGCGGCCGTCCGCACCCAGGCGGGGTTGACGCAGACCGACGCGAAGCTGTGGGTGCGCGCCTCCTCACACAGGTGAAGGACCTCTTCGCGGGTCGCATCGGGCTTGAGGAGGGTGTGGTCGATCATCGCCCCCACCTCACGTCCGGTGATCCGGTTGCCCAGGCCGCTTCCCACGCGGTCGGCACCGGCCTCGATGACGGCCTGCACCTTCTGGGGGATCAAGGTGGCGCAGTGCCCCATGCCCAGGCATTCACCGGTCAACTGAGCCGGACACCCCTGCCCGCAACCGAC
>DCTU01000378.1:60873-62568 GCA_002329445.1 bacterium UBP9_UBA1432
GGCATTCGCCCCGCGCAGCTCGTGCATGACCTCCTCGGTGATCCGAGCCACCAAGGCTTCAATGTCCACCGGGTTCACCTCCACATGACCGCACTTCCGGGATTGTCATTCCCCGTCTTGGGGGGGCGAGGCCCCCTCCAGAACCTCACCCTGCCGGCCTCGAAGTCCGACGGGCACGGCGGCTGGCCGCCTTCGCCGCACGGGGGCCTTCGTCCTGCGCACCGGAGGCGCAACCCGAGACGAGCGCCTCCGTCGACTGAATGTCCATGCGGTCCACGATGCCCACCACCACGGCCTCGGCCGGAGTCCGGGGATCGGCCAGGACCTGGCGGGAGGAGCTGCCCTCGTAGACGACCAGGACCGTGTCGCCCGAGCCGCTGCCGACCGAGTCCACGGCCAGCACGGTTGCACCGCCCACTTCTCCGGTCAGGGGGTCTTCCGGGACCACCAGGACCAGGCGGACCGGGTCGAAGGAAGGATGCTGGGCCGTCGCCCACAGGCTGCCGATCACCCGCCCCAGGATCATCTCAGGTCCATCCCGTCCACCAGGCCGACGATGGCGGCATCGATGGGAGCCATGGGCTGAGGCCAGGGGATGGTCGCCTCCCGGCCCTTGACCAGATAGACCAGGTCGCCCTCTCGCGAGGCCACCGTATCCACAGCCACGATCAACCCACCCTGGTGGGATCCATCATGATTGACCGGTTGCACCACGCGCAGGACGGCGCCTTCCAGGTCCGGGACCTTTCGGGTGGCCACCAGACTCCCGCGAACCAGGCCCAGGAACATCTAGACCGGACCAGCCAGGAAGCGACGCTCGATCTGCAGCATCTTCTCGATGCGCCGGGCGTGACGCTGTCCGCCGAAGGGGGTGGAAAGCCAGGCCTTGACGATGTCCCGCGCCAGGCCGACCCCGGTGACCCGACCGCCCAGGGTCAGGACGTTGGCGTCATTGTGTTCGCGAGAGTTCTTGGCCGTGAAGGGGTCGTAGCAGGGAGCGGCTCGGACACCGGGCACCTTGTTGGCGGTCATGGCCGAACCGATCCCGGCGCCGTCCACCATGATGCCCAGGGTGCGCTCCGGATCCGCAGCGACCGCGCTGGCCACCAGGAGGGCGATGTCCGGATAGTCGACCGGATCGACGCTGTGGGTCCCGTAGTCCACGACCTCGTGGCCGAGTTCCCGGATGAAGCCGATCAGGTCCGTCTTCAGGGCGAAGCCCCCGTGATCGCTGCCGATGATGACTCGCAACTTACTCCTCCGTGCAGGCGCCAGGAAGACGCCAGGCGGGGCGACACTTCCGCCCTCGGGGGGCGTTCTCCTCTGTAGCGGACCACTCGGGTGCAGGCCGAGGGCAGCCAGGCCTTCCCGTCCGGCCGCTGGCGCCCCCGCTCACGCCACAGCACCTGATCCAGGGCCTTCTCCAGGCCGGTGCGGACCACCAGGGGATGATGGGGCGTGGTCACCAGCCAGACGACCTGGCGGCCCCGCAGAGCTTTCAGGTTGTCCTGGTCCGGAATGTCCAGGGGCGTCATCCAGGCCGGCGGCACCCCATAGTAAAGCAGGGGAGCAGCCATCATGGACGGCTGGACCAGGATGACCGCGTCCACCGGAGCGTCGCGCCGAATCTCGGTGGCGACGGCTCGCCAGTCCTGGTTGGCCGCCGCGGGATGGAGGACCAGGAGGCCCCAGAAG
>DCTU01000193.1 GCA_002329445.1 bacterium UBP9_UBA1432
CTCAAGGTCTATCCGGTCATCTGGCGGGAGGGCCCCGAGCGCCCCCTCGTTCCGCCGGCCGATCCTGACGCCCACGCGTGAAGGTCACTCCTGAGCGGATCCTGAGCAGAATCCGTGGCCGGCAGTCCAGGTCGCCTGTGCGGATCAACCAGGCGAGGGCCCAATATGACCGTGGCTCCCCAGCAGAACGCGCCAGAACCCAAGAGGGGAGGTCGAGCGGTCATAGCTGACCGGTCCAGCCTGGGGCAGGTACCAGGCATCACTGAAGCATCTCCCCTTCCGAGGCAACATGGAATACACAGAACTCTGAGTGTGGCCAGTCGGGCAACCGAGGCTGGCTTGGTAACGGAGGTGCGCAATGTCTTCTTCTCAGGACGCTGAAGCCGATGCGGCAATCAATTTGATGGTAGCTGCAGTGATTGGGACAGCGCTGATCCCGGCTCACGTCAACTGGGCACTGACAGCAAGCGCGATGGGTGCAGGAGTCGTGTCCATCGGCTCCACTTACGGGGTCACCCTGGACCGCGATGAAGCGTGGAAGCTGGTGAAGGAGTTCTTCAAAGCTGCAGGGTTCTGGTTCTTGGGCATGCAGATCAGCAGCAAGATACTGGCGGCCCTGATCGAGTCAACGGGCCTCGGGTACGGCGGTGGCGTGGCCCTTGATGCAGCCGTGTCTGCCGGTCTGGCCTACGCGATCGGATCTTGTGCGAAAGCCTATTTCAAAGGCGAACGCAACAAGGAAGAGCTTGGCAAGAAATTCCGCACCGCGTTTGCAGTCGGTAAACGGAAAGCCAGGACATAAGCGACATGAATGGCGGAGACAGTCTGTATGATCTGGTGGCAGGCTTTTTGAACGACCAGTTTGCCGACACACCGGACCTCGATCAATTGACATGCAACCTGGCCAATGGCAGCCCTGAGGCCTGCGACATCCTGGCCAACATGCTTGTTTCAGCCGGAGTCCTCCCGTCTGACTTGCCAGACGAACAGTTATCGGAGTTGCTGGACCAGTACGCCCATCCAGGCGACGCACAGGCCCATCTGGCAAACCCCGGAAACTTCTGCCCGGCAGACGATGTCGCGTTTTGCGGTGCCTATTCCGTGGAGGAGATAGCCAAATTGGAGAGCGACGTATGCACGTGTGAGGCAGCCGTAAAATCTCTTCAAAATGAAGTTCCTCATCACGAGAGACTTGTCAGCCTGGCCGACACCCCCAATGGGCACGCCAGCGGAGATTACGAGAACGAAGCCGACCGTCTCGACGAAAAGAGATCGCACCTGGAGAGGGCCATCAGCGCTCTCCGAGAGGCCAGGACACGATTGAATTCAGCCCGATAGGAGGGTTGGAGGACGCCCATTGCCGCTCGTGGCCTTCTGGTAACCCGGCATCCCTGGTCACCCGCAGGCCAGGGTGTTCCATCTACGCCCGAGGGCTCAGCCACAACCTCGGCAGGCGAGGCCCACCGTGGCGGGGCGAAGACCCCCCGGACGCTCTCCCACCCCCTTCAGGGCCTGCCCTGGAAGTTCAGCAGGAACGGGCCCGCCAGGCGCACGGCTTCGGCCAGGCTCTTCTCCTGGCGCAGCCGGGTCAGCCATCGCTTCTGGGTGCTCGCCAGGGCAACCGGGGCGTTGCCGTCCTCCAGCGCCGCCTCGTAGAAGTCCCGCATGAAATCGGCGGTCTCCCGGTCGGCCACCGCCCACAGGGTCATCAGCAGGTTGCGCGCGCCGGCCTGGACGAAGCCGCGGCGCAGGCCCAGAACACCCTCACCCGAGCGGGCCTCGCCCCGGCCCGTCTCGCACGCCGACAGGCAGACCAGCCAGGTGCCCGACAGGTCCAGGGTGCCCACCTCCTCGGCGGTCAGGAAGCCGTCGTCCGTCGAGGGCGGGGTCTCCCCTCGCTTCCACGCCTCTGCTGTGCGTTGGGCCCCGGCCAGGGCCACGCCGCTCCGCTGCATGGGGTTGACCAGCCGAACTCCCCGTGCTTCCAGGTCGGTCGTGGAAGCCTCCGCTCCCGGCGGGGCGATCTGGATGGTAGGCAGGAAGAATCCGTGGGTGGCCAGGTGCAGGATGCGCGGAGAACGGGCCGACCGGACCCAGGACTCGCTGGCATCCTGCCCACGGACGGTCTCAATCGGAATGCCTTTCGCCCGGCAGGTCCGCTCCAGGTCGTCGAGTTCAACGCCGGTCTCAGGGAGAGGGTCGAACTTCAGGGCCCACAAATCCTGCTGATCCAATGCCCGCATGCTCCGGCTGGCAGGCGAGACCACGGCCAGCGCCCTGGCGCTCGGCAACAAGTCGAAGGCTACGCTCCCCAAGGCCATCGCCTGGGGACTTGCGGGCTTGCCCACCTGTTCCAGGAGGTCCCGCCCGCTGGACAGGTAGCGCAGGTCGAAGTCCTCGGCCAGGAAGCGGTCCTCGGGGGTCAGCAGGGTGGCCCAGGACAGGAAGCTCAACTCGCCGTCCGGGCTGAGCAGAACCATCCGGGTACCCGCCGGGAAGCTCTTCGCCAGGGGCGCCCACAGCGTGTCGTGGAGGGCCCTGAGCTGCCGGGACAAAGCCTCGTCGGAGGAATCCGTGGGGACGTCGGGGCGGACGACCGCTCGGGTCAGCCCCTCGGCCCCTTCGCAGAACGCGCGCACCTGCGCATCGATGTCCTCGGCCTTCCCCAGCACGACCCAACGGGGCAGGCCTTGGCGAGCCAGGACCACGGCCCCATAGCGTTCCTCGAAGCGGTTCTTGCCCAGGTAGAAGCGGTGGCGCAGGAACTCCACCAGCACCGCCCCCTCCGGGATGGCGGCCTGAACCTGATCGGTGGTCACCGCCAGCGCGCGACGGGCACGCCCCAGTCCGGCGACCACGCGGGCCAGTTCGCCCTCCAGGCGCTCCACCTTGGCCTGCGCCTTCTGACGCTCCTGCTTCCGGCGCTCCCGGCCCTCCGGCGAGAGGTCGTCGGGAACCTCCATGGTCAACTGCATCAGGCGGCGCTTTGCAGCCCGCAACTCATCCACCCGAGCGCGGGTGGCCGGATCCCCGCTGGCGCCGGCCACCCGCAGGTCCTCCACCAGCGAGTCCAGCA
>DCTU01000295.1:0-1591 GCA_002329445.1 bacterium UBP9_UBA1432
TGCAGCCCCCAAAGCAGGCTCTGGCTCAGCTCTCGCGTCTCCTCCGGGTCGACCGGAAGCTCTTCCAGAGGCTGAAGGCGAGCGCGCCGCCACGACTTTCCGGTGACCTCGCCCAGGATCCGGGCGCGGCCCAATCCGACCAGCTCGACGTTGAGGCTGCCATCCTCCTGACGCTCCCAACGGCGGGCGCGGCCCACCGTGACGATGGGGAAGATCGGGGTCTCCCCGGTGGCATCCTCCTCCCAGCCCTCCTCCAGGAGGGCCACGGCCAGAAGACCCTCGCCTTCCAACAGTTCCATGGCCATCTCGCGATAACGCGGTTCAAAGAGGTGCAGAGGGAGGACCGTCCCCGGAAAGAAGACCAGCCCTGCGAGGGGAAAGATCGGGACCGCTTCGCTGTAATCCGACATCACGTCCGGATCCTTCGGCGTCGAGGGGTCCACCCCCTCGAAAGATGGTGATTCGACGGACGGCCGACGGCCGTCACGCTCCCAGGTGCGCCAGGGCTTCCAGCAGGCGCTCGCGGACCTGGCCGGGGGGGTCCGTGGAGACGAAGCCCGCCTGCCGCATCCCTCCAGCGCCACCGAAGAATGCCGCCACCTGGTGCGCCGGAAGGCGACGCGACCTCAGGAGAACCTGGAAGGTCCCATCCCGCTGTTCACACGACAGCACAACCAGCTCGCTTTTTCGAACCTGGTCGATTCGGTGGGCCAGCCGCATCGGCAGATCGTCTTCAGGGGCCAGACAAGAAAGCTCAGTCCACAAGACCTCCCCGAACACCACGCGCCCCTCCAGGGCAACCGTCAGACCGGCCAGGACCTTCCCCAGAAGGCGCAGGAACCCCAAGGAATCCTCGCGGAACAAGCGACGGGCCAGCAGGTCGGCAGGCAACCCTGACTCCATCAGACGGCCCACGCGCAAGTGGGTGCCCGGAGTCAACCGGTCGTTCTGGAAGGAGTCGGTGGCCCATGCGATGGCCACGTACAGAGCCCGGGCGACGGAGCCATCCAGCCGGGCCCCCAGGTTCTCCAGCAGGTCGAAGACCAATTCGCCCAAGGTGAAGGGACCGGTTCCCCGGGGGTCCTGACGCGATCCGCAGGACAGGTGCAGTTCCTCACTCCCAGAGCACACTGCCAGCACTCCATCGGCTGCAAGCCTCAGGGCCAGGTCGAACTCGCCCGCATCGTCCACGTCCACCGAGTCCAGGGCCAGGAGGTCCCCCAGCGGCTCGGGCGGATGTTCTGGCGTGGCCAGAACCACGCTCCGGCCCATCTCCTGGAGGGCATCCCGGAGCGCCACGGCACTGCCCAGCACTTCTGCGTCCGCTCCTGTGCACGGGTGGATCAGGACCCTCCGGGCGCTCTGCATCCGGGTCTGCAGGGCCTGCAGAAGGGCTGAGCTCACCTCTCCCCCTTCTCGTGGCGCAGATTCAGGGTCAAGGGTTTGCGGGTCCGGAATTCAAACAGTCCGAAGAACGCCTTCAGGAGGCGGGGATTGAACTGCGTGCCCATGGCCTCCTCCATGCGGCTCAGCGCCTCCTCCGCCGAGAACCCCTTGCGATAGGGGCGGTCGGAGGTCATGGCGTCAAAGG
>DCTU01000295.1:1733-2738 GCA_002329445.1 bacterium UBP9_UBA1432
ATCTTGCCCACGTCGTGGAGGATCGCGGCCTTGGAGATCAGTTCCACTTCCTCGGGAGGCAGACCCAGGGCCTTGGCCAGGCGGGTCGCGTAGGTGCGCACTCGGGCCACGTGCCCGGAAGTGTAGGGGTCCTTGGCCTCGATTGCCTGCGCCAGAGCCTGGATGATCTCGAAGTAGGAGCGCTCCACCTCGGCATACAGGCTGAGGTTCCGGATGGCGATGGCGGCATCCGTCGCCAGGAGGGTCAGGAAATCCTCGTGCTCGGATTCGTAGCGTGAGCCGACCAGCAGGTTCCCGACCACCAGGACGCCCATGGGGAGCTTCTCGTGAGGGCTCTGGATGGGAACCGCCAGAAGGGTCCGCAGGCGCTCACGGATCTCTTCCAGGGCCTGACGCCACGCCTCGCCGTCCGCGTCGCTGAACCGGAGGCTCTTCCCCGACACCACGATCCCACCCAACGGACCGGCCCCGACCCGGGGACGAAAGGCCTCGACGGAGAGCTGCGAGATTCCGTGCGAACAGACCACCCGCAATTCCTGCCCGTGAACCAGAAGGACCATGGACAGGGCAGAATTCATCTCCTCCTTGGCGATCCGGGCGACCATGGCCAACAACTGGTCGGGCTGTCGGATCGACGAGAGCTGCTGGGAGAGATGGATCAACCCGGCCAGCTTGCGCTGATTCTCATAGAGTTCCTGTTCGCGACGCTCACGCTCCTGGGCCTGTTGGCGCGTCGCGGCGTAGGCCTGCTCCAGCTTCCGGGAGCTCTCACCCAGAACCTCGGCCACGGCCCCCCCTTGGAGGGCCGCCACCAAAAGGCCAAGGCAGCCGAAAACCGGCATGGCCAGGACGGAGGCCGCGAAAAGCGGCAGATTCAGAACGGGAACAGGCCCAAGCAAGCCGACGAAGAGCCAGAGGACGGCGGCCAGGCCGCCGGTGGCCAACCCGAGGAAGGGCTCGCGGTGCAGGCCCGAAATGGTCGACAGGTAGAGCAGCAGGAAGAAA
>DCTU01000295.1:2775-4224 GCA_002329445.1 bacterium UBP9_UBA1432
GCTCCGTTCTTGAGGGAGAGCAGCCCCAGGACCAGCAGGGCCAGGGCGCTTCCGGCGGCCCCCCAACCCAGCATCGAACCGGTCCGTGTGTCCCCTGCCATGAGCGCGGAGACCGCCACCAGTCCTCCCCCCAGAACCAGGACCAGCCTCATCCCTCCCTCCCAGGCCCGGCTCACCGACCTTCCCATCGCCAAAGCCTAGGCCCACCCGTCCTTCAACAACATGAGGATGCCATCCAGGCGGATGAGAAGGACGCATGCCCCGCAGTGCGGACAGGTGGTCTGCTCATTGAGGGCCAGATTGGAGAAGTCCACCGGCTCGTCGCAAGCAGGGCACTCCGGGAAGGCAGCCCGCACCTCGAGGTTTGCTGAGGGTTCCATCCTAACGCGCCTCCCGCGCAATCCGGCAGAGGGGATCCGGTTCGGTCAGGGCACTGAGCGTGGCATAGGTCCGGCTGCGGCACCCTCCCCGACAGGACCGGAAGTGCTCGCAGTTCTTGCAGGTGTTGTTCCCCGGGTTGCTGCGCAAGAGCTTCAGGCCGTGACCAGAATTCCAGATCTCCCGCAACGGGGTCTCGCGAACGTTGCCTGCCGGAAGGGTGCTGCTGACGAAGCCACTGGCGGCCACCACCCCTTCCGATGAAACGTGACAGTGCAACTGACCGCACTCGCAGCCGAACCCCTCAAAGACGCGCTTCTTGCGCACCAGTGGCGGGACCTGGCCCATCACCTCCACCTCCACGCGTGAGGAGGCTCCGATCCGACGCGCCAGGTCCAGGGCGTGGAAGGCTTCTTCCTGGGAGAGCAGGATTCGGGAGTTCTCCCGCGCGCGACCGACCGGGACGGCCACGTCGAAGACGATGCGCCCCACCTCCATCTTCTCGGCCTGCTTGATCAGCGCCGGGATCTCGGTGAGGTTGTCGCGCTGCAACACCGCATGGAAGTAGAGTTCGGCCTTGGGACAGAACTCCTTGAGGTTCCGGATTCCCCGGATGGCCTTGCGGTAGGCCCGATCGTTGCGGATATAATCGTAGCTCTTCTCGCTCCCGGCCTCCATGCTGACCTTGAAGCTCTCGACATCCAACTCCCCCAGGCGCTGGGCCACAGCCCGGGTGGCCATGGTCGCGTTGGTGGAGATTCCGACGCTGATGCCCTGCGAATTGGCGTGCTCGAGGATTTCGAAGACATCCCCCCGTCCCAGGGGCTCGCCCCCGCCGAGCTGCAACTTGTAGGTGCCCATCTCGGCCATCTGCTCAAGCAGCGAGCGGACCTCCAGGATCGTCAACTCGCGAGGACGGGCGGTTCCGGCGTCGGCCCAACAATGCCGACAAGCCAGGTTGCAGTAGCGCGTCAACTGCAGGAAGAGGCGCGTCGGTGCCGACAGATGCAGGGTCCGGTCGGCCACCTCGTTGCCCAGGAAGACGCCCTGGAAACGCCCCTCCTTCATCAG
>DCTU01000093.1 GCA_002329445.1 bacterium UBP9_UBA1432
CCAGCCATGGTGCGACAGAATAGGCCTCCCGCGCGGGGGGATGTGCTGAGAAAGGTCGCAGAGGAAATCCACGGCACCCAGAGCGGGAGGCCCGGCCCCTGGAGGATTTGCTGGGCGGTCCGATCTTCGCGGGGAGCTGAACAACGGCGAAACGTGTGGTTCGAGGCGGGCGGGGGCGTCGCCGCGCCAGGGTCCGCGTTCACAGTTCCGCAACATCGCGGCAACGAGCCGGCAAGGATCAGGCAATCCATCGGAAACCTGCGGGCGGCACTCTTGAGATGGACCAAGATTCCCCGGAGGTGCCCGATGAACAAGCAGCGTTTGGAGAGCCTGAAAGCCCACCTGGTCCGAGCGAAGGATTTCGCGCCCGTCTTCGAGGAGTTCTTCGACCTCGCCGAGGAGGCGGACTTCCTGGATGTCGGTCACCGTGTCTGCGCCCCCGTGATCGAGGCGAGCCTGACCGCCGCAGCCCGCCTGCTGGGCGGCGAACTCAAGGACCTGCTGCTGATCCACGTCCCGGAGCACGGCTTCTTCCACGGGGGCTTCCAGCTCGGCCGACGGATGGGCAGTGTCTTCGTCTTCCAGGACGCTCAGATGGGCCTCGCCGCAGCGTCCGACATGGTCACGGGCGACACCCGCTTCGCCCGGTTCAGCATCTCGCTTTCCGTGCCGGTCGACCAGGCAGAGAAGTGAGGGCGTCGAGGCGCCCTCGGTTCTCACGCCAGACGGCGGATTCAGGACTCGAGGCGCCCGTTGACGGAGTGTATCGCATGCGATACACTTGAGGAGGCCCTGTGCCCACGGTTGTCGAGGACGGAGAGTTCCGCTTTGTGGTGTATGCGAACGACCATCCACCGCCGCACGTTCATGCGAAGTTCGGCGGAACTGAGGTGCGGATCAACCTGGACGGCGGAACCTTGATGGAGGATCTGGCTGGGGGGAAGCGTCGGTCCCTTCTGGAGGCCTACCTCCGGCACGCCGACAAGATTCGCGAGGCCTGGCACGCCTTCCACGGAGGTGGCGAGTAGATGCAGACGGTGATCGCTCTCCACGCCGAGCGCATGATGACCCGTGTGTCCTGGGAGGCCGACTGGCTCGAGGTCTCCTTCGGCGATGGACAGACCGCCAAGATCCCTGCAGCCACTTTGAGGGATGAGCACGGTCGGCCTTTGCGCGCGCCCATTCGCCAGGTCTCCCTCGTAGGATTTCACGAGATGCTCATTCAGGCCGAAGATGGGGCCTTCGCCGAGGTGCCGTGGGACTTTGCCCGCCACCTCACGGAGGATCGGGATTTCCAGGAGCGCGAGCAGCGCCTGGCAGAGGAAGGGAGAGGCCTTCTCGGCGGGCGAGTCCGGAGGCTGAGGAAGTCCCGTGGCCTCAGCCAGTCGGAGGCGGCCCGGAGGTCCGGCCTTGGGAGGGTGACCCTGGCTCGCCTGGAGAAGGGCGAGCAATCGCCGACGCTGGACACCCTCGAGAAGATCGCTCGCGGCCTCGGAGTGTCGGTGTCGCGGCTCTTGGGAGCGGGGCTCGACGGACCTCCAGCTTTGACGGCCGAAGCCTGGTAGCGGGCACCGGCGGGCCGGGCAGGATCCGCCACGATTCTGCGGCATTTCCTCAGGATCGTGGAGGATTGTCCTGAACGCGCTGCAGCAGATGGCCCCCAAGACCTGAAGCGGGAGGCCTGCCTGGTCCTAGGAACGGGCCTCGGCGGCCCGGGGCTCGGAGCCGCGCTGGATCTCCTGACAGAAGTCGTCCATCCGGGCGATGGCCTCGCGGTAGCGCTCGGCGATGATCTTGCGTCGCAGCTTCAGCGTCGGGGTCAGCTCCCCGGCCTGGATCGTGAAGGGCTGGGCCAGGAGCACGATGCGCTGCACGCGCTCGTGGCGGGCCACGTCGCGCAGCAATTCGTCCAGGGCCTGCTTGACGAAGGCGATGATCTCCGGGCGGACCACCAGGTCTTCGCGCGATTCGTGGGTCAGGCCGATCTGGCGGGCATACTCTTCCAGGCGGCTGAAGTCGGGAACCAGCAGGGCTCCCAGCCACGAGCGACCCTCACCCACCACGGCGGCCTGCTCGATCAGCGGGCAGGAGGCCATGCGGGCCTCCAGGTACTGCGGCGCCACGAACTTGCCGGTGGAGGTGCGGATCAGGTCCTTCAGGCGGTCGGTGATGTGCAGGAAGCCGCGCGCGTCGAAGCGACCGACGTCGCCCGTCTTGAAGAATCCGTCCGGGGTGAAGACCTCGGCGGTGGCCTCCGGCTTGCGGTAGTAGCCCTGCATCACGGTCGGCCCCTGGACCTGGATCTCGCCCTCCTCGCCCAGGCGCACTTCCAGCCCCTGCAGGGCCAGCCCGACCGACCCGGGCGTACTCGAACCCAGGGGGGTGGAGGAGACCGTTGCCGTGGTCTCGGTCAGGCCATAGCCGCAGTTGATGAAGAGCCCGGCAGCGTTGAAGAACTCGTGGACCTCCGTGGACAGAGCGGCGCTTCCCACCACGCAGTGCTTCAGGCGCCCTCCGAAGACGGCCCGGACCTTGCTGAAGACCAGCGCGTCGGCCATGGCCAGTTGCACCTTCTGCCAGGCCGAGGGCTCGCGCCCCTCGCGGCGTCCTCGCGAGGTCTCCGTGGCCAGGGTCACCAGCCTCTTGACCAGGCCCCGGATGGGGGCGGGTTTGCTGTTGAAGGTCTCGTGGACCACCGAGTACACCTTCTCGAGGATGCGGGGCACCACGCACAGGATCGAGGGGCGGGCGCTGCGCAGCAGGTGGATCGCCTGGGGGTCCACCTTGCAGTAGTGCTGGGTCATCCCCCAGGCATACTGGATGTAGGTCCACCCCCGCTCGAAGATGTGGCTCAGGGGCAACAGGCAGAACGAGGAGTCCCGGTGGTCCAGGTCGGGAAGCCGCGAACGGTGGGACTGGATCTGGAAGAGGATGCTCTGTTGGGGCAGCATGGCGCCGCGGACCTCGCCGGTGGTGCCCGAGGTGTAGACGATGGTCCAGAGGTCCTCAGGAGTCGCCTGCTTCAAGCGCTCGTCCCAGTCGGCGCGCGCGGGGACCTCGAGGAATTGCTGCAGGGTCACGCAATCCGGGTGTTCACCCTCCAGGAGGACCACGGTCGGGGTCTTCGGGGCGTGGGCCAGCAGCATCTCGGCCAGCTCCGGGTTTCCCACGAAGGCCACCCGAGGCGAGGTCTCTTCGAGGATCTGCCGGACCGCTGCGCTCGACGAGGTGGCGTGGATGGGGACCGTGACGGCGCGCACGGCCAGGCAGCCCAGGTCGGCCTCGGTCCATTCGGGGCTGTTGGGGGCGTACAGGACGACCAGCTCCTGCTCGGCCACGCCGTGGTGGAGCAGGGCGCTGGCCACCTTGCCGATCCGCTCCCAGAACCCGGTCCAGGAGACCCCCTGCCAGCGCCCGTCGCGGAAGACCCGGTAGGCGTCCCGGCTGGCGAAACGGCGGCAGTTCTCCTGGAGGATCGAGAGGTAGGCGGACGGCACTTCAGGGGACCTCCGGTCGTCTCTGGTTGGGCTTTCTAGAATATACACGGTCTGGAGCGGAATTCCAGACTCAGGGTGGATTCAGGGGGACGGAGGGGCGCCGGGTGCTGCGGTGCTCCGGCGGTGGCGCAGGAAGCCCGTCGCCCCGCGGGAAGGTGTGCGGCATGGCAAGCCTCCTCCTGAGGGGTGGACGGATCTGGACCGGGGACCCCGGGAGGCCCTGGGCCCGGGCCCTGGCCATTCGGGACGGGCGGATCCTGGCGGTGGGGGAGGATCGCGAGGTCCTTCAGGCCCTGCCTTCCCGTTGCCCGACCCTGGACCTGGAGGGCCACCTGGTCGTGCCCGGCCTCTGGGACGCCCATCTCCACCTCTTCGAGATGGCCATGGCTCGCCGACAGGTCTGTCTGACGGGTTGTCGCTGCCGCGAGGAGCTCCTGGAGCGGATCCGCGCGGCCGCCCTCTCCCACCCGGGGACGGGGCCCTTGTTGGGCTGGGGCTGGACCTCCTCGGACTGGAGCGATCGCCGGCTCCCCGACCGCCGCGAGATCGACCGGGCCCTGGGGGGCGAGCGCCCCGCCCTCTTCCTGCGCTCTGATCTTCATTCGGGGCTGGCCAGCACCCCGGCCCTCCGCCAGGCGGGGTATCTGGACGCACCGCCCGAGATCGAGGGGGGCGCGGTCGAAGTGGGAGCCGACGGCCTGGCCAGCGGCCTGGTCCTGGAGATGGCCCTGGGGCCCCTGCGCGCCAGCTTCCCGCCGCCTGGGGGGCAGGAGATTCAGGAGGCGCTGGTGGAGGCCCTGGCGTGGCTGCACTCGCTGGGGATCACCGCGGTCTGCGACCAGCGCCTGAAGGACCAGTCGGAAGGGCCCCTGTGCCGGGAGGCCCTGGCCGCGCTGGAGCGCGAGCGGCGCCTGGCCACCCGGGTGGTCTCGAACCTGGCGCTTCACGAACTCGAAGGTCCGCTGCCCGTGTTGGTGGGGGAGTTCCTGCGCCTGGGGCACGTCAAGCTCTTTGCGGACGGCTCGCTGGGAAGCCTCACGGCCCGCATGTTCGAGCCCTACCAGGGGCAGCCGTCCAACCGGGGGATCTGGCTGACCGAGCCGCCGGATTTGAGGCAGGGCTTCGCCTTGGCCTCAGGCCGGGGTCTGCCGCTGAGCGTGCACGCCATCGGCGACGAGGCGGTCCGGTTCTGCCTGGATCTCTTCGAAGACCTGCCCCGCCGGGGGGGGCTGGCGCCCCACCGCATGGAGCACGCCCAGACCCTCGCCGAAGAGGACCTGGGTCGACTGGCCCGCCTGGGCGTGGTGGCCAGCATGCAGCCGACCCACCTCCTGGACGATCTCGAACTGGCGGAGGCTGCCCTGGGGCCACGAACCCGCCTGCTCTATCGCTTCCGCAGCCTCCTGGAGGCAGGCACCACGCTGGCCTTCGGCTCGGATGCCCCGGTTGCCGACCCCAATCCCTTCCTGGGCCTGCACGCGGCAGTCCACCGGCAGCGCCCCGACCGCATGGAACGAGGCGCCTGGAACCCCGCCGAGAGGATCTCGCTGGAGGAGGCGCTCAGGGCCTGCACCTCCGGACCCGCCCTGGCCTGTGGACTGGGTGACCGGGTCGGAAGGCTGGCGCCGGGCATGTGGGCCGATCTGGTCGTGCTGGATGGGGATCTCGTCGCGATGGCCCGGGAGGGCGAGCGCCTGGATGGCGTGCGCCCGCTGCTGACGGTGGCCGGCGGGCAGGTGGTGTTCCGGCGCGGGTCCTGAGCTTCCGGCCTTCCGGAGGCCTGGAGCTCCTCAGCGCCCCCGGTCTTCGGAAGCTTCGCCGGTGGGAAGAATCAGGTGCAGCAGCGAGCTGACCACCGTGACCACCAGGGCCCCGAAGAAGGCCGGCCAGAAGCCGCTGACCTGGAAGCCCACGCCGAAGGCCGAGGCCACCCATCCGGTCATCCAGAACATGAAGGCGTTGATCAGCAGGCTGCCCAGCCCCAGGGTCAGGATCAGCATCGGGCAGGACAGGAGCTTCAGGACCGGGCGCACGAAGGTGTTCATCAGCCCGAAGACTGCGGCCAGGAGCAACAGGGCCGGCAGGCTCTGGTGCTGGGCGTGGATCCCCGGGATCAGCATGAAGGCGGCCCAGATGGCCGCGGCGTTGATCAGCCAGTGCAGGATGAGGCGCATGGGGTGGGATCTTCTGCGCAGGCCGTCGGCAATCCCGCCCGGTTTACGAGACTGTTTGCGGCACGGCGGGGGGTGGCGGTCATGGATGCCTTCCGGCGAGGCGACCGACGCGGTCTTCACACAGGGTCTTGGGCCTTCGGAACCTCACGCATGACAACCTGGAGGTTGCCTCGCGGTCCTGCATGTCCGTGTTTGTGGCTCCCGGTCGTTCGCCGGGGGTCTTCCCACAGGGAATCGGTCAACCTCTTCGAGGGGCACGCTGTACAAGACAGCGGGGGTGGCGCCGTGCACCTTCGGAGGCAGCGGGACCTTCATGCCCGTGGAAATCTGGGTCTGGAAGGACCTGGCTCACCATC
>DCTU01000298.1:0-1585 GCA_002329445.1 bacterium UBP9_UBA1432
GGCGGGACCGAAGGGGCCCAGGGAAGGCGAAGCGGAGAAGGGTAAGGTCGCCTCGGATCCCGCTGCGAAGGGGTCTGGGCGATATAGCGGACCAACGCTTCCAGACGGCAAGATTGACCCTCCCCAGGGAGTCAGGATTGCCTATGCTCCCGGAGTGTCACCTGACAACCAGGTTGTCCGCGAAGTGTTCTGGACAATAGGCAAGCTTCCCGAGGAGGTGCAGAAGGTTCTTCGCCAGGACAACGTAAGCATCGTGTTCGGCGATGCTAACCCATTCGATGGCCCCAGGCCATCGAGAATACCGGAGAGCGAGTGGCAGGCTCACCGAAAGCGCGTAGAGAACCGCCCTGCTTTTGTGCTCACCGGGCTATCCGAAGAGGATTCGGTGACGCTCTACTTCAGGCCATCCCTGCTTGCCGGGGACGACGTGAGACGGGCGGCGTTGCACGAGACCGGGCATGCGGTATATAGGGCCCTGAAGCTGGATGCAGATCTATCTGTAGTGGAAGCATACTTGGCCGAGGCCTCTGGCCGGCCGCTCAACTCGCAGATCAATGAAAGCGAGTTCGTTGCTGATGGATTCGCCTGGTACCACACCCCAAACATGCAGGACCTGCTCTGGTTGGAGGCCCCGAAGCTGTATGCTATAATCGGCGAGAGGATGGCTATGCTTCGGAACGTCGGAGACAAGCAGGTTCTGTTTCAAGGGAAGGAAGGGGCCGCCCTTTACAACCCAACTGATAATCTCATTGCGATGAGCATCGACGTTGGCCAAGGCAAGATTGGCGCCCTGTATCTCTACGAGGACGGGACAATGGTTTGTTTTGGGGGCGGCGCAACTGAAGGCGGCGCAGTAAAGATTGGCTGGTCAACCCAGAGAGACCTGACCCCCGAAGAAGCCGAGCCCTACAAGGCCTTCCTCCGCTCGAAGGGTGTGACCCTGCCCCACGTGATGCCGTGAATCCCAGCCGTTGTCCGGTGTGCGGCAGACCCGTCCGGCGTCCTCTGGAGAGGATTACTCTCGAACCCAGGTGCCGCCGCTGCATCGCAGCACCTCCGAAGAACAACCCGCCCACGAAATGGCGCAGAGAAGGCGCCTACTTCATCGCCGAACCCGACACCGAGCCACGGCCGATGACCCGGGAGGCATTCGTCGAGGCTCGGGAATGTTTCTTCCGCCTGCTCCAGTCCGAGCCCCACCCCGCCGGGTAGACCCCGGCCCCAGACCAGCCACGAAGGCCCCTCTCACCCGGGGCCTTCTGCATTTCCAGGAGGCCACCATGCCAGACCCCATCGAGGCCCTGCGCAAAGAGTTTGGGACGAATCCCAACGAAAACTCGATACTCCGCTACATGGGCCTCCATGGGCTCATGCGCGCGGCGGCGGAGGAGGCCCGGGAGATCCACCGGGGGATGGTGGAGCACTCTCCAGACGATCCTACGGTCGAGCAACGGTGGCTGAAGAACCTGTGCGGCCACATCGTCGACAGTCTGGAGCGGCTGGTCCAAGCGTCCGAGAATCTGGACTCTAGCGGGGGCCTGGCCATCCTGACCCAGGAGGAAGCCCAGAAGCACGCGCGCCGGGC
>DCTU01000298.1:1609-2308 GCA_002329445.1 bacterium UBP9_UBA1432
CCTGGACCCGAAAAAGGTGAGCGAGGTCCTGCTGGACCTTTGGATGGCGGAGGCGGACCTGAACCCGGATCGCCTGCTGGACCGACTCGGACTGGAGGAACCCCATGTCTGATTGCATCGACACCGCCACTCAGGCCCTGACCGCCGAGGGCGTGGCTGAGGACGTGGCCCGGCGTGCGGCCGTGGTCGCCTACTGGGCCGAGACCGGGCGGATGCCCGAGTCTGACGCCGGGACCGACGTGGACCTGACGACCCGGGCCCGCGAGTTCGTGGCCCTGGCTGCGGCCGAAGAGGTCGCGCGCCTGCAGGCCGGTGGGCTTGAGGACCTGGCCACCTTCGCCGAGCAGGATGCCCCCGAGGCCAGCGGCCCCCGTGCCCTGCGCGAGGCGCACCTGCTGCACCCTGGGACCTTCAACGGCCACCAGTTCAGCCGCGCCGACCTGCAGCAGGTCGTGGACAACTTCGACCCGGCGGACCCGCCGCCCATCCAGTTGGACCACAGCCTGAGCGCCCGGGATACCCAGGGTTACGTGCGGGCCGTGCGGATGGATGGCGACAAGCTCCGCGCCCTGCTGGAGTTCCGCGGCCAGGAGGCCGTGACCCGAGTCAGTGACGGCCTGTGGCGCAAGCTCAGCGCCGGGGTCTACCTGAGACCCCAGAAACGCCTGAAGGAGGTCAGCGTGACCCCCTTCCCCGCCG
>DCTU01000298.1:2313-6043 GCA_002329445.1 bacterium UBP9_UBA1432
GAACCGGCGGAGGCCCCCACCGAAGAGCCTGTCCAGGAGCCAGAGAAGGCCCTGGCTGACACCAGCGAGGCCGACGCCATCATGGCCGCCCACGAGGCCGAAATCGCCCGCTTGCGCGCGCAGATCGAGAAGCAGGAACAGGTGGCCCGCCTGCGCGAGGACACCGACCTGGTGGCGGAGTTCGTTCGCAACGGCCAATCCACGCCCGCCATGAGCGAGGCAGAGCTGAAGTTTGTGCAGATCCTGGCGCCTGAGCAGCGCGACGCTTACGTGGCGCTGAAGCAGGCGTCTCCGGGCTACGCGACCATGGGGCGCAAGAGCCTGCCCAACATCCAGCAGGACGGGCACACCACGCCGCAGCAGGCGCAGGCCCAGACCGAGGCCCTCCTGGCGGAAGCCGGCTACCGCAAGGGCGAGGACGGGCGCTGGACCCGATAGCCCGAGACCACCCCAAGACCTACCGGGCCCGGTAACGCCGGGCCTGAGCATTTAAGGAGGAGCCATGGGAGAAATCAGCACCACCACCTACACCCCCGCCGAAATCCGCGCCTCGGGCGACGAGGCCGGCTTCCCGACCACGAACGTCACCCTGGCCAGCACCCAGACCGCCATCGTGGCGGGTACCATCCTGGGCATCGTTGAGGCTTCCGGTCTGGCCGTGGCCTATGACGACGACGCCATTGACGGGTCCGAGGTTGCCAAGGGTATCCTCGCCGTCAACGCCGACCCCGCCACCGAGGGGCGCGCCATCCCGGTGCCCATGTACATCGGCGGGCAGTTCGTCGAGTCCAGGCTGACCGGCCTGGATGCCGCTGCCGCTGCCGACCTGCACGGAATCAGCATGACCAACGGAATCTTCAGGTTCTAGGAGGGGGACAGACATGCCCGCAATTCACGACGGAAACGACATGACCCTCACCAGCACCAGCGAAGCGGTGAAGGGGCTTATCAAGTTCGGCAACTCGTCTTACAACGAGGCCGAGGACATCCTGGACATCGCCGGGACCATCCAGACCGAGGCCCTGGTCCTGCCGACCGGCGCCGCTCCCGGCCTGGTGTTGACCTGCGACGCCGAGGGCAACGCCGGGTGGGGCGAGGGGACGCCTGGCCCGCAAGGTGAGCCCGGCCCCCAAGGCGAGCCTGGACCGCAGGGTGAGCCTGGCTTGCCTGGCCCGAGCGTTCACGGCGACCTGAACGGCCTGGCCGACGATGACCACCTGCAGTATGCGGCCCTGGAGGGCCGCGCCGGCGGCCAGGTCCTGACCGGTGGCACCGAGGAGGGCGACGACCTCGAGCTGCGCTCCACCAGCAACCAGGTTGGATTCGGCCGGGTCCGCATCGGTGCTCACGGCATCGTCGTGGACGAGAGCATGTCCGATGCGATCGGCCTGGGATGCGACCCGCAGCCGGGAGATTTTGTCCAAATTCTCGGGGCTGGCGACATCGGGATCTCCATGCAGCGGAATTTGGATCCCCTCTCGCCCGGGGGTAATCTGAGCCTCAGCGCGGGCTCGCCCCTGGCCGGAGAGACCGACCAGGACGGCGGCGACCTGGTGCTCTCAACCGGGTCTTCGACCGGCACCGGAACCGCGAAGGTCCAGGTCAAGGCGGCCCCTCCCGGCGCCACCGGAACCGACGACAACGCCCCCGTGGTGGCATTGGAAGTTCGCGGGGACGGCAACGTCCTGGCCGGCCCCCAGGCGGGTGTGGCCCAGGATGCCGCTGCCGGTTTCCTGTGCATCCCTATCATCGCCACCGGTGACCCGACCGGAACGCCTGCCAACGTCCCCGCCGGCATGGCCGCCATCGGCTACGTGGCCGCGACCGGCAAGCTGGCCGTCTGGGACGGCAGCGCCTGGAAGCTGATCACCGTCGACGCGTAACCAGCCTGCCCCCGGAGCGCCTGAGAGGGCCTCCGGGGGCGACCTCCCGGGCCACCCGGGAAATCGAAAGGAGTTCAACCATGTCTGAACTGGTCCATCTCAGCGATATCGGGTGGCCCTCCACCGAGGCCATCACCCGGGTGGTCCGCGAGTGGGAGCCCGATCCGAAACTCTTCATCGGTGCCAGCCTGCTCCCGCTGAACACCCAGGACTTCAACGAGTCGCCCTCGTCCATCACTTGGGACATCCTGGCCCCGGCGCACGGCATCACCCATGCCACCTCTCTGGACGCCGACCCCCGCCTGGTCGCCCCGCGCAAGCTCTCGACCAAGACGGTCCGACCGGGCTACTGGCGCGAGAAGAAGCGCATCGGCGAGCGGGACCTCATCAAGACCCGCTGGGTCGGCCCCCAGGACCGCGAGCGCGCCGGCAGCCGGCTCATCATGCACGAGATGCAGGAGCTTGACCTGCGGGTCGAGTCCCTCATCGAATACACCCGCTGGCGCGCCCTGCACGGCGAGCTTGCCATCAACGATGAGGGCGTGGTCCGCACCATCGACTACGAGATCCCCGCGGGCAACAAGATCAACGTGTCCGATGGCGACGGCGAATACTGGGGCGAGACCGGCGCTGACCCCATCGCCGACATCCAGAACGCCCTGGACCGCTTCGAGGCCACCGACGTTGAGTCCGTGGACATCTATTACAACCGCAGCGTCGCCAAGCTGCTGGCCCAGGACTCGGTCGTCAGAGAACTGGTCAAGCAGTCCAGCACGGTCACCCGCGTCGGGACCAGCAACGTCGGCTCCCTGCTGGCCGAGCTGATTGGCGAGGTGGCCAGCATGAACACCTACAACCGCGGCTACTTCGACGCCGAGGCCGGCACGCTGCAGAAGTTCATCGACGACGGCGTGGTCATCCTGGTCGGGCGCGGCCCTTCCACCGAGCCGCTGGGCGAGTGGGCATCGACCCCCAGCCTGCACAACGGTGGCATCGACAACGCCTCCGGCGGGAAGTTCCCGATGGCTGACTACCGTGGGCTGGAGGATGCCCCGCCCCACGTCGACCTCATCAACGGCATCTTCGGTCTGCCGGTCATCTATCACCCCGAGCGGATCGTGGTGATGCGCGTCCAGGCCGAAGCCTAGTTCCTCGGCCCCGGGGTGGGGAGACCTGCCCTGGGGCCCTCTCCTCTGGAGGTGCCTCCGTGGCCTACAACACCGTCCAGGACGTCCGGACGACCCGCATCGCGAGCTTCCCCGCAGGTTCACAGGGCGACGCCATCCTGGCCTCAGCCATCGCGGCGGCGGACGCCGAGGTGGACGTGCGCCTGGCGGTCCGCTACCGGGTGCCCTTCGACCCGGTGCCCGAAGTCATCAAACAGGTGGCCGGAGACCTGGCGGCGGCCCGGGCCCTCATGGCCGCGACCGCAGCCGTCAACGATGAAGAGTCCGGGCTGGCGCGGGCCTGGCGTGAGCAGGCGTTGGCCCTGTTGGACCTGCTCGCTGCCGGTGAATACCAGGGCGACAAGCTGGTGCAGCAGGCCGTCCTGGCCGGGGAGGCGCGCCCGGTGGGCATCCTCTCCACGACTTACGGCAGGGTCAATCAGTTCGCTGACTCGTCCTNNGATGCCCCGTCTCATCATCGACCTGGACTCGTTCACAGCCAAGAAGCAACTGCAAGGCCTGCTGGATGCCAGCCAAGACCTGAAGCCTCTCCTCATCAACCTGGGGACTCTGGCCATGCGGGAGTTCGACAAGAACTTCCGGGCCCAGGGTCGGCCGAAGTGGCAGGACCTGCACCCCAAGACCCTCTATCGCCGCAAGAAGTCCGGGCGCGGCGGGAGG
>DCTU01000032.1:0-7433 GCA_002329445.1 bacterium UBP9_UBA1432
CATCGGCGGCTTGCACTTGGGGCAGGGCTTGAAGCCGGCGGCCACCGCCTGGCCCAGCGTCACCTTCGGCGTGCTGGTGCGGGTGTAGCGGCAGTTCTTGGTATGGTAGTACTGGCCGCCGTCGTTGCAGTAGACGTAGACGGGCACCGGCGTGGGCGTAGGTTCCACAAACAGCGTGGCCTCCGGCTGGTAGACCGGCACGTACACGTCGTACTGGGTGGCGTCCGGGTCCATCTGCGGGCCCTGCACCTCGAGCGCGGGCGACAGACCCACGATCTCCACGCCGCCGCTGGCGCGCTCCGGCGGCATCGTCTGCGGCAGCAGCACCATCGTGAGCAGCGCCGCGAAGCCCAGCGAAATCAGCATCTTGGTGTAGCGCGGCCACCTGCAGCGGTCGCTCCACATCATCAGAAGCCCGGCCGGGAAGCAAAAAATGAGCCACCGCACAACCGCGCTGTTTGCGCGGCTTCCGCGGGGCTTGGCCTTCCTGCTTCTACGATCGGGGGACCTCATCCGGTGCGACACGCCCTTCGTAAAAAACGATTCGGCATGCGGTGCCGATTCAATACATATATTGTATACGACCCTGCGTAAAATAGCAAGGGAATACTATATGTTGTGGTATTACGTTTTTGTGGCCGATCGAAACCCTTTTGTAATATTTTGCGCCGAGGCGTCCCGTCTGCGGTCGGGGGGTGGACAAGGGCGGGGGCGGCTGGTATAATACCCCTATATTGTCAGGCGGAAGGAGGCGAACGGGGATGGCCGACTGCTTCGAAGTGCTGGGCGTCAAGCGGGGCTCGTCCGCCGTGGACGTTCGCCGCGCGTACCGGGATCTCGCCCGCCGCTGGCATCCGGACCGCTTCGCCGAGGGCCCGGAGCGGCTGTGGGCGGAGTCCAGGATGATCCAGATCAACCTCGCCTACGAGGAGGCGCTGGAGCAGTGCGCGTCCCACGGGCGGCTCGACCAGATCTCGCCGGAGAGCGAACAGCTGGAGGACGTGCGAAAGCTGCTGGGCCTGGGCCAGCTGTCGGCCGCGCGCCAGGCGCTGATGCGGGTGGCCACCCGCAGCGCGGAGTGGAATTACCTCTTCGGCGCGGTGTTGTTCCGGCTGGGAGAGGTCGAAAAAGCCGTGCTGTACTTCGGCATCGCCACCCGGCAGCAGCCGGGCAACGCCCAATACCAGACCGCCTACGAAAGCGCGGAGGCGATGCGCAGCAAGGCCCGGCGCCCCCGCTTTTTCTGGAGAAACGCGAAGTAACATCCACTCCGGCCCCGCCGGGGCGTTTTTTTGCCCGTCAGCGCCACCTGAGCCCCTTGGGCAGATGGTTTTTGAGTATGCCCTGGCTCACCTTGCCGAACCCCAGCGGATGGCCGCGCCAACTTATGTGGGTCCAGCCGTCCGGCGCGTCCAGCGCCATCGCCTCCCCCGCCAGAAACAAGCGCGCCGCCCCATCGTCCAGTTCGGCCCGGCGGTCGAAGCCTTCCGGCCCGAAGGCCATCGCCAGCGCGTGATCGGGCGGCGCATGCCGCCGCGGGCCCCCGCCCAGCCGGAGTCCCCGCCGGATGACGCGAAGCCCGTCCAGATCCGGCATTTCGGGCGGCAGCGCCTCCAGGACCCCCGCCCGCTCCTCGATCACACAGCCCTCGAGCGCCCGGACCCAGCGCCCCGGCAGATCGTCGATCCGCGCGGCGGAGAGGCCCGGCCCCTCCCGGCGCACCCGGGGCGCGGCATCCCCTTCCCGCTTCATCAGCGCCACAAAGTGGCCGTCGCCCCGAAGGCGGTGGGGCCACAGCCGCAGCATGCCCCCCTCCGAGCGCCCAACGCCGGGAAGGTCAAAATCCAGCGGCGCAAAATCCCCGTTTGCCCCCAGAAAGTCGCGGACCACGCCCTCGTTTTCCACATCGTTAAAGGTGCAGGTGGCGTAGGCCAGCCGCCCGCCGGGCCGGACCATGCGCCGCGCGGACGCCAGAATTTTCGCCTGCCGGACCGCGCAGGCCCGGGGGCTGTCCTGCGTCCACGCGCGGCGGGCGTCCGGGTCCCTTCGGAACATGCCCTCGCCGGAGCAGGGGGCGTCCACCAGCACCGCGTCGAAGGCCTCCGGCCACTTCTCCGCCAGCCTCTCCGGAGATTCGCTGACCACGGCGGCGTTTGTGACGCCCAACCGCTCCAGGTTTCCGGACAGCGCCCTGGCGCGGGGGAGGACGATCTCGTTGGCCACCAGCGCGCCCCGGCCGCCCATCCGCGCCGCCATCTGCGACGCCTTCCCTCCCGGCGCGGCGCACAGGTCCAGCACCACCTCGCCCGGCTGCGGCGCGAGCCCCTCCGCGGGCGCCTGGGCGCTGGCCTCCTGCATGTAGTAGACCCCCGCCGCGTGGGAAATGTCCCGGCCGGTCTTCACGTCGTCCCCTTCGCGCAGGTAGCGCCCCCAGGGCGACCAGGGGATCGCCTCTCCCGCCCGGTCGCTGGCCGCCCCGGGGCGCAGCGCGTTGAGCCGGAGCGACAGGGCCGGCTCAGCCGCCATGGCCTCAAGAAACGCGCCGTATTCGCCCGCCAGCAGCCGCTCCATATTGCGCAGCCACTCCGATGGAAAATCCATGCCACCGCCCCTTTTCGTCGCTTCAGTATACCACATCCCGGGCAGATTATGGTATAATGCGGCAGGAGGGATTGAAATGAAACGGCGCATTCTCTGCTTTGGCGATTCCAATACCTATGGCTACGATTTTGAAACCGGCCGCTTTGACGATGAAACCCGCTGGACAAGGCGCCTCGGGGCGATGCTGGGCGACGGCTACGCGGTGATCGAGGAGGGGCTCAACGGCCGCACCTTCATTCACGACGATCCCACCGAGGGCGGCCATAAAAACGGCATGAAATACCTGCCGCCCTGTCTGATGAGCCACAACCCGCTGGATCTGGTGGTCATCATGCTGGGCACCAATGATACCAAGGAGCGCTTTGGCATGAACGCCTGCACCATCGCCCAGTGCGCCCAGCAGATGGTGCTGCTGGCGAAGCAGTACGCGCTGGGCCGGGATGGCAAGCCTTCCCGGGTCCTGGACGAGGGACGCTTCAGCGAACTCCTGGCCGCCTTCTGGCCCGAGCTCCCCCGCGCCCGGGTCCGGCCCGGCGCGACCTGGACGGGGCGCTGGCAGTCTGCGGTCGCGTCCGGCCTGCTCAAGGAGACGCCGATCCAACTGCAGCACCGGCTCCGCTATACCCTGGTCGACATCCGCCGGGAGGCGGATCTGGAGGTGGCCCGGATTCAGGTTGCGGGCAACATCGTGCCGGCGGCTGCAGGCCAGGTGCCTCCTGGAACGGTGGTCACCGGCACCGGTCGCGTCGAGGGGACCACGCTGGTCGATCTGGCGACGGGGCGGACCGTCCTGGCCGATGACCGCACGGCCTGGTCGGTGGTGGTCCGCCTGGAAGGGCAGAACATCGAGGTGGTGCATTTCTCGGACCGCAAGAGCCGGATCTGGCGCCCCCGCCTGGTTCCTGACGGTCAGGCCGGCTTCGAGGCGCCACTGCCTCTCCCCGACGGGGGCGTGCCCGGCGGGACGGGCGCCCCCGCTCAGGCGTCGCCCGTCCCCGGAGCATCCCCAAAACCCTGAACGGCGGGCTCAGGCCCGCAGTGCGCTGAGGTTGAGGACCCGCTCGGCCAGGTCGTCCACGGGCAGGGTGACCAGGTCCTCGACCTTCAGGGACTTCACGAAGTCGTCCCGCCAGATCAGGTTGGCTTCTTCCACCAGGCTCTTGAGGTCCTCGTAGCGGTTGGAGAGGTCCCGCAGGAGCTGAAGCTTGGCCTCGGAGGGGAGATCCTCGACGAACCGCAGGTGCAGGAGAACCAGGTGTTCGACCTGGCCACTGGGAAGGACCGGGACCATCATCAGGGGCCGGTTGTCGTTCCGTCCCCGCCCCACGTAGGTGGTCCGGGTGCTGACCACGCGCTGTTTGGTGCCCACCAGGGGATGCCCCAGGTCGGCCCGGGAGCGCAGGTTGGCTGCGATTCCGGTCTTGCGCAGCACCCGGATGCGGGCTTCGGGGCCGACGTCGCCCAGGGCTCCCAGGCCCTCGACCTCGTAGACCGTGGCGCCGGCCACCGACTCCAGGGCCGGGGCCAGGGCCCGCATCAAGGCCAGGTCGCGGTAGGGCACGGCCTCGGGGGCCACCTCGAGCTCCTGCAGAGCCTGGAACAGGACTCCCTCGACGGCTTCGTCCGAGCGGGAGATTCCGACCGTGATGGTCTTGGCTTGATGCTTGATGGCGTCGATGGGGCGTGAGAGCTCCTGGATGGCCCGGGACAGGCAGGCCACCATGGTGTCGGCCAGGCTGTCCCGCGTGGCCTCCTTCTGGAAGTCCTGGGTGAGCTGGCGCAGCGGCTGGGCCCCCGTAAAATACTGGAAGAGCAGCGAGAGCGCCACCCCCGAATCCACCGAGAGCGAGCTGTTCATCCGGCCGTTCTTCAGGTCGTCCTGGAAGGCCCTCCCGATGGTCAGGAGCTGCTTGAGGGTGGAAGGAGTCAGGGCCAGTCCGGCCTCGCTGGCCAGGTGGCGGACCGCCAGGGCCCGGGCCGAGCGCAGTCGGACCGCTCCCTGGTCGATGGCCAGGGCGCAGTAGTAGCCCCAGAGGTGTCCGACCACGGTGTTCAGGAGGACCGAGGCGTTCTCGGAGGCCCGCGGCACGTAGACCACGCCCGCCGCATAGGGCTCGAAGGCATCGAAGCCTTCCGTGCAGATCACGATGGGGATCGACTTGTGGGACTTGAAGATGGCCACTTCCTTCACGGCGTCGCGCAGGGCCATCAGCGACAGACCGGCCGCGCAGACCAGGGTCAGCGGCTCGCTGGAGAGATCGATGTGCTTCTTGTCCTCGATGTAGTCGGTGGCGATCGACTTGTAGCACAGCTCGCTGAGCTTGATGCGGATCTCGTCGGCCGCCGCGCGGGTGCATCCGCTTCCCACCACGGCCCAGTCCCGTCGGGTGGTGGCGAAGCGCTCGGCCAGCTCGCGGATCTGCCCTCGGGTCTCGAGGATCGAGGTCATCTTCTGGGGCAATCGCTCGAGCTCCTGAAGCTCGCGGCGGATCTCCCGATGGCTCAGGGTCCCCAGCAGCAGGGCCAGGCGCAGGCCGATCAGGTAGCCGGCCACGACCTGGCTGTAGAAGGCCTTGGTCGAGGCCACCGACATCTCGATGTCGCGCCCGTCGCTGGTGTACAGGACCCCGTCCACCTTGTAGACCAGGTCGGAGTTGCGGCGGTTGACGATCCCGATCACGGTCGCCCCTCGCGAGCGGACCAGGTCGACGGTCCGGTTGGTGTCGGTGGTGGTGCCCGACTGCGAGACCGCCAGGACCAGGGTCTCGGACATGTCCTGCTCCATCGCGTAGCCGGAGAGTTCCGTGGCTTTCACGGCCCGGACCTCGATGCCGGCTCCGCTCAGGCTTCGCTCCATCATCGAGCAGACGGCGGCCCCGGCCACCGCCGCGGTGCCCTGCCCGATGAGCAGGACCCTCCGGATCTTCCGGGCCTTCACCTTCTCGACCAGGGGGGTGGGGAAGACCTCGGGACCGAGGTTGACCGTCACTTCGTCGTCCTGCCCTTGCGCGGGCAGGATGAACTTGCCTTGCAGCGTCTTGGCCACCGACTCCGGAGCGTCGAAGATCTCTTTGAGCAGGAAGTGCTCGTGCTGGCCGCGGTTGATGTCCCGGGTCGTGATCTCGGCCACCCGCACGTCGGATTCGTGAAGCTCCAGGCGGTGCCCGTCGACCGACCAGGCCTCGATCCCCTCCAGGCCTCCGGAGGCCTTGCGATCCAGGATCAGGATCTGTCCGGCGGTCTCCGGCTGGCCCGGGACCCGCTCGGTGGTGCCGTCCATGCGAAGGAATCGGGACGTCTGCTCGACGACGCCGTACAGCTCCGAAGCGAAGGTGTAGCCACCCTGGCACAGGCCCACGAACATGGACTGACCGCTGCCCCGCAGGGCCAGGTAGACCCGGTCGGGTTCCAGGCTGGAGTGCATGACGATGGCCGTAGACCCCTCGAATTCGGCCACGGCCCGTCGGAAGGCCGCGCCCAGGTCGCCCATCTGGCGCCGATAGTGGTCGACCATCACGGGGATGATCTTGGCGTCGGTGGTGATCCGGGGCGAAATGCGCCTTCCGGTCTCGCGCTCCAGGTGGGCCACCAGCTCCTGGTAGTTGTCGACATCTCCGTTGAGGGCGGCGGTGATCCAGGGAGCGTTGGGACACGAGGCCGGGTCGTTCAGCGTCTCTTCATCGACGGGGTGGCAGTTGGCCTGGCTGATGATGCCGTTCGAGGCCCAGCGGGTGTGCGACCAGGTGTTGGTGGTGGTCCCGGGGGCCGTGAAGGCTGCCCACATCAACCCGTCGGCGCGAAGCTCCTGGCGCAGGGCGTGCACGTTGTCGCCCAGGGCGCCGACCTCTTCAGCCACCTTGTAGGAGAACAGAAGGCTGGGGCGGTCGGAGACCTCGTCGACTCGGATGGCACGGTTGAGCAGGTCGCGGCCGGAGCTGCGTTCAGACCATTCCGGCTCGAGGCCGGCCTGGCCCAGGCGTTCCAGGAAGCGACGGTAGGAATCGGCGTCCTGGAAGGCGACCAGAGCCGAGATCCCCAGGCTATCCCTTCCGCGAACCTCCATGCGGCCGATGTTCTCCAGCACCGCCGTCATCTTCCAGGCTTCGTAGCGGGCGCGCTCGTCCTGGGCCAGGCCCTCGGGCAGGAGGGTCCGAACCCGGTCCAGGCACCCCAGGACGTCCCGTTCCAGGGTCCAGGCCAGGTCTCGACAGCGGACCCACAGCGAGTTCCAGCGCTCCAAGAGGTTGGTGGGGGTGGGCCGGGTCGGGTCCAGCACCGCGGCGCGACTGCGGGATTCCCAGTCGACCAGGTCGCGGGCTCCTCGGGCCAGCAGGTCCACCAGGCTCCCGTTCTGCCACAGGGACTCCATGGCGCCCAACTCGCGCAGTCCGACGATGGCGGCTTCCAGGTTGTCCAGAAGGTCGTCGGGAGGGGCTTCGGGGGTTGTCGACGCGTTCGAGACCCCCTCCAGGGAGGTTCGAAGTCCGACCCAGTCGGGGCCGTCTGCCCCACGGGAGTCATAGACGATACCAGCGATGCCGCACACGAGAGGCTCTCCTTTGTTCCTGAGACGCGTCGTCCTGGGGGCTGACCGGGCAGGATGCCCGAGGGGGCCCCTTCGCTTGCTTCCGCCGGCGACCTTTCGGGCCGGATCCGCGGGGGGCCTGGATCTTGAAGAGAGCCCAGGCCGGGGCTCTCTTCAAGATGGGCTGGAACCCGGAGGTTCAGCGCGGGGGCTCCTCGCCGTCGCCCCGGTCGCGTTGGCGTTCCTGTCGGCGCCGGGAGTAGATCGCGTAGCGCAGGATCGTGTCCCGGTCGGACTCGGACATGTC
>DCTU01000032.1:7530-20156 GCA_002329445.1 bacterium UBP9_UBA1432
AAGGTCTGGGCCACCTGGGTGTGGGCCGTGTTCATGGCCCGATATTCCACGGTGATCGGGACCTCAAGCCGGAAGTTCTCGTCCCGGGCGGGCAGCTCTTCCTCGTGGACGTTGGTGGGCGGCGTGATGTCGAACTCTCGTTCGGTAGCATCCAGGACCGTGGCCTGGAAGGCATACAGGACGTTCTCGTCCAGGGTCGTGATCGTGACCTGCTGGCCGGGGATCATCCGGATGGGACGGCGCTCGGTGCCCGGGGCCTTGAGGATGACCTTCTTGCGCTGGATGTCCAGGATTCGGGTGAAATGGCATTCGTAGCCGTCCGACTCGTCGGACAGGAATTCGATCTCCACCTCCTGCTTGGGCCTCAGCTTCAGGCCGCCCTTCTTCTTCTTGAAGAGGTTGAAGATCATGTGCCGCTTCCTCCTGTACCCTCCGGTCCAGGCTCGGGCCTCGCAGTGGGAGGTTGGCGAGGTCTGGAACCGGGTTCATGGGCGTTCGGCTGGAACCTCCCATCTCCTGCGATCTCCCACGGGTCGGCGAACCAGGGATGGATCCGCGCGCAGGAGAAGATCCTGCGGTCAGGGAGGGCTTCCAGGCGATCCGATCTTCGCGCCTGGAGGCCCGAAAGCCTGGGAGAGGGGGGCATCATGGAGATCCTTGTCCTGACTTCGAATCCCAAGAGCACGGGGGCGCTGGCCACCTTGACGGACCTCGTCGCCCAGAGCGCGCGGGCAGCCGGGGCCAGCGTCGAAGAGATTCGCCTGGAGGATCGACAGATCGGCTATTGCCGTTTCTGCATGACCTGTTTCCGCGACCGGGAGTCGCCCGTCGGGCCTTGCGTGCAGGCGGACGACATGCCAGGGCTCCTCGAGCGGTTGAGACAGGCCGACGGCTACATCTTCGCGACGCCGGTCAGTTCCGGTCATGCCAACGCCCGCTTCAAGACCTTCGCCGAACGCTGCTGCTACACTGCGGGTCGCTGTGGGCGCTTCCTGTGGATGGTCGGACCGCCCGAGTCGCGCTTCACCGACAAGGCGAGGTTTGCGGCCACTGTGGTGACCTCGGGAGTGGTCCCGCCCTGGCTGGCGCTGCTCTGCGACACCACCACGCGCGAAATCGCCGAGCTGGCCCGCTGCGCCTTCAATGCCCGGGTGGTCGGCACGCTCTACGCCGGGGCCGTTTCGGTCGCGGGGCTCCGGACCGCCTATCGCGACCGGGCCTGGAAGCTGGGGCAGGCGCTGGTCGGCAGCATCCGGCGCCGCGATCTGGCGAAGAGCCCAGCCCGTGCGCGGGTGGGCTCTTGAAGGACCCCTCCCGCGCCTCCTGGGATTTGCGTGTTTCTGCGCAGGAAGGCTGGACGGGGCGGCTTGGAGTCCGCTATACTAGCGGGCGATTTACCTGGAGGAGTCTACCCGGTCCCCTAGAAGCGGTGGGACCCCCGGGTCGGCCGGGCAGGCGCAGGAGGAAACGGCTCATGCCGCAGTTCAAGGAAGAATACCTTACCGGAAACTTCGACCAATTCGACTTCTTCGATCCGCAGTGCCGGGATCGGCGGATTCGCGAGATCAACATGCGCACCAAGCGGTGCTTGCCCTGTCCCGGCTTCGAGCGCTGCCAGACCCACCCCGAGTTCTGGCTGAAGGGTGAGGAGGCACGCCAGGCCGTCAACGACGAGTTGTAGGCCTTCCTCCCCCGGAGCTCGGGGGATGGCTTTCGCGATCCCCCTGCATGGCGCCCGACGGCGCCATGTTGTATTCTCTGGCCGAGCAACGCCCGGCGGCCCTCCGCACGCGCAGCTCCGCTGGCCGAGAAGTGAGGCCTCGTGCACGTCGAGAAGCATCATCCCTACAGTCATCATCTGGGGACCACCATGTCGGTGGCCGTGTATGGCCATTGGGGCGTGCCCATCCTCTTCTTCCCGACCGCCTCGGCGGACTACGAGGAGCTCGAGCGTTTCGGGATGATCGACGCCCTGGCCCACCACCTGGAGGCCGGGCGCATCAAGATCTACTCGGTCAACAGCAACAACGCGGCCAGTTGGCTGGACCGAAGCGTCGGGCCGGGGGAGCGTGTCTGGCGCCAGGAGCTCTATGACCGCTACGTCCTGCACGAGGTGGTCCCGTTCATCTACTGGCACTGCCAGGGGCGTCTCCCCCTGGCCACCGCCGGAGCTTCCTTCGGCGCCTACCATGCCGCCAATACCCTTTTCCGTCACCCCACCCTATTTCGATGGTGCCTCTGCATGAGCGGCATCTACGACGTGAGCAGCTTTCTGGACGGCTACTTCGACGACCGCTGCTACTACCACAACCCGGTGTGCTATCTGCCCAACCTGCAGGACCCGTTCTTGCGGGGGGAGCTGGACCAGTGCAGCATCCACGTGATCTGCGGGCAAGGCGCCTGGGAACGCGTCCACTGGTCCAGACAGCTTCACGAAGTCCTCTCTTCTGCGGGGATCCGGCATCACTTCGACCTGTGGGGGCATGACGTGAGTCACGACTGGCCGTGGTGGAAGCGTCAGATGGACCACTACGTGCACCAGCTCTTCTCGTGAGCCAGGTCGAGCGCGAACTGAAGATGCGGCTGGAGGGGGCTGAGGCGGCCCAGCGCCTGGGCATGGCTCTGGGCCTGCCCTTCGAGACCGTCCAGCAGGTGAACCTGTACCTCGAGACGACGGACCATCAGGTGGCCTCGGGGCGCAGCATGGTGCGCTTGCGCTGCGAAGAAGGGCGTTGGATCCTGACCTACAAGCGAGGACTTCAGGTCCAGGCGGGCTACTTCGAAGCCCGCGAGGTGGAGGCGGTTCTATGCGCCAACCCGGAGGCCGGCTGGTCGCAGGCCGACCTCCCGGGATTGGAACCGCTCGCCCCTCTTCGGGCGCTGCGCGCCGACGGTGTGGTGGGGGACCTGTCGGTCTCGGGGGAGGTCCACAATCTGAGGGCGCGCTACCGACTGTCCAACGGCGACATCCTGGAATTGGACCGGACCCGCTTCCCCGGCGGCCGCGAGGACTGGGAGGTTGAAGTCGAGACCCCCCGGCCTGAAGAGGTGCGCGCGCTCCTGGCAGGCCTGGCGGACCAGGCCGGCGTGGCCCTGGAGGAGCAGCGGCAGACCAAATACGAGCGCTTTCTCGAGGCCATCCAGCCGTCTTGACGCCTCGGGTTTCGGTCCTTCTCCCCGTCTTCAACGGCGCCGAGACCCTTCCGGCGGCTCTGCGCAGCATCGCCTGGCAGACCTGGCGCGAGTGGGAGCTGGTGCTGGTGGACGATGGCTCGAGCGACCAGAGCCTGGCGCTGGCCCGCGCCGCCGCCGCCCGGGATCCGCGGATCCGGGTGCTGCCCCGAGCTCACGAGGGCCTGGTGGCCAGCCTGCAGGCCGGCCTGGTGGAGTGTCGAGGGGAACTGGTGGCCCGTATGGATGCCGACGACATCGCGCACCCGGACCGACTGGCCCGGCAGGTCCTCTTCCTGGAAACCCACCCCGACATCGCGGTGGTGGGAAGCCGGGTGCGCATCTTTCCGGCGCGCACCCGGACCGCTGGCATGGCGCGCTACGAATCCTGGTTGAATTCTTTGGTGGAACCCGAGACCATGGAGCGGGATCTCCTGGTCGAAAGCCCCCTGGTGCATCCCTCGGTGGTCTTCCGCCGCGCGACCATCCAGGCCGTCGGGGGCTATCGCGACAGCCGCGGGCCCGAGGATTATGACCTGTGGCTGCGCCTTCACGAGGGCGGAGCTCGCTTCGGGAAGGTGCCGGAGGTCCTTTTGTTCTGGCGGGATGCTCCGCTGCGAGTGACCCGGACCGATCCTCGCTGTGGGCGGGATCGCTTCCGCGAGGTGAAGCTGGACTTCCTGTTGCGCACGCGGCTGGCCGGCATCCAGCCCTTCATGCTCTGGGGGGCCGGACCCAACGGCAAGGCCCTGGCTCGGGAACTGGCGGCCCGCGGCAGGACGGCCCGGGCCTTCATCGACTCCCATCCCGCTCGCCGCGGGCAGAAGATCTCCGGGCTGCCGGTCTTGGGACCCGAGCAGGCGCCACCCCCGGGCCAGTTCCTGCTGCTGTCCACCGTGGGCCACCCTCAGGCCCGGGCGCAGATCCGTGCGCTCCTTGCCGAGCGGGGGCATCGCGAAGGCCGGGACTTCGTGTGTCTGGCCTGAGCTCAGGGATCGGTGGCCGGTTCTGGCCGCTGTTCGGCGATCGGGGGGTGGGTTCCGCTGGCGGTCACCAGGACGACTCCCACTCCGATCAGCAGGGTGCCTGCCCAGCGCAGCGGACTGACGACCTCGCCCAGGAACGGGCCGACCAGCAGGGCGTTGAAGAGGTAGGTCAGGGCCGTCAGGGGAAGGGCAAACGACAGGTCCTCATAGGACAGGACCGTCATCCACAGGAAGAAGAACACGGCAAAGAGGCCGATGGCCATCCAGACCCGCGCCGTGGTAAAGACCAGAATTCCCAGGTCCAGGACCTGCGGCAGGCTTTCGAAGCGGACCTCGCCCAAGGACTTCATGGCCTGGGCCAGCAGGATGTCCCCGAAGGTGCAGGCCGCCATGGCCCAGAGCATGAGGACCAGCGTCTTGATCCGGCGGGCCGGGAGCCTCATCGGGCCAGGCGCTCCAGGAACTGGCGCACCTGGCAGCGGATCCCCTCCAACCAGGCCACCAGGACGATCAACAGCTTCTCGGCCAGGCTCAGACGGGCCCGCTCCCGCCAGACGTCCGCTCCCAGGCGTTCGACCTTCTCCAGGACGCCGCGGTAGATCCCCCGCATGGCCAGCAGGGCCGGGCGGCTGCAGGGGTCGATCCGTCCAGGCAGGTCTTCGGCCAGCTCGTAATAGTGTCGGGCACGTCCGGCCAGGTGGTGGATCAGGTCTCCGAAGGCCGGTCCTGGTTGGCCTGCCAGCAGGTCCTGGGGCGACATCCCGAACTCCGAGAGGATCTCGGAGGGAAGGTAGACCCGCCCCATCGCAGCATCCTCGGCCACATCCCGCAGGATGTTGGTCAACTGAAAGGCGATTCCCAGATGCTCGGCCATCTTCTCGGTCTCCGGCCTTCCGTCAAAGCCGAAGATCCGCAGGCAGACCAGGCCGACGGTGGAGGCCACCCGGTAGCAGTAGCCGTACAGGTCCTGGAAGGTCTCGTAGCGGGTGTCATCCAGGTCCATCAGCGTTCCATCGATCAGGTCCGAGAAGTGACGCACCGGGATCCCGTAGCGCTGGACGGCGTCCCGGAAGGCCTCCAGCCCCGGCGAGGGAGAGTCCGGTTCAGCACCCCGCACGACCTTGCGCCAGCGCTCCAGCCTCTCGCGACGCTGGTCGGCCTGGCCTTCGTCGGACAGATCGTCGCACTCGCGAAAGAAGGCATACACCGCGCACATGGCGTCCCGCC
Source organism: bacterium UBP9_UBA1432 (assembly GCA_002329445.1). Taxonomy (GTDB): domain Bacteria; phylum Vulcanimicrobiota; class Xenobia; order Xenobiales; family Xenobiaceae; genus Xenobium; species Xenobium purgamenti. The sequence goes on from DCTU01000032.1 coordinate 12,915, forward strand.
GGGCGGCGGGCAGCATGCGGATGGCGTAGTAGAAGTTGCGGGCACGGTCCCTGGTCAGGTGGCGACACCACGCGTACGAAGCGACGAGGGACGTCACGGCGAGGAGACGCCCGCAAGTTCTGGAATGGACATGTTGGATTCCAGGGTGGTCATGTGTGTGGGGGATACTCGTCTCACCCCCGGGTTCCTGCCCCGGCAGGAACGCCGCCGTCCGACGAGAACGCAGCGAACCCATCCGTTTCGGGAGGTTTCCCCGTGTCTTCCATGCCAGACTCGAGCAGCCGATGAGCGTCCTGGTCACGGGCGGCAGCGGTTTCCTGGGCAGCCACCTGGTGCGTCTTCTGCTCGAGGAAGGCCAGGAGGTCCGGGTGCTGGTGCGCCCCACATCTCCTCCCGACAACCTGACCGGTCTGGACGTGGTGTGCACGCCGGGAGACCTGCGCGAGGCCCCTTCCCTGGAGCGCGCCGTGCGCGGGTGCCAGCAGGTCTATCACTGCGCGGCGGATTATCGGCTGTGGACTCCGGATCCTCAGGAACTCTACCGGGTCAACGTGGACGGGACCGAGAATCTGCTCAGGGCCTGCCGGGAGGAGGGCGTCGAGCGCGTGGTCGTGACCTCCTCGGTGGCCGCCGTGGGCATCCCTGAAGACGGCAGCCCGGGAAACGAAGAGACCCCGGTCTGCCTCAAGGACATGATCGGGCACTACAAGCGCTCGAAGTTCCTGGCCGAAGAGGTGGCGATGCGCTTCGCCGCCGAAGGGGACCCCATCGTGGTGGTGAATCCCTCGACGCCGGTTGGCCCCGGCGACCTCAAACCCACCGCGACCGGTCGCATCCTGACCGACTTCCTCAACGGGCGGATGCCGGCCTACGTTCAGACCGGCCTGAACCTGGTCCCCGTCGAGGACGTGGCCCGAGGGCACCTGCTGGCGGCCCGGCGGGGGACGCCGGGAAGGCGTTATATCCTGGGGGGCGAGGACATGACCCTGAAGGAGATCCTGGACACGTTGGCGGAAATCACAGGACTGCCCGCCCCCGGGTTCGAGATCCCCTTGTGGCTGGCCAGTTGCATCGCCCATGTGGACACATTCTTCAATGCCAGCCTCCTGCGGCGCGAGCCGAGGGTGCCGCTGGAAGGCGTCCGGATGGCGTGCAAGCGGATGTGGTTCGATTGGGGTCGGGCCCGCTCCGAGCTGGGTTATGCTCCAGGGCCGGTCCGCCCGGCCTTGGAGCGCGCTGTGCGCTGGTTCGTGGACCACGGTCACGCCCCGGTGCCTCCGCGCCTGCGCCCGGTTCGCGGGTTGCCCGGGGCCGTGACCCGATGACTGGAAGCGCGCGCCATTCCCGGAGGAGGAGAACAAGATGAGCCTGAATCTGAGCGGCCCGACCCGACCGGTGGGTCTGGTCGTGGCGGTGGGAGAGGAGGCCCAGGCCATCCTGACCAGCCTGCTGCCCCGTACTCGGGGACACCTGGGGCGCTTCCCCTTCTGGCGCGGGCCGATGGCCCGCCGCGAGGTGGCGATGGTCCAGTGTGGTCCTGGTCTGGACCGGGCCCGCGAGGCCGCTCGACTGCTGGTCGAACGTCAGAACCCCAGGATTCTGCTCTCTGTGGGGATGTGCGGGGGTCTGGTCCCGGGCCAGCAGACCGGCGACATCCTGGTGGCCTCCAAGATCCTGACCGGCGGTGAACCCCTCGTGGTCGACCCCCGGGTCCTGGCCGTGGCCCAGCGGGTTGCCGTCGAGTTCCACGAGCTGGGCAGGATCCCCGAGAAGGGCACCACCATCAAGGGTTACCGCTGCGCCGAAGCCGTCCTGGTGTCTCGCGACCAGGTGCTGACCACGGCGGCCCGCAAGAAGGCCGAAGCGGCCGCCAGTGGTGCGGAGGCGGTGGACATGGAGTCCAGCGCCGTGGCGGGGGTGGCCGAGGAGGCCGGCATCCCCTGGTGCGCCGTTCGGGTGATCTCGGATACCGTGCACGAGGACCTGCCCTTGGACTTCAACCGCTTCATGGACTCCTCCGGGCAGCCCCAACGCCTCAAGATCTTCATGAAGGGTCTGCTCAACCCGCGCTTGATGGCCCGCCTGATGGCCATGGAGAAGACCACCCGGGATATCGGCCGGGTGCTGGTCCGCTTCCTCGACCTGCTCCTGCCCGAAATGGTCCGGGAGAGCTGAAGTGCTCCTGCTCCAGGCTGCGCTGGCGGGCCTGGTGCTGGCGGCCTGTCTGTATCATCTGCTGGCCTGGGCGCTGACCCGTCACTTCGTCCGCGCCGAGGCCTCTCGGGATCGCCTCGGCGCCGAACCCAGCGGGAGCGGCGCCTGGCAGGCTGCCCGCAGGCGTCTGTGGCCCTCGGTCTCGCAGATCAAGCCGATCCATCGTCTGGATGGAGAGCTGCGGGAGGCCCTGGCTTCTTTTCTGTCCCAGGATTATCCCGGCTCCCACGAGGTCCTCTTGGTCCGCCGGGAGTCCTCCCAGGAGCTGACGTCCCTCTTCGAGGAGCTGGCCCGGGCCCATCCCCGGGTTCCTCTGCGCCTGGTCGTGGGAGGGGGCCCCGGCAGCAATCGGAAGGTGGCTTCCTGCGTCCTGGGCGTGGAGCACGCCGAGAAGGAACTCCTGGTCTTCTCGGACGCCGACATGCGGGCTCCGGCGGGCTATCTGAGGCGGGTCGTCCAGCCTTTTGCAGACCCCCGGGTGGGTCTGGTCACCTGTCTGTACGCCGTCGGCCGGGTCTCGGGTCTGGCTGCCGCCCTGGAGGGGCTTTCCGACGCCGACTTCAGCGCCTCGGTCCTGGTGGCCCGACGGGTCGAGGGCCTGTCCTTCGCCCTGGGGGCCACCATGGCCGTGCGCCGGGAGGCCCTGGACGAGGTGGGCGGGATGTCGGTCTTGCAGGACCACCTGGCCGATGACTACCAGTTGGGCCATCGGGTGGCCCAGGCGGGTTGGAAGGTGGCGCTGGCCGGCGTCGTAGTCGAGGACCTGGTCGGCCGGCCCCGCTTCTCGGACTATTTCTGGCACCAGGTGCGCTGGATGCGGACCTACAGGATCTGTCGCCCGGCCGGGCACGCGGCCTTCCTGGTGACCCAGGGGCTGCCCTGGAGCCTGGGCTTCCTGCTCAGCACCGGCCTGTCACCTCTCGGCTGGGGGGTCCTGGGCGGCTGGCTGGGCCTGAGGATGCTGACGGCCTGTTCCGTCTGGCGGAGTCTGTCCGGCACCCCGGCCGCGATCTGGGGGGTGACGGCCCCGCTGAAGGACGTGCTCTACCTGGTCTTGTGGGTCTCATCCCTGGTCGGAACCACCGTCCGGTGGGGAGGTCGGACCTTCCGGGTTCTCCGCGATGGCCGGATGCGCCCTCTCTGAAGCGCGGACCCGGTAGAACCAGGCGTTGTCCCGTCCCCAACTGAACAACAACCGGCGCGCCGAGACCAGTTCCAGGGCCGGATGGCGACATTCCCAACCCACCGNNGATCCAGCGGGTGCCCGGCGTCAACCCGGCGACTCGCTCCAACAAGAGCTCTCGGGTGGCCTGGGACCAACTGCTGGCGGCCGCGTACAGCACCGTCGCCTCTCCCAGGTCGGCTTTCAGGAAATCTGCGTGCTGGAACTCGGCTCGGCCCTCCAGCCGCAGGGCTCCGACGATCCGCCGGGCGATCAGCGGGTAGCTGGCCAGCATCTCCATCCCGACGGCCCGACACCCTGTGGCCAGGGTTGCCAGGAAGGTCATCTTGCCCTTGCCGGCGCCCAGGTCGTAGAAGACGTCGTGAGGGCCGACTCGGGCTTCCTGGAGGATTTCCAGGCCGGCGGAGTAGGGAGTCTCTCCGAAGCGGAAGTCCTCCTTGGGGCGGGACAGATGACGCGTCTGCAGCCAGATATCCCACGAGGGCAGCCGCAGAAGGTAGAAGGCACCGAAGAGGGCTTCCACCTTCCAGAGGCGGGGCACCCGGAAGAGGGCAGGCCACTCCCGGGGAGCCAGCGTCAGGATTTCCAGGGCTTCGCGCAAGATCAGCCGGTGATCTGCCAGGCTGCCATCTTGAGCATGTCCTTGACGTTCCCCATGGCCGCCTGCACGGCGCTGTGTTCGAATCCGGAGTGCATCTTGCAGTTGGCGCAGCGGGGATCCTTGCGGGACTCCCACCGTGCCCAGTCCACGTCCTTCCAGAAGGTCTGGAAGTCCTGGTAGTACTTCTCGTCCAGGAGGTAGCAGGGGGCCTTCCAGCCCAGGGGGCTGTAGTTCACCGTCGAGTAGGGCGAGCAGTCCAGCTCACGCAGGCCGGCAGCAAATTCCAGGAAGGCCGGCGTGGACGTCAGGCGGTACTTGTGCGAGATCTCCAGGACCCGACGGAACTTCTGGTGGGTCTGCTCGAGGTTCAGGAAGACATCCTCCTCGACGCTCTCGTACTGATAGCCCGGCGAGACCAGGATGCCGTCCACCCTCAGGGAGGTCAGAAGGTCGCACAGCTCTTCGAACTCTTCGATTCGGCTCTCTTTGAAGATGGTCGTGTTGGTCCAGGTCTGATAGCCGAGCTGCTTGCTCTGCTTGATCATGGCGATGGCGTGGTCCCAGACCCCGGGGCGGTTGCAGACGAAGTCGTGGGTCTCGCGCATCCCGTCCAGGTGCACGTTGATGAAGAGGTGCCGATCCGGCGGGATCGTGTCGAAGACCTTGGTCTGCAACATCAGCGAGTTGGTGCACAGGATCAGATACTTGTCTCGCTCGATCAGGGCGGAGACCAGCTCGGGAAGCTCGGGATAGAGCGTGGGCTCCCCCCCGCAGACCGAGACGATGGGAACCCCGGAATCGTCGACGGCCTTCAGGCACTGCTCGAGCGAGAGGCGATCCGACAGCTTGCCGGTATGACGCTCGGTCGAGCAGCCGCGGCAGGCCAGGTTGCAGGTATACAGGGGCTCCAGCATCAGAACCGTGGGATAGCGCTTGCGGCCCTGCCTCTTCATGGCCGCCTGATAGCGGGCCTGGGCCAGGGTGAAACCAAGGGGGAATCGCATCGGGGGGGGCTCCGTCGGACCCGCGGGGAGGTGGGAGCGGGCTTCGTCGATCCTGGGATGTGGTCCGCGTTTTCTGGGAGGACTCCGGGGAATCCTTCCACTCCGCCCCGGGCGGCCTGCTGACGCAGGATTCCAGGGGTTCCGAGAAGAACGCAGGCGGCCATGTCCAGGCCCCCGCGCAGATCCCCCCGCCCCGCGGCCAGGCTTCATCTGCATGCGCAGAGGTCGAAGATCCTCGACCTGCGGTTGATGGGTCTGGAGCGCGTCCAGTTCGCCATGCTGTCGCTGGAAGGCCCCGACCTGTATGCCTCGGCGGGCGGCTTGGGGGTCCGGGCCACCGAGCTGTGTCAGTGTCTCGCCAACCTGGGGTTTCCCACCCACCTCTTCTTCGTGGGCGATCCCGAACTGCCCGCCCGCGAAACCCGCTTCCAGGGAAACCTGGTCCTGCATCGCTGGGGACAGTGGCTCAGCGCGCGCCATCCCCGCGGGGTCTACGACGGAGAGGCCGAGAAGGTGGCCGACTACGCCAGCTCCCTGCCCCCCTGGCTGGTCGAAAACCTGGTGGCGCCGGCGGCCGAGAAGGGGCTCTCCACGGTGTTCCTGGCCGAAGAGTGGCAGACCGTCCCCGCGGTGCTGAACCTGGGGCGGCTTCTGGCGGAAAGAGGGCTGGAACACCACGCCCTGGTGTTGTGGAACGCCAACAACCTCTTCGGGTTCGACGGGGTGGACTGGTCGGGGTTGCAGCAGGTGGCGGGCTTGACCACGGTCAGTCGCTACATGAAACACCGCATGTGGCTATGGGGCGTCAACCCGATGGTGGTCCCCAACGGGATCCCCGATCGCTGGCTGGCGCCGGTTCCCGAGGCCCAGACCCGGGCCCTGCGCGAGATCTTCCCCGACCTGCTGCTGACCAAGGTCGGTCGTTACGATCCCGACAAGCGCTGGGTCATGGCCATGCAGGCCCTGGGTGAGCTGAAGCGCCGAGGCTTGCAGCCTCGCCTGCTGGCCCGGGGAGGCAGCGAGCCCCACCGGGAGGCCGTCCGGGAGGAGGCTCGACGCCAGGGTCTGTCCTGGGCCGAGTTGCGCCTCTCCTCCCGGGCCTCGGCGCTGGAAGTCTTCGACGAGATGGCCCGCCATGCCGAGGCCGATGTCCTGGAGATGTGCTTCTACGTCCACGAGGACTTCATGCGGGTCCTGTACGCCGGTGCCGACGCGGTGCTGGCCAATTCGGGCAACGAACCCTTCGGTCTGGTGGGACTGGAGGTCATGGCCTGCGGAGGCCTGGTCTTCACCGGGTCGACCGGAGAGGACTATGCTCGCACCTTCTCCAACTGCGTGGTGGTCGAGACCGATGACCCCCGCGAGATCGTCGAGTCGACCATTTCCTTGCGCTCGGCGCCGGCGCTGGTGGCCGAGATGCGCAAGCACGGGCGCCGGACCGCGTCCCGCTATCTCTGGGAACGGGTGGCGGCCGATCTGTTCCAGAAGATCAAGTTCGTCGCAGCGGTCCGAGGCATCCCGCTCTCGGCCCCGTAGTCGATTCACCCCGGGTCGGTCCCGGACTTCGGGCGCACCTGGGGGCACACGTCAGATGTGGAGGAGAATTCGTCATGAGCCATCACCGTGAAGACATCCAGAGGACCCTGGTGCTGTGCAAGCCAGACGCCGTGGCTCGGGGACTGGTCGGGCAGATCGTGGCTCGCTTCGAGGCGCGGGGCCTGCAACTGGCGGGCCTGAAGCTTCTGGCCATGGAGCCTGCTCGCGCCGAGCGTCTGTACGAGCCCCACGTGGGCAAGAGCTTCTATCCTCCTCTGCTGCAGTACATGACGTCGGGTCCGATCGTGGCCATGGTCTGGCAAGGCGCCCACGCGATCGAGGTGGTGCGCACGATGATGGGAGCCACCAATCCGACCCAGGCCGCTCCCGGCACCATCCGGGGGGATTTTGCCCAGAGGGTGGACCGCAATGTGGTGCACGGCTCCGATTCGCCCGAGAGCGCCGCTCGCGAGATCCCCATCTTCTTCGAGGACTCCGAACTGCCCGTCTATCAGGCCCATCACGCGGCCTGGCTGTAGGGGCCCGATCGTGGGGGACCCTCCGTTCGGGACGCTCTTCCTCGTCGCCGTGCCCATCGGGAACCTGGGCGATCTGACCCGGCGGTCCCTGGAGGTCCTCTCATCGGTCTCGACGGTGGCCAGCGAGGACATCCAGGCCACCCGGCGGCTTCTTTCCAGCCAGGG
>DCTU01000087.1:0-1998 GCA_002329445.1 bacterium UBP9_UBA1432
CCGGCGAGGCGACCGAGGGGTTTCTGGCTGGGTTCCTAGCATCCTCGGCCCTTCGATCTGCAAGCGTCCGGCCCCTCCAGGCTCAGGCCCCGGCTCCACTCCAGAAGGAGACGGTGTTGCCACCGGAGCTGCGGGCCTGCTGCAGCGCCGCGGTGGCCCGCATGGTCAACTGCTCTTCGTTGACGGCATCGTGCGGGATCCCGGCCACTCCGAAGGAAGCCGTGATCCGGACCTTGCGAGGCCCCTGACCGAAGGTGTACCCTTCGACCAGGCTCCGAACCCTCTCGGCCACGTTGAACGCGCTGTTGCGGTCGGAGTGCACCACCAGCAGGGCGAAGTCGTCGCCTTCAAGCCGAGCCAGGACATCCGACTCGCGGGTGCAGGAGCGGAGGATCTCGGCCACCCCGCGCAGCACGCTGTCGCCCGCCTCCTGACCGACCGTCTGGTTCACCTCTCCGAAGCCGTCCAAATCCATCAAGACCAGCGAGACGGGATAGGTGTAGCGCCGGCCGCGCTTGACCTCCTCGCGCATCCGCTCTTCCAGGTAGAGGCTGTTGTACAGGTTGGTCAGCGGGTCATGGATGCCGTGGGTCACGGCGCGCTGGAACAGGATCGCATTCCCCAGGGCGACGCTGGCCAGCTCGCAGAAATCCGCCAACATGTCCAGATCGTCTTCAGTGAAGGCGTTCTCCTTGGCGCGACCCAGGTACACGGTCCCCAAGGTGTCGGCCTTGGTCGCCAGGGGTGCGATGAGGGCGCTCTTCTCTTCGGGCACCACCGTGGGCAGCTCGCGACCGTCGACCGTCACCGCGCCCCGATCGATCTTCAGAGGCTCCAGACGGGAGGCCACGTGCCCGGGCGCCCCCTCCCCGATCTGCAGGCTGTAGTTCCGGAAGAGATCCGTATAGGGGCTGGCCGCCACCTCTGCAAAGAGCTCGCGGTGCCCCTCCACGTCATCGACCATGAAGATCACGCAGCTCTGGCTGGGAAGGAGGGCCTGCAACTGCTCGGTGACCGCCAGCAGGGCATCGGAGAGGGCCAGGTTGGACGAGACCTGCCGGAAGACCTCGACCAGACGATTCTGACGTTCGAACTTCTTCTGCAGACGAGCCAGTTGCCGCTGCATCTGCATCTTCTCACGGCGGGCCTGTTGAGAGACCTCACGCCCCTGGTCCTCGGCCAGCTTCTCGGCAGCCTGGGCCGCCAGGCGAGCCTCATGCAGTCGTTTGAAGCTGCTCTCCAGTTCCTCTCGCGCCTCGCCCAGTTCGCGTTTCACGGTGATCAAGGCGTTCTCGCGGTCGGCCACCTCGCCGTAGATCTGGCCGACCTCGGATTTGGCCGCCTGAATCTCCTGGAAGAGCAGGTCCTTCTCCTGGCGGGAGCGCTCCTCGAGACGCACGCGGTCCTCGCCCTCCCCGATGCAGATCGAGTAGAGCCACAGCAACAGGAGCGTCACCGCGCCCTGCACGCCGGTCAGCTTGAAGAAATTGCCGACCTCGCCGGGCTCCAGCCGGGCCACCAGCGAGAAGAGCAGGATGACCCCGTAGAAGAGTCCACCGACCACGACGGCCATCAAGGCCCCCGTCGTGCCGTAATAGAAGGCGGTCGACAGGACCGGCAGCGTGAAGCCGAGGATCAGGTAGGGCGGCCCGAAGAAATAGGTCAGGCCCACGCCCATCAGCGTATCCAGGAACAGGACCAGCAGGGCCAGCAGGCCCCGCGAAGGGGCCCGAAAGCTGAGATAGCCGGCACAGAGATGGTACAGCACCACGGCGCCGGTCAGGATGCCCGGCATCTGCTCGAGAATCGCCGGCAGGGGATTGCACGCGTCCCGATTCCCACCCGTCAGGGCCAGGGCCAGGATCACCCCGACGACCCGGACGCCCGCCACCAGGAACAGACGAAGCCGTGGAGATCCCCCGCTTGGACTACCAGACTGGGCTGCCATCGATCCCTTCCTCAGGAACCCCGAAGGGTGCAGTTTCTTCGACCAGAGCC
>DCTU01000087.1:2095-6729 GCA_002329445.1 bacterium UBP9_UBA1432
CCCTCCTCCGGAGCAGAGTCCATGAGCATCACCGTCGCCCCGGCCGCCCTTCTCGAGGCGGTCTTCACCCCCATTCAGGCCCTGCCGGCCTTCCAGGAGCTTCTTCGACGGCTCGAAGCCGGCCAGGAGTCGTGGTGCAGCGGCACCGTCCGCTCGTCGCGCCCGGTCCTTCTGGCCGCCTTGCGCCGCCGCGTCGAGGGGCCCGTCGTGTGGCTCACCCCCACCGCCGATGCCGCCGAGCGGCTGGTCCAGGACCTGCAGTCCTTCCTGCCCACCGGAGAGCGAGCGCACCTTTTTCCGGAACGGGAGGTGGCCCGGGAAGCCGGACAGGGGGGACGGGCGGCAGACCCCGAGCGGATGTCGATCCTGCAGGCCCTGGACGCAGGCGACCCCCTGCTCGTGGTCGCTCCCGTTCGCGCCATGCTGCAGCCGACCGTCCGCGTCGAGCACCTCCAGCGAGGCAAGATCTCGCTGCGCCAGGGCGAGCTCGTCGACCTGGAGCTGCTGCTGGAGCTGCTCCTGAACGAGGGGTACCACCGCGTCCCGATGGTGGAGCGGCGCGGAGAGGTCTCGGTGCGCGGCGGCATCGTGGACGTCTATCCGATCACCGGGGACCCCGTGCGCATGGAGCTCTTCGGCGACGAAGTCGAATCCATGCGGCGTTTCGACGTGGACACCCAGCGTTCCAGCACCCCCATGCAGGAGGTGCTGCTCCTGCCCGCCCGGGAGGACGTCGAGGGGGCCTGGCTGAGCGACTACCTGCCCCAACGCTCCTGCATCTGCCTGGAAGAGCCCGCTCAACTGCGCCTGAACGCCATGGAATGGTACCAGGAGTGGGCCGAGCAAGGCGGTGAGGGGGCCTGGGAGCGGGTGGAGGAGATGCTGGCCCCCTTCCGGAGGATCCACTTCACCGCCTGGGAGGGATCCACGGCGGCCCCCCGCGAGCAGGACACCCTGGCCTTCTCGTTCGAGCTGGAGGCCGGTTTCGCCGACCGCGTCGAGGGGATGCTCCAGACGATTCCCCAATGGCAGGAGCAGGGCTGCCGGGTGGTGGTGCTCAGCCGGCAGTATCTGAGGCTGAAAGAGCTCTTCCGCCAGCGAGAGCTGGAGCAGGTCCTGACCGAACCGGTCGCGTCGCTGAGACCCGGCCAGGTCCTGCTGGCCCAGGGAGCCGCCTCGGAGGGGTTCCGGGTCCACCTGCCCGATGGCCTGCTGGTCTTCCTGACCGACCGCGAGATCATCGGACAGCGTCGCGCCCGCCGGCCCAGCCGGAGCGTGGACCGGGGAAGCCTGATCCGGGTTGACGAGCTTCAGCCAAAAGACCTGGTGGTCCACCTCCAGCACGGCATCGGCCGCTATCTGGGGGTCAAGACCCTGGCCCTGCAGGGGGTCTGCCGGGACTTCCTGCACCTGGAATACGCCAAGGGCGACAGCCTCTACGTGCCCGTCGAGCAACTCGACCTGATCCAGAAGTATCAGGGCATCGAGGACAAGGTCCCTCCCCTGTCCCGGATGGGCGGACAGGAGTGGAAGAAGACCCGGGCACGCATCAAGGAGGAGACCCAGCGCATCGCCCTGGAGCTTCTGCGCATCTACGCCATGCGCGAGACCGCTCACGGCTATGCCTACCCCCCGGACACCGACTGGCAGAGGGAGATGGAGGATGCCTTCCCCTACCAGGAGACGCCGGACCAGTTGCGGGCCATCCGGGAGGTCAAGGCCGACATGGAGAGCACCCGTCCCATGGACCGACTGGTCTGTGGAGACGTGGGTTACGGCAAGACCGAAGTGGCCCTGCGAGCGGCCTTCAAGGCCGTGGCTGAAGGCCGTCAGGTGGCCATCCTGGTGCCCACCACCGTGCTGGCCCACCAGCACTTCCAGACCTTCTCCGAGCGGATGGCCTCCTATCCCTTGACCGTTCGGCTGCTGTCGCGCTTCCGGACCGACCGCGAGCAGGCCCGGGTGGTCGAGGAGATGAGCCGAGGGGAAGTGGACGTCGTCATCGGCACCCACCGCCTGCTCTCCCAGGACATCCGCTTCAAGAACCTGGGGCTCCTGGTGGTCGACGAGGAGCACAAGTTCGGCGTGGTCCACAAGGAACGCCTCAAGGAGATGCGCGCCTCGGTGGACGTCCTGACCATGAGCGCGACGCCCATTCCCCGCACCCTGCAGATGTCGATGTCCGGGATCCGCGAGATGTCGCTCATCGAGACGCCCCCCGAGGAGCGGCTTCCCATCAAGACCTATCTCTTCGAGCATCACCCCGACCTGGTCAAGGCGGCCATCACCCGGGAGTTGGCTCGCGAAGGCCAGATCTACTACGTGCACAACCGGGTCCAGGGGATCGAGAGGGTGGCCGCCGACCTGCGCCGTCTGGTTCCCCAGGCCCGCATCGCCGTGGGTCACGGCCAGATGCCTGAGGGCCAGCTCGAGAAGGTGATGATGGACTTCTATGAGGGCGAGCAGGACATCCTGGTCTGCACCACCATCATCGAGAGCGGCCTGGACATCCCCAACGCCAACACCATCATGATCAACAACGCCCAGAACTTCGGTCTGGCGCAGCTCTACCAGTTGCGCGGCCGGGTGGGGCGTTCAGCCCAACAGGGCTACTGCTACCTGCTGTATTCTCCCACCCGCAAGCTCAGCGACGAAGCCGAGCGACGCCTGGAGACCATCCGGGACTTCACCCAGCTCGGGGCGGGCTTCCAGGTGGCCCTGCGCGACCTGGAGATCCGCGGGGCGGGCGACATCCTGGGGGCCGAGCAGTCCGGCCACGTGGCGGCGGTCGGCTTCGACCTGTATTGCAAGATGCTCAACGAGACGGTGCAGGAACTGCGCGGCGAGAAGCCGGTCGAGGCCGAGTTCTCGACGGTCCTGGAGATCCCGGTTCCCGCGGGCCTGCCCGACGCCTTCGTGGGGGATCCCCGGCAGAAGGTGACCCTGTACAAGAAGATCGCCCAGGTCCGAAGCAGCGAGCAGCTCTCCGAAGTCCGGGCCGAGCTGCGGGACCGCTACGGCCCCCTGCCCGACGAGGCCGAGAACCTGCTCAGGCTTGCGGAAGTCAAGCTGAGGGCCCTGGAGCTCTTGATCCCCGCCATCCGGGTCCGCGACGGACAGATGTGGGTGGTCCTGCCCTTCTATCCCGAGATCACCGCCTCCCAGCGAGACAAGCTGCAGCAGGCCACGGGCTGGCCCTCACGCTATGAACAGAAGTCCCTGCTCTTCGAGGGGCTCTTCGGCCGAGCCGCGGGAAGCAAGCAGTATCCGCCTCCAGCAGAGTTCCTGAGCCGGATCGTCGACCTCCTGGATCGCCTGCGCCGCTGGCGCGACGGGAAGTAGNNGACGATCAGGCCCCTGCGGAGACCCGAATCCGGACCCGGGCCTGCCCGGCCCCCAGGCGCGGACGGACGAAGAACTCGTCCAGGACTCCTCGGCGGACGCCAGGCTGGAGGGCGTTGGCCCGCCAGGAGTCCTGGTTGGCCCAGAAGTCCCGCATGTAGTCGAGGAAGAAGCGGGAGTCGCCGGCCAGCCGGATCACGTAGAGCGACCAAGTCCGGGACAGGTGGGGGCGGTCCACCTGCCAGGCCTGGTCCCACGCCGGATTGGCAGGATACCGGTTGCGCCAGCGGATCCGTTGCGGCCACGAGCGCGAATCGAGCATCCACTCGTGGCTCCGCCAGTTCGGCCGGTAGCCGTACTTGCCGGAGATGGCCCCCGCATCCAGGATGGGAACAGCCCGTCCGTCCGACAGGGAAAGGGCGTGCAGTTCGTTGCGGTGGAAGTGGCCGCTGAGCACGACGACCGGTGCCCGACGGCCTTCAAGGACCTGCTCGAATCGCCGGATCTCCGCCGGTTCCCAGGCCGGAGCGTGCCCGAACTGATCCCACGTGGGGGGGATGTGCGACGCGATCACCACCGGGCGATCGGCGGGCAGGGCGGCCAGTTGCCGATCCAGCCATGTCATGGTGCGGCGCGCCTGCAGGCCCCGTCCTTCATACTGATTCAGGGGCGAGAAGAGCAGGGAGTTCAACGAGATCCAGGTGATCCCGGCCACGGGCCGAGGGCAGACTCCGTTGCCCAGTTCATCCAGATAGAAGGCCGGCCCCAGGTGGCGTCGCCAGGTGGTCAGGACCTCGGCCATCTGGCCGGGATCGGTCTGGTAGTTCAACGGCAGGTCGTTGTTGCCCAGGGACAGGACCAGGGGGACCCCCGCGGCCCGGATTGGCGCCGCGTGGGTCGCCAGGAAGACCTCGGTGCGCCGCGCGAATTCCTCGGGCGGGCACTTGTTGTCCACCAGGTCGCCGGTCAGCACGAGCGCCTCCGGGCGCAGAGCCAGCCCCTCGCGGCAGGCCTTCTCCCAATCTGCAGGCCGAGTCTGTTCGTGCCCCCAGTGCAGATCCGACCACTGCACGAAGCGCAGGGTTCGAAGGGGCGCGGCCCAGGCGGGTGCCAGGAGTACGACCAGGAACAGCACGGTGGACAGAAACCGCAAGGCAACCTCCAGGAGGCCCGAATCGCGCCAGGTCTGCCCCCCGCCCCCTTTTCGCCGAGGCTCCAGGCCCCCCTTCAGCCCTCCTCCTCGCCACTCGCCGGAATGTTCACAGGGTCTTTACCTGCACCCAGGCATCCAA
>DCTU01000087.1:6765-8269 GCA_002329445.1 bacterium UBP9_UBA1432
CCCTCCCTGGTAGGATGACCTGGAGATACCCGAAAGGGAGACGAAGACGCGGATGTTCATGCCTGGGATCGGCTTCGGATGTGGAATGAGCCCCATGTGGGGCATGGCACCCATGGGCTTCATGGGCGGCATGTATGGCGTCGGGATGGGGATGATGGGTGCTCCCATGATGTCCTACAACCCCGCCGGTGCCATGATGGGCGGTTACGCGGGCGGCACCATCGGCTCGAGCCTGGGCATGCTGCTGGGCGTCGGCCTGGGCTCGACCATGGGCCCCATGGGGATGATGGGTGGAGCCGCCCTGGGGAGCCTGCTGGGCGGCGGCATCGGTTGGGGCATCGGGTCCCACATGGGTGGGAAGAGCAATCCTTTTGGCCCCTTCGGCCCCCCCTGCATGATGTTCTGACGCCTCCCGGCTCCTGCCTGGAGATTCTGCGAGAAGCCACCCTCCGGGTGGCTTCTCTTGATGCAGGGATTCCTCCGGGCCGGCCTCGAAGCGCTTCGGCATGGATCCCTTCGAACTTTCCAGGTCTCCCTACTTCAACGACGTGATCCGCCTCGCCCGCGAGGCGGCTGAGGACCCCGGCCACCCGGATCTCCACGCCCCGGAGCTGGCCGACCGCCTGAAGTTCATGGCGGAGTTCGCCGAGGTGCTGGCGAGCCGATTCGCCGCCGCCATGCGGGTTCGCCCCCGCACGCCGCTGGCGCGCTCGGCTCCTGCCCGGGTCGAGAAGGCCCTGGTGGAGCTCAAGGAGGCCCTGCGCGACCTGCAAGGCTGGATCAAGGACCACCACCCCGAACGCCTGCCCCGGGGTTGTTCCAGAGGTCGAACCGCGGTCGAGGATCTCTTCGCCGTCTTCGAAGAGATGCGGGTCGAAGAGGAATCCTTCCCGGTCTTCTCTCAGTCCCCCTACATCCAGGAGCTGGTGCGGGTGGCCATCGGGGTCGCCAAGGGAGAATTCCCCCCGGACACGCTCTCGGAGAGGCTGGAGTGGATGCGCAGACACTACGGCGAGTTCCGCAAGGACTTCGCGGCCTGGTCCAATGCCCCCACCGAGAACGAAGAAGTCGAACGCCTGCTGCCCACGGCCGCCAAGGCCCTGGACCGGATGGGTGCGGCCTTGGACGAGATGGCCCGCTACCTTCGAGACCGCAACCGCGAACACCTGAAGGTCGGCTGCGAAGCCCTCCTGCAGGCCAGCGAAGTGCTCCTCTCCAGCCAGCAGGCCCTCCTGGCGGCGGCAGTGCCTCAAGGCGCCGCCTGTCCACGCTGCGCCGCCCCCAACCCGGCGGGTTCACGGACCTGTTCGAAGTGCGGCGCCACCCTGCCCGAGATCGCCGGAATCCCCACCCAGACCATGGAGGTCCGCGAAGCCACCTCTGAAAAGACGGCCTTTGCCAACCTGGTCCGCCTGGAATCCGCGCTCGAGGAATTCCTGCACGGCGAGGGGGAACGCGAGGAGTTGCGCCGGCATGTGGGGTGGTTCGCCCAGAAGGCCCGCTC
>DCTU01000435.1:0-2622 GCA_002329445.1 bacterium UBP9_UBA1432
AGCGGCGGGCCGCGACCCTGCGGGGGGCCTGCGGGGTGCGCGTTCGGGGGCGCGGGACTCGCGGGGCAGGCGCATGAGCCCGGGCCGGACCGGACGGAAGACAACGAGCCTTGAGCACGCCCGAACCGAAGGGATGCCCCTCCAGGAGGTGCGCCACCCGCTCGGCCTCCTCGGCGCGAACCTCGACGACCGAGGAGTGGGGCAAGAGGGTGATCGCCCCGAAGGCCCGTGCCGGCATGCCCGTGGCGCTGCGCAGCAGCCGGACCATGGTGGCCAGGATCAGGCCGTCGCGCCGGCCCACGTTGACCTGGACCTGGCGCGTACCGGGATGGGCCGGCGAGGCGGCAGCCGCGCGCGCTGCAGACGAACGCACGACCGGGGCAGCAGGACGAGGCGCCCTGGGAACCGGCACCTCCAGGCCCGCCCCCAGGACGGCCTGGGCAGCCGGGTCTCCGCCCATGAGGGCACAGAGCGCGTCCACCGGCTCCATGTAGGCCAGCAGTTCCTCCGCCAGAACCCGCAGTCCCGGATCGACTCCCTCGGCCAGGCGACGGCACACCGTCCCGTGGTAGGACTCGCGCAGGCGCCGGCGCACATCCTCGGCCTGAGGCACCGGGCGGACCTGCAGCTCGACCTTGGCGGAAGCCAGGAGGCGGCGGAAGCGCATCGCGTCCCGAGGGGCGACGAAGGTGACCGCCATCCCGGAGTCTCCGGCGCGGCCGGTGCGGCCCACCCGGTGGATGTAGGTCTCGGCGCTCTGCGGGACCGCCAGGTTGAAGACGTGGGTCACCCCGCGGACGTCGATCCCCCGCGCCGCCACGTCGGTGGCCACCAGCAGCCGGAGCTGCCGGCGTCGGAAGGCGTTCAGGGTCCGGGTCCGCTCGGCCTGGGCCATGTCCCCGTGCAGGGCGGCCGACTGGAAGCCATCGCCCCGCAGCCGCTCCGCCAGCTCCTCGGTCTCGGCCCGGGTATGGCAGAAGATGATGGCCAGCTCGGGATTCTCGACGTGCAGCACGTTGCTCAGGGCGTCCGAGCGGAACTCGCGGTGGACCTCGTAGGCCACATGCCGGATCTCGACGGCGACGGAGAGGCCGGTGCTGACCGCCACCGTCTCGGGGTCGCGCAGGGTCTTGGCGGCCAGGGCCTGCATGTCGGGGGCCAGGGTGGCCGAGAAGAGCAGCGACTGACGCTGGGCGGGAAGGGCCTCCAGCAGGCGGTCCAGCTCGTCGGCGAAGCCCAGGTCGAGGATCTCGTCCGCCTCGTCCAGGACCAGCGTCCGGCAGGTGCCCAGGTCCAGGGTGCCGCGGGTGAGATGGTCGCAGAGCCTGCCTGGGGTGCCCACCACGATCCGGGCCCCGGCGCGCAAGGCCCGAAGCTGGTCGGAGTAGGCTCCGCCCCCGTACAGCAGGGCCGGCCTGGCACCGACCCGACCCAGGGCGTTGGCCACCTGCATGGCCAGCTCGCGGGTGGGCAGGACCACCAGGGCATCCACCGGCCCGGGCCCATCGGGCAGCCCCTGCAGGATGGGGAGGCCAAAGGCCAGGGTCTTGCCGGTGCCGGTGCGGGACTGGACCAGCAGGTCGCGGCCCGCCTGGACCAGCGGCCAGCAGCGCTGCTGGACCTCGGTGGGGACGGTGATGCCCTGTTCAGCCAGCGCGGCCACCAGATCGGCGCGCAGCTCCCATTGAGCGAAGGGGACGGGTTGCATGGGACTTTCTCCATTCGGTTTGCATGCCGCCGCGACCTTGAAGGTCGAGGAGGGCGAACACCAGGAGAGGGCTCCCCCAAGGCGGGGACCGTGGACTGCTCCCATCGTTCGGGCACGCAATGCTACCATGACCGGCCCGGACTGTCCAGGGTCTCTTCAGGCGGCCATCAGGCGCTCGGCCTGCGTCGACCGGGCTGACCGTCCGGCGGGGACGAGCGGCCCGGGACGGCCTGGCCGACCGGACAGGAGGCGGACGGCGGGGGCGGACCCGGCGGCACACTCAAGCGGGAGAGGTGCGCCGGTCTCCATCACGTTTCGCAGGATGTTCCCGGGAAACATGCTGGGTCACGAGGTGCGCGCGAGGGGTGCGCCGGGCGCACCCGCGAGGCGCGCGCCCTGGACGCGCCCCTTCAAGCTTCAGCCCTGCCGGCGGGCTGCCTCGGTGTAGTGCCGGTATCCCGGCATGGTGCCCAGATCGACCGGGGTTCCCTCCAGGAGCAGGGCACGATGCCTCCCTTGTGCCAGGTAGGCTTCCATGGCCCGTCCGAAGGAGGCGTCCGCCGGGTCATCCCCCAGCAGGTCCAGCATCCTCGATTCCAGGACCGTGCGGCCGAAGGCCCGCACCTGGCCGGAACCGCCGGGCAGGCTCTCCTCCTCGCCCAGGACGCCCCGAACCTCGAAGACGGGACCCGGTCCTCGGAGGGCCATCCCACGGGCCCCCTGGAAGAACTCCAGCTCGTCGGAGGGAATCCGCACCAGGGCCGAGAGGCTGCCCCGACCGTCCTCCACCGCCATCATCTGTTCAACCGCACCCCGAGGCCCGAAGAACAACTGGTCGGGGAAGGCCAGCAGGAAGCGCTCCGAAAGCACGGGACGCGCCGCCAGCAGGGCGCCCGCCAGACCGTCGGCCCGAG
>DCTU01000435.1:2646-4189 GCA_002329445.1 bacterium UBP9_UBA1432
TCGGCCAGGTGCCGCTGCAAGAGTTCCTTGTCGGGGCGAATCACCAGGATCACCCGCTGGATCCCGGCCTGGGAGAGCTCCTGAAGGGCGTGCTGGATCATGGGCAGGCCTCGATAGGGCAGGAGTTCCTTGGGCAACACGCGGGTCAGGGGCAGCAACCGGGTTCCCAGTCCAGCACAGGGGATCAGGGCGGTGCAAAGACCAGGGCGAGAAGGCACGTCGGTCACCTCGTGTCGAAGTCCCGGGGGCTTTCGACTCGACCAGGCCCGACCCATCCTCCGGGGATGCGAAACCCTTCAACCCCGGGAGGATTCCATCGCCAGGAGGATCTCAACAATGCATCGACTCCGAGCATGGATGACCCTGACCCTGAGCGCCCTGCTGACGGCCGGAGCCCTGGCCGCTTCCGACATCTCCGTCACCGTGGACGGGCGCGCGCTGAGCTTCGACCAGCCCCCGCTGATGCAGGACGGCCGCGTGCTGGTCCCCCTGCGGGGCATCTTCGAGGCGCTGGGCGCCGAGGTCCAGTGGGACGCCGCCAGCCGCACCGTGCGAGCCCGCACGCAGACCTCCCAGATGACCCTCCCGCTGGGCTCCCGGTCGGCCACGGTCGACGGGCGCACGGTCAGCCTGGATGTGCCCGCCGCGGTGGTGGGCGGCCGGACCGTGGTGCCTCTGCGCTTCGTGGCCGAAGCCCTGGGTGCCCAGGTCCTCTGGGAAGGAGCCGCGCGAAAGGTCACCATCGCCTCGACCGGCACCTCCCCCGCTCCAGCCCCATCCCCTGCCCCAGGAAGCGAGGTTCCCCTGGCCGGAGCCTTTGACCCCTCCCGGGATCTTCCGCGGATCCAGGTCGGCAACCAGGCCGGGTTCCTCAAGCTCCTGGATCGCGAACGTCAGAAGGTGGACTACTTCCGCACCCTGGATGACCGCACCAGCGCCCCGGTGACCGCAGAGCAGCGAGCGGCCATCTGGGGTGCCCTGGGCGTGCCAACCGAGGCGGTTCCCCAACTGGGCCGGAAGCTCATGTCCGAGTATTCCCGCCTCCCCAAACTCCCCACCCTGGCCCTGCTGGGAGTGGTCGGCTCGGAGAGCCCTGAGAGGCTGGGGGCTGAACTCAGCCAGGCTTTGCAGGACTTCGCGGTGGCCCGCTTCCAGTCCGAGAAGGACAACGTCCTGCGCCGTCAGGCCCTCCTGGCCACTGCCCTGATGTCGGGGGGGTCGTCGCAGACCACCGAGGCCGTCCTGAGGCTCTTTGAGACCGAGCAGAACCTGTGGGTGACCTTTCCCGTCCAGATGTACTTCCAATACCACGCCCAGATCATCCGGAACCTTCCGGAGGCCCAGAGCATCCGCAGCCGGATCGCAGCCGTCCCCTCCCTGTACACCGAGCCGATCCTGGCCTACCTGGGTCCTGGAGAAGGCTTGAGGGGCCGAGAGGCCACGGGTCTGTCTCCCCTGGTCCGGAACCTGGCGGGCTACGGCCTGACCGGACTGCCCCCGGGACTGGCCGAGAGGACCACGCTGCGCCAGCTCTCGCTGGCAG
>DCTU01000118.1 GCA_002329445.1 bacterium UBP9_UBA1432
AAAATCGCTTAACCGATCACGGATGCGCCACCACGGGCGGAGCCTGGGCCAGGACGGGAGGTGCAATCAGGAACGCACCCAGGGCCATCGCAAAGAGCACGGGACGCAGATTCATCGGGGCTCCTCTCGAGGTTGGTCGCGCGATTTTCGTCCGGATCTTCGTGAATCCTCTAGATTGCTGCGCACCCGAAATCCCCGCCCGGCCAGCTGAGGCCCGACGACTCTTCTCGGCCTGAGGCCTGTGCAGTCCCAGACCCGCTCGGCCCCCCCAGGGCCCGGCCCGAGACCACCAGCAGGCCGTCCCCGGGACGAGCCGGATCAGGGTCCCGTCGAATCCAGGCGGTACAGCAACATGCCACCGGCCTGGCTCAGAAGCGTCCAGTGACGTGGGCCCTCCGAGAAGAACGCAAACTGGTTCAACAGCATCAAGTCCAGGCTTCGGCCGGGGGCCGCGAGGAGGACATAGTGGATTCCCCCGGCCGCCAGGCGATCGCGCGCCTGATCCTGGGAGAGTCGAGGGTCGAAGAGGAAGCGGACCTCGGGACTCCACACCGGCACCAGGGAAATCCCGCTGCGAGCCAGCAGGGGGACGAGTTCGTGACGGTGGGAGACGATCCGCCCCCCCGCAGGCACCTGCGCCAGCACATCTCGAGCCATGTCCCGATAGCGGCGGGGCTGGGGCGGACTGGAGTGAAGCGCCGCCCCCACCCAGTGAGCGAACGGAACCTCCTCCGGAGGCGTTGCCCAGGTCAGGGCAAAGGGCAAGGTCCACAGGCAGGCCGCTGCCAGCAAAGCTCCGGCCAGGATCCGAACCGAAGCGACGCGTTGGGCCAACCTCTCGACACCGGCGGCCAGAAGAAGCGAAGCCAGGGGCAGAGCCGGTGCCAGGACCCGCATCGCCCACTCTCCTCCGGCCGCGGTGAAGGGTGCACTGCGATACCACAGAGCCCCCACCCCCAAGACACCCAAGGTCAGGAACCAGGTGCGGCGCCAGGTCAGGCCCGCAAGGGCCAGGCCCAGCACCTGCAATGGGGCCGTCATGACCAGTTCTGCCCCGTAACGGACCAGGACCCCGGCCTGGGCGGCCTGCCAACGCCAGAACTGAGCATAGGTCTCGAGCATGGCCAGGTTGCACGGGATTCCCGGGCCAGAGGCCTGCGACAGGGTTGTCGAAGACGGGATTGCCGGTCCGAACCCAGTTGCGCAGGTACCATGGTGCCGAGAAGAGGGTGGCGACGCTCAGGAAGAACCCGGCTGAGCGGGCCGGCAGGCGGAGCCAGAGGCAAGCCATCGCCGCCAGGGGCAGGAAGGCCAAGGCATATTCCCGGCTGTTGGGGCCCGTGGAGAGAGCCAGCCCCGCCAGCGCCAGGGGCCTCCAGTCGCCTTCCCGGTCGCGGGCCAGAACGAGGAGGTCCAGGGCTCCCATCAAAGCCAGGGCGGTCAGGCCGGTCTCGTGTCCCAGCGCCACGGCACGGAACATCAATCGCGAAGAGACCAGCGCCCCCACCGCGAAGCTCCCGGCCCACGGCCCGAAGAGTCGGGTTCCCAGGCGCCAGGTGAGAGCCGCCAGGCTCAGGTATTGGAGCAGCAGGAAGCCCGAGGTGATGGAGGGATCGTGGCGGCCCGCCACCTGATACAAGAACCAATAGCACAATGAAACCGTCGGGGGGATGCCGTCCGCATAAGGGTAGGCCAGATAGTCGGCGGACGAGACGGGCGGATAGAAATCCAGGGAAGCCCTCTGTCCGACCAGCACGGCCAGGTAGTCCCAGCGCCAGAGGTTGTCGACGTAGGCCAGGGGCTGCAAGGCGGTTCGCAGCAGCAGCAGACCCGCCATCAGGACGAGTGGAAGCAGAAGGACGAGTTTGGGCCCGGGAGCCTTCGAGACGGCCGTGGCCTTCCCCGAGAAGTACCAGGCAACGGCCGTGAAAACGCCCAGGACCAGGGCCACCGGGCCAGCCTGAAGAGGAAGCCCCAAGGCCTGCATCCCCAGGACGGTGACAAAGAACAAGGGCAGACTCAGGACCAGGGCCCCCGTCCAGGGGGCCGGACTGCCCGCCAGCCGACCCAGGCTCCAGCCCGGCAGAAGAAACCCCAGGAACAGGGCTGCGACGACTTCCACGAATCCTCCCTGCGGCTCGGAATTCAGGAGGGACGCGTCAAACCCAGACCCCCAACCCTCTCATGAGGCCCGGGTCTTCTGGTCTCCCCAGTGCTGGCCTGGGAGAGCCTTCAGCCGCCCTGACTGACCAGGACGACGCGAGTCACGCCGCCCTCTTCCTGGTCGATGGTGACCGAGGTCCCCTGCTCGGGGTTCTCGGGCACCAGCACCACGGTGCGCTGGCCCTCGACCGTGCTGTCCATCTTGTTGGCGCCAGGGAGCTTCCCGGTGTAGAACTCGACGACCTTGTCCACCGGATCGGTCGTCGACAACTCGGCGGTGGCCATCTTGGAGGTCTTGCCCTCGGGACCGGCCATCTCGTGCTGGCTGCCACCCTCCACCTTGGCGCCGGGGTAGAAAGGAACCGAGAAGGAGGACTCGTCCACCTTGTCGCTGGCGCTGTAGGTCGTGTCCCCCTCGGACCCTCGCACGGTCATGCTGCCATGCGAATGCCCATCCTTCTGGGTGGTGACGACGGTGGTCTGCCCTTCGGCCCCCTCCACGGTGACCCGGGTCTGGTCCTGCTGCTGAGTGGTGGTCACCGTGCCGCCCCCGGGGATCGCCGTGGTCGTCGTCTCCTGCTTGGGGCCACACGCCGTCGCAACCAGCATCCAGGCTGCGAAGGCCACGACATGGATCTTGTTCACTGTCATCCTCCTGCGGGTCCTTCGGAGGCCCGGCCCTGGATTCGGCCGAGGAACGGCCCGATTGCAGGCCCTCATGGCCCCCGCTCGACCCGAAAGAACGGCTTTCGTGAAGTCGGTTTCGCCTCCTGCGAGAGGACCACGCCCCTCCCCGAATCCGCCACCCTCCGTGGCATCTGGCGGCGGATCAGGCCCCTCCGAGTCGGGCTGGGAGGGGCCCTGCGGTCAGGCGATGCGGACGTGCTGGATGGGCGAACGGGTCAGGTTCCCGGCCCCATCCTCGGCCTCGACGTAGTATTGAATCAGGCAATCCTTCTGCCCTTCCACCCGGGCGGAGTACTCCTCCGCCTTGTAGCGGGGCTGGACCGAGGTGCGGGTCTCCGTCGGGCGGCCCTGCATGTCCTGGGTGTTCCAGTCTCCGTCATACATCTCGTCGGCCTTGGAGTCCCTGGCCTTGGAGGGGTCGATCCGCCACTTCAGCTCGACCCGCTTCAATCCGGAGACATCGTAGGCCATGGTCCACACCGTGAAGTCACCGGAGGCCGGCGGCACCGGGTTCTCGTCGTCGCGCCCCCCGGGGTTGAAGGGCGTGCGCTGGAGGACGAAGAGCGTGGGTCCGACCGGATCCCGGGCCTCCTGGGCGATCACCGCGTCGGCCTGCTCCACGGCCAGGTTGGCGGCCAGTGTGGGCTTGTTGTCCCACTCGTTCTTGCCATCCCAGTACTCGTAGCACGAAGTCTGCCCTTGCAGGAAGTAGTGCCAGGCCTTCTCGGTGGGCGAACCCTCCCCGCTCTGGATGGCCTGGAGGCTGGACGGGGGACGCAACCGGTCGGCGGTCATGACCCGGTTCTCGGCGGCGACCAGGACGGCCCAGGAGTTCCGGTCGGGGCTGTAGCCCCGGACGTGGTCGATGCGTCCCTCGTGATAGGGCTTGCCCAGCCACTTTCCGAACTCCTGGTTGCCCATGTCGGCCCCGGTCCAGGAACCGTCCTCGACGTGCAGCACCCGGTTGGGGTCGGGGGGGAACCGATCCAGATAGTCCTGGACCGTGGTGAACTCCACCTTGTCCGGGTTCTGCTGGGCCCAGCGCATCGTCTCGTTGTAGTAGCGACTGCCCGAGCATCCGAAGTTGTCCCCGTCGTGCGCCAGCACCACCAGCACCGGGTGGGCGGGATCGGTGTTGAACTTCTCGATCTGCTCCAGGCGCGGAATGGGCGAACGGTCCCCATAGGAGTCGTCGTAGCCCAGACTGCGCTCGGAGGGAACCACCACCATCCGGGTCTCCTCGCCGGTCCGGGGATCCACGTGCGCTGCGATGGCGGGCCTCCTCGGTCTGTATTCAAGAATCCTGGAAGTGATGCTTGAATCTGTTTTTCGAGGTATCCCAGGCTGGCCTGAAATATTTCAGAATCCCGCAAAGACGGCCACTTGCAAAGAATCTGAAATCGCAAATATCGAATCCAGAATGGCCTGCACAAAGCGCAGAGAATAGGAATTCACAAGAGGCCCCACCCAAAATCATAGGAGATCGGTCCCCGGGCGTCACGGAGGGATCGTTTCCGGGATGTTGCCGCTGTTTCCATAGGATGAACGTCCTGTTTCCATCCTGCGAGCACGGCCCCGTGACGAGAGCCACGGCGATGCTCGGTCCGGAGACTCACACAGGCTCCTGGCTCAGTCCCCGCTCCGGAATCCGCCGTCCTCCCAGGTCCAGCGCTGCGCCTGGTGGCCCTTCTCGGCCGGAATCCGGACCGTCGCCCCCTCCAGGGTGGGCGCGTTGGCCCCTTGGAACCGGAACACCAGCAGGCCCCAGGGCGCCCGGGTTCCCAGGTCCAATGTCCGTCTACCCTGGCGAAGGTGCTCGACCCGGACGAAGCCGTTGCCCCCGATCCTCACGGCTTGGAGGCGGGCCGATCCTCCCAAGGGCAAGCGCCGGAGGCGATCCTCGCGCAGGCGGGTCCCCTCGGGGCGCTGGAGTTCGCATCTCAGGGGGCCGTGCAGCCCCTGGCGCTCTCCGAAGGCCTCCAGGAAGAGCCCCTCCGAGCCCCCGTCGTCGACCACCCGGACCA
>DCTU01000014.1 GCA_002329445.1 bacterium UBP9_UBA1432
CCGAGAGCACATCGAAGCTGCCGCCCACCCCGATCCCCACCCCGACGCCCAGCCGATCCTGGTGCGCGCGCATCCAGCGTTCCTGGCGAGGCGAACCCAGGCCCGTCAGGAGCACGCGGGCCCCCGAAGCCGCAACGGCCTGGACCACCGGGCCGTCCTCGTGGAAGAAGCCATCCTGGGAGCCCACGATCCGCAGACCGGGATGGCGATTGCAGAGCGTCCGGGCGGCCTCCTCGGCCACTCCCGGCGCCGCCCCCAGCAGGAAGAAGGAGCCTTTGGAGTCGGCCAGGGTCTCGGCCAGACGACAGACCAGGTCGATGCCAGCCACACGTTCGGGAAGGCTCAGGCCGCATCTCCGGGCCGCCCACAGCAGCCCCGCGCCGTCGGCCACCACCAGATCGGCTCCGTTGACCAGTTCGCGAAACTCCGGGTCATTCTGGGCCCGCATGACCATCTCGGTGCCCAGGGTCACGACCAGATGGAAACCAGGACGGTGGGCCAGGGCCAGGACCCTTTCCACCGCCTGTTCCATGGAGACGGCGTGCAGCTTGACGCCGAGCACGCACAGGGTGGTGGGAGTGGATTCCGTCGAAGAAGACATCGCCGCGCTGCGTTCTCGACATCGACCCGGGGATCCTGGTCTGGCGGGGTCCCCAGACCGCCCCCCAGGCCACGGTCTCAATCCTCCTCGTCGCGACCTTCCTCGACGAAGGGCCCTTCCACCGGCAGGTCCAGACGGAAGACGCTGCCCGAGCCCATCTGGCTCTCCACCGACAGGTCCCCTCCGTGGGCTTCGACGATCCGCTTGGCGATGGCCAGCCCCAGGCCGCGACCTCCGTGGCGGGCTCCGCGCCCCTTCTCGACGCGATAGAAGCGTTCGAAGATCCGCGAGAGCTGGCCCGCGGGGATCCCCGTCCCGCGGTCCAGGACCTCCAAGAAGACCCAGCCCGGGGCTCCCGGTCCCAGGCGCAAGGTCACCTCGCTTCCGGGAGGCGAGTACTTCACGGCGTTGTCGACCAGGTTCAGGAGGACCTGGCTGAGCCGGTCCCGGTCCGCCTGAACCAGCGGAAGCGCATCTGTCCCGCGCACGGCCAGCGTCACCCCGGACTTGGAGGCGTGGGGCATGAGCACCTCGGCGGTCCGCTGCGCCAGGAGGACCAGGTCGGTGGGCTCGAAATGGAACTCGACCTGTTGGGCCTCCATCATGGACACGTCCAACAAATCGTTGATCAAGCGTTCCAGGCGCTCGGCCTCTTCGCCGATCACCTGCAACCAGCGACGGGCCAGGTCGCGATCCTCCAGGGCGCCTTCCAGCAGGGTCTCGGCGTAGCCCTTGATGCAGGTCAGAGGGGTCCGCAGCTCGTGGGTGACGTTGGAGACGAAGGTCACCAGGATCTCGTCCAGTTCGCTCTTGAGCGCGGCCTCCTTCTGGGCCTCGTAGACCAGGCGCTCGACCGAGCTCTCGGGATCGTGGACGATCACCGTATAGCCGGAATGGAAGTCGATCTTCTCCTTGACCCCCAGGAAGGCGGCCTTCTCGTTGAGAAGGTTGGTCAGCTTCTGGACCACCCGATAGGAGATCAGCTTGAGGTCCGACTGCGAGAAGCTGGCCTTGTGGCGCGGGGGGGAGAACAGGAAGATCACGAAATAGTCTGCCCCGCGCCCCCCGACCGCCACCAGGTCCCGGTCGCGAAAGAGCTTGCCGCGCAGCCGGGCCAGGGCCTGCCCCAACTCCTCGAGCAAGGACTCGGAGACCTCCCGGCCGTAGGTCTCCTTGAGGAGATGGAACTGGACCACGTCGAAATACAGGAAGCCGACCTGGTCTCGGCGCTGCAGGTAGAACTCGACCTGTTCAAGCACCGAGGCGAGGATCGGAAGACCCGTCAGGTCGTCCCGCAGGACGCCACCCTCGGGGCACTCCTCAAAAGCTTCCCGATTCACAGGCCCCACGAGTCGATCTCCTCGAGCAGGGCGTGGTGGGTCATGTTGGTCTGGATCGGGGTGACCGAGATGCAGTCCTCCTGGATGGCACGGAAATCGGTCCCCTCCTCGGGACTGCCCGTGGGCATCGCGCCTGTCACCCAATAGTAGTCGTGTCCGCGGGGATCCACCCGCTTGACGATCTGCTGGTCATACAGGCTGTGTCCCTGGCGGGTGACCTGCACCCCCCGGATGGCCTCCGAGGGAAGGTCCGGCACGTTGACGTTCAACAAGGTTCGCGGAGGCATCCGGGTGTGGTGGGCCAGACGCCCGGCCAGACGAGCCGCAAAGGCGGCCGCCGTCACGTAGTGTTGCGGTTGGCTTCCCACCTGCGAGACGGCAATCGATGGAATCCCGTGAATCAGTCCCTCCATGGCCGCCGAGACGGTTCCGGAGTAGGTGATGTCATCGCCCAGGTTGGCCCCGCGGTTGATGCCCGAGAAGAGCAGGTCCGGCCTTTCCGGCATCAACGAGTACAGCGCCAGCAGGACGCAGTCGGTGGGCGTGCCGTCGGTCACGAAGCGGGTGAGGCGCTCCTCCCCCGACAACTCGCGGACCCTCAGGGGCGAGTGGAAGGTCAGGGCGTGACCCACGGCGCTGCGTTCGCGGTCCGGGGCCACCACCGTGACGTGGCCCAGGGGGCGCAAGGCCTCCAGGAGGGCGTCCAGGCCGGGGGCGTGGATCCCGTCGTCGTTGGTCAGCAGGATTCGCATCGAAGAGGCGGTCTACGGTTCCACCGAACCCGGCGCGGGGCGGGCTCGACGCCCCTGGTGCAGCAGACGCTCGGCCTCCGCCAGAAGTTCCTGGACCTGGCGGGCCCGAGGGTCCATCTCCGGGCGCGGTTCGGTCCGGCGCATGGCGCGACGCAGGACCAGGGTGATCAGCAGCCCCGACCCGAGGCCCAGAGAGAGCCAGACCCAGGGCGGAGTCCGGCGCGCATCAAACCCTTCCATCCTACCTCCC
>DCTU01000287.1:0-1526 GCA_002329445.1 bacterium UBP9_UBA1432
CCGGCTCCGGCTTGGGCGCGGGGGAATCTGCGGTCTTGGGGGCCGGTGCCGAGGACCCGCGGTCCACCTCCATCGTGGAGATGAAGAGGTTCATCCCACCGGCGGGGCCACGACCGGAAGAACTGTAGACCGGAGGCGCCATGACCGGAATGGTGACGCGGACCGTGGTGGGATCCAACTGAACCGCGTCGATCACCCCGATCAGGCCACGCCGAACCGGGAGCTTGCGATTGCCACCCTCCAGGCGGGCAGGGGTCAGGCTGATCACCATCCGCTTCTGGCCGTTCAACGCCGAGCGGACGTGGGTCTTCACCTGGCCCTTCCAGTCCAGCACCAGCTTGATCTGCTCGCCCACGTCGTGGACCTGCACCTGGACCGGGACGGCTGGCCGCGCCGGTGCAGCCAGCACGGGCGGCAGGCCCAAGGCCGAGAAGAGCAGGAATGCGATCAGGACGAGGCGGCAGGTCATGGGTCCTCCGGCGGATGGTGGAAGGCGCTCGCCCTCCACAGCAATCGGGCAATCGGGTCTGGCGATTCGACGAGGCCGCTGGACGGTCCTTTCAGCCCCGCCCCAGCATCCGTCCCAGCCAGGGACGACGGTGGATCGACTCCACTTGACGCAGGTCGGTATCGGTCGAGAGCCGGTATTCGGCCAGGCCCACCCCCAAGGCGAAAAGCCAGCCCGCCGGACCGGAGGCGCCCCGCAGGCGTGTGAAACGGCCCCAGGGCTGCCCCTCACCCAGAAGCTGCACGCGTTCCCGAACGCTTTGGTCGACGGGAGCCAACGAGCGGCACTGCCGACAGGCCCCAGCAGGGCAGCACGCCCGGCACACGGGGCGCGAGCAGATCGGACAGGTTCCCAGGTGATTCCGGCAATGGGGGATACCACACGCGTGACAGATCTGGCGATGCGCGGGGCACAGACTCTGCCCACATTCGCCACAGATTCCCTGGTGGGCCGGGCACATGACCCGGCCGTCCAGGTGGCAACTGTCCGAACACCTCGGGCACACCAGGGTCGAGCAGACGTGGCAGGCCGCCAGCAGTCGAGTCCGCACCGTCTGCCCACAGGCCTGGCACACCCCGGCGCAACGCGCGCACAACCCGGTCTCGCCGACGGCGCAGACGCCTCCACTGCAAGCCGTGCAGTGTGTGCCGTGACATTCGCTGCAGACCTCGCGGTGGGACACACACGACCCGTGTTCCCCACAGCAACAGGCAGGCTCGGCACAGGAGGGGCACAGCGGACTTCCGCAGGTCCCACACGACAGGCGGAAACAAGCCGCGCACTCCCCCCTCCGGCAGGAGCGACAGACCTTGCGGTGAGCACTGCAGTGAGGGCCGTGTTCGGAGCAGTGATACCAACGGTCCGCTGGGCAGTCGCACAGGGGGCACAGGGCCAGGGGCTGGCCAGAACCGGCGGGGTCGGCCACCACGTCGAGGGTCCAGCTCCCATGGTCATCACGAACCTGGCAGCGCAGCCGCGCCGAGCCCAGCAAGAGCCCGGAGAACTCGTCCGAAGCGAT
>DCTU01000287.1:1534-2947 GCA_002329445.1 bacterium UBP9_UBA1432
AGTAGATCAGAACCGGTTCGCTGGCCAGCAGCTCGCCCGGAAGGACCAGGGCGGCCGAGGCTTCTGAAGGCACCTCCTGAAGAGGTGGAAGGAAACCGAACCCGTCGGGAAGGCAGATGTCCAGGACCGGCAGGCCTGGAGCCTCCGCCCCGGGTTCCAGGCGAAGCCACATGGGGTGGTCGGGTGCCGGTGCGCCCTCGGGGGCTCCTTGCAGCTCGAGCTGAAGGTCGCCGGGTCCCAGACGCCAGATGCCAGCAGAGTGGAACTCCAGGTCCGGAAAGCGGAGGAGCCGCCCCGCGAGGTCGAAGGACAGCTCCGTGATGGGGGATGGCACAGGAGACCTACAAGACGGACGGCTGGCCCGGGGTGTCCAGCCTGCGGATCTTGCGAAGCACCCACATCCCCTGAGAGCCCTTCACGAGTTCCACCCAGACGCGCTGACCGACCTGGAAATCCTCAGGGAGCAGGACTCCTTGGGGAAGCATGATGGGGAGCACTCCGGACCTCTCGTTGACGACCGTGATCTGGGGGGTGTTGATGGTCCCCAGGATGCCCTCATAGGTGTAGATGTTCCGAAGATACAGCCCTGCGTGCGCGGGAAGGCCCAAGACCATCACCAGGGCCAGCGCCAGAAGGCACTGTCGGAACCGGATGCCGATGCTCATACGCTCTCCTTCCGCGTTCTCCCGGAAGCTCTCGAAGAAGCGTTCGGGAAGAGGCCTACTTCCTTCGAGCAGGTCGATCTCCTGCCGCCGATGTCGAGCCTCAGCCCCCCAGATCCAGCATTCCCTGGACCGCGTCCCGCGAGGCCAGCGAAGTCCGGACCGGTCCAAAACGGAGCCGATGAGCAGGACAAGGCCCCAGGCGCTCCAGGGCCTCCAGGTGATCCGCGGTGCAGTATCCCTTGTTGCGGGCGAAGCCGTAGCCGGGCCAGAGCCGGTCCAGCTCGCACATGATCTGGTCGCGATGGACCTTGGCCAGGATCGAGGCCGCCGCCACGGCCAGGCACAGGTCATCCCCATGCACCACGGCCCGCTGGGGAAGGTCCAGGCCCTCCAATTGGAAGCGGCCGTCCACCATCAGGCGGTCCGGCTCCGGGTTCAACCTGCCGACGCAGTCTCGCATCGCTTCCAGGGAATGGCTGTGGATCGTCCCCACGGGCTGGTTCAGGACCTCGACGGGGACCACGCGCAGGCTCCAGGAAACGGCCTGGCAGTGGATCCAGGGCACCAGGGCCTCGCGGTGGGCGGGTTGCAGCTTCTTGGAGTCCCGCAATCCGGGGAGCCAGGGGACGGAACGAAAACTGACCGCGGCTGCGACCAGGGGGCCGGCCATCGGGCCCCGTCCAACCTCGTCGGCACCTGCGACGAGTTCGGCTCCCGGGTCGATCTGGAGGCCTTCGAGATGGCCCAT
>DCTU01000452.1:0-170 GCA_002329445.1 bacterium UBP9_UBA1432
GCTGGGGCGTCAGGAGCGCCGTCAGGCCGGGCGCGGCTTTGCCTCCGTCCTGGGCCTCTTGCTGGAGCATCCCGAGAAGGTTGTCCTGGAGGCTGCGGAGCTTGCGATGCTGTGCGGCACCGTGGATCCCGAGGCGGTCCGAGGCCTGGTGCACCAGCTGCTCTACGGCC
>DCTU01000452.1:260-2791 GCA_002329445.1 bacterium UBP9_UBA1432
GCCTTCAAGAGTGGGCGTCAATAATTGAGGCACACCTGAAGAGGCTGAAGCTTCCGGCCATTGCTCGTTCCTACGAGGCGATGGCGCGGGAGGCTGCGGCCGCCAACCAGAGCTTCGACGGCTACCTCCTGGCGCTCCTCGAGCAAGAGGTCCGCCAACGAGACGAGAACCTGCAACGCAGCCGACTGCAGTCAGCCCGCTTCCCGGCCATCAAGACCCTCGACCAGTTCGACTTCTCGGCCGTCCCGGACCTGAACAAGGCCATGGTGCTGCACCTCGCCCAGGGCGAGTACGCAGACCGCCGCGAGAACATCCTCCTGATCGGCACCAACGGGACGGGCAAGACGCACCTGGCCATCGGCCTGGGCATCTGCGCCTGCCGCCAGGGCCGACGGGTCCGGTTCGTCACCGCGCCGGCCCTGGTCAACGAGCTGACGGAGGCGCGCCAGGAGCATCGGCTCAGCCGGGTGGAAGCGTACTACCAGCGCGTCGAGGTCCTGATCCTGGACGAGGTAGGGTTCGTGCCCTTCGCACGCGACGGCGCGGAGCTCTTCTTCAACCTCTGCGCCGCGCGCTACGAGCGGCGCACCACCATCGTGACGAGCAACCTGGAGTTCTCGCGTTGGCCGGAGGTCCTGGGCGACCACACTCTGGCCGGGGCCCTGGTGGACCGCCTCACCCACCACGCCCACATCATCCAGGTGAATGGCGAATCTTATCGCTTCCGGGAGAGCCTGCGGCGGATGAGCTCGTGCGCTGCGCCTGAAGGCGGCGGGCCGGATGGCGAGGCGCGCCAGAGCGCAGGTCCGCAAGCCACCTCCGGTGGACGTCGTCATGCGGCCAAGCAGGCCTGAGGGTCCGGACCGAGCGGCCACTGGCAAACGTAACGTTGCGCAATCTTGGAGGGCCATGGCATGGGCAGGAGCAGGATCTACGCGTCCGCCGCAGAGCGCCAGAGAGCATACCGGCGGCGCTTGGCGGCCGGGCAGGCGGGGCCTGCGCCGCCGCCTGAGAGCCGACCTCGCCGCCAGCCTTCGCGGCCCGCGCGGCTGGCCGCGGTGCGCTCGGCGGTGGTGTAGCTCTTCGACGAGTACGAGAACTGGCTCGCCGCCGTGCCCGAAAGTCTTCAGGAATCAGGCCAGGCGCAGCGCCTATTCGAGACCATCGACCAGCTCGCGGCTGTCGTCGACCTGCTCTGCGACATCGACCCTCCGCGAGGCTTTGGCCGAGACTGACATCGGCGCCTCTGCTACCCCCAGGACCCGCCCGATCGGTCTGGCTGGCGGTCGGCGCGGCTTTGCGGATACCCGGGCTTTCCACATCCCACCCTCCTCCCCCTCAAGGCAGCCAGACCTCCGGGGGGGTCACGTTTCGATGAGCACGGGGGGCAACTTTTCGCTTGACACGGACAGCAGGCCGCCCAGGGAGATGTCCTTCACGGGGACGACACCGGGATGAAGGTGTTGGAGGTGACCCGCCCAGAGGGGAACACCCGCACGGGTGTGTTCACCACCGGTGTGGTGTCTGCCAGTCCCCAGGGCAACCCCATCGCCCTCTTCTTCACCGGGCCGAACCATTCCGGCGAGAACATCCTGGAGGTCTTGCGGCAACGGGCCTCCGAGCTGGCGCCACCGGTGCTGATGTGCGACGGTTCGTCGTGGCCGACCTCGAAGTTGGGCCCGGGGACCGAGGTCATGCTGGCCAACTGTCTGGCCCACGGCCGCCGCAAATTCGTGGAACTTCTGGGCGACTTCCCGGAGGAGTGTCGGTTCGTCCTGGAAGCCCTGGGCCGGGTGTACTTCTTCGATGAGCAGGCCAGGCAAGCTGGCCTGGCACCCAGAGAACGGCTGAAGTTCCACCAGGAGCACAGCGACAAGGAGATGAAATCGCTGCGCCAGTGGATCAAAGAGCAGTTGGACGAGAAGCGGGTTGAGCCCAACTCAGGTCTTGGCAAGGCCATGAAATACCTGCAGACGCACTGGGCAGCCCTGACCCTCTTTCTTCGCCAACCGGGTGCCCCCCTGGACAACAACATCTGTGAGAGGGCCCTGAAGAAGGCGGTCCTGCACCGCAAGAACGGGCTCTACTACCGGACCATGAACGGCGCCGACGTGGGCGACCTGTTCATGACCCTGATCCACACGTGCGAGCTGAACCACGTGGGCGCCTTTGGCTACCTAACCGAGTTGCAGCGCCACGCCGTAGAGCTGCGGACCGAGCCGGCCGCCTGGATGCCCTGGAACTACCAGGAACGCCTGGCTAAGTTGGCCCCTGACTGACTGATCGGGCCCTACTGGAAGTCCGCTCCCAGGGGCACCGGGACCACCCCTCCATTGGCGATGCGCTTCCGGGCGCAGGTTGGCCTCGCCATGTACCAGTGCCGGCTAAACGATCCGGGCGACGTTGTGCATTGCTGCCGGAAAGACACGAAAGACACATACCAACAGACATCAAACCCAGAAGCGCCGAAGACGTCCCCCGCGCGACCACGGTCCTCGATCTCCAACTGGCCGTTCGCGGGGTTAAAAGGA
>DCTU01000416.1 GCA_002329445.1 bacterium UBP9_UBA1432
GAAGCCTCGCAGCCTGACCATCGGCAGCAACGTGAAATATGCCGCCATCCACCAGTTCGGCGGCACGGTGAAGTTGCGTCCGCGCAGCGACGCGGCTCCCCGGACCTTCGCGCGGGTGGGCAACCGCCTGCTGCTGCGCGGGAAGGACGGGAAGGTGCGCGTCGGCAGCAAGCTGGACGGCACCCCCATCCGCAGGAAGTTCGCGGCGGCGGCCTCGGTGCGCATGACCTTCAAGGAACGCACCATCCGCATCCCGGCCNNTCCCGCCTGAGGCCCTGAACCTCTTCCAGCGGGCCGTCCAACAGTGGATCAAGGAGAACCTGACCTGATGTGGCTGAACGTCCAGGACGCCCTCGTGGCCTACCTCCAGGGGCAACAGGTCCCCGGCGGCCGTCTGGAGTCCATCCAGACCGTGCGGGCCGGAGATGAAGACACGACCTTCGACCTGCAATACCTCCTGTTATGACCGCTCGATCTCCCTGGCCGGGTTCTTTCGTTCTCGGAGATCGAGCAAGAGGGGCTTGTCGGCTCCCCAGGGTCCTACTCTTCCGGGTGGTCCTTCTTCCACTGCTCATGGAACTCGGAGAAGGTCGGAAGGCTGGGGTCTCTCGGGGGGGGGCTTGGCCGGCAGGTTTCCCGGATCAGGGCCTGGATGGCCTTCCATCCCAGCGTGACGCTGAATACCTCAAAGATCAGGAACATGGCCGCGAGAAGCGAGCCTTTGAAGACCAATGCCAACGCCAACAGGTTCACCCCAGCCAGAGCGACCGTGCCGATGCATCCGAGGAAGGCGTTGATGAACCACATTCCCTTTCGATCCTACCAGGAAGGGCAATGCCTCGGAGGTCCCCATGAAGGTCGGGGCCAGGGGGCGAGTCGGGCCGCCTATCCCCCCGGGGGGGGCAGGACCTCCCCGGGTGTTTCAGAAGAGACACTTCCTTTGGGTAGATCGACGGGATCCTGAGATCCCGGGACTGAAAGTCGGGTGCTGCGTTGGATTCGAGATGTCAGGGAGACTCTATGCTCAAGTCCGCGGCTCGACGCAATCCTTCAGGCTGGCGGAGGCCTTGAGGCGAGGTGCTCTTCAACTCCCTGGAGTTCCTGATCTTTCTGGCGTTGGTGTATGGCCTCTTCCTGGCCGTGCCTCGAAGACTGAGGAAGTGGCTTCTCCTGGCGGTCTCCTGGTTCTTCTACGGATACTGGAGTCTGAGGTTCCTCGGCCTCATGGTCGCGACCACGGCCGTGGACTGGTGGATCGGGTTGGCCCTGGACGATCCTCGACGGCCGCGCCGCCGCGGGTTGCTGGTTCTCAGTGTGTTGCTCAATCTGGGCCTTCTGGGGACCTTCAAGTACTTCAACTTCTTCACTGGTGAGCTCCACGCGTTCCTGACCCTCTTGGGAGTGCACCTGCCCCTGCCCGTGCTGGAGAGCGTCCTGCCGGTCGGCATGTCCTTCTACGTCTTCCAGTCGATGGGCTACACGATCGACGTGTACCGCGGCACCCTGAAGGCCACCCGGGACTTCTCGCTCTTCGCCCTTTTCGTCTCGTTCTTCCCGCAACTGGTGGCGGGGCCGATCGAGCGGGCCGGGAACCTGCTGGGTCAGTTCGCCGCAGCTCCCGACCCCACCTCAGGGCAGCGCTCGCGGGGTGTCCAGTTGATCCTGTGGGGTTACTTCAAGAAGGTGGTGGTGGCGGACAACCTGGCGCTGGTAGTCCAGCAGGTCTTCGACTCGCCGGGGACGGCCGGCAGCTTCCTGGTCCTGCTGGCGACCTACGCCTTCACCCTGCAAATCTACTGCGACTTCTCCGGCTATACGGACATCGCCCGGGGCCTGGCACGCTTGTTCGGAATCGAGTTGATGGAGAACTTCCGCTTCCCCTTCTTCGCCACCAGTCCACGGGATTTCTGGCACCGTTGGCACATCAGCCTGTCGACCTGGTTGCGCGACTATCTGTATCTTCCCCTGGGGGGAAGTCGGCTCGGGGTCGCGCGCACCGGCTTCAACCTCATGTTGACGATGCTGCTGTGTGGATTGTGGCACGGCGCCAACTGGACCTTCGTGGTCTGGGGGGGCTATCACGGGTTGGGGCTGCTCGCCCACAGGCTGTTTCCGCCCTTGCGTCTGGGCGTCCTGGGGAAGCCCGTGGCCTGGTTGGGGACATTCTTGTTCGTCTGCTTGGGATTCCTGGTCTTCCGAGCGCACTCACTGGAGCAGGCCGTCGGTCTGCTCGCCGGCGCGGCCGCCTTCCCGTCACCTGGCCCGGGAGAGCTGGGCGCTTTGTCGAAGGTCGTGCTGTTGACCTTGCCGGTCTGGGGCATCGAGGCCCTTCAACGCCTGACGGGGGACCGGGAGCTCCTCCCGCGCCTGTGGCCCCCCTTCCAGGCCTTGGCGACCGCTGGCCTGCTGGTCGCGATTCTCATCCTGGGAGAGCCTGATGGCCGACCCTTCATCTACTTCCAGTTCTAGAAGCCCTCGCCCTCGTTGCCTGCGGACTCGCTGGTTGTTCCTGGCCTGGTTGACGGCACTCGTCCTCCTCGAGGCCGCCGTCGTCCAGTCCGGATTCTTGTGGAGCGATTTCCCCCTTCGTCTGCAAGAGTTCCCTCGCAGCCGGACGGGGCGGAAGCCCGAGATCACCATCCTCGGAACCTGCCTGGCCGGCAACCTGCGGCCTCGATTCCTGGAATCCCAGTTGGGGGGAGGGGTGAAGGTCTACAACCTGTCCCACGGGGATGCCTTCGCCTTGAACTGGTATCTCATCGCGGCCAACCACATCTTGAAGGGGCAGGGGGACCGGACGATCGTCCTGGCCACCATTCCTAACGACCTGTTGACTCCGGTCTACGGAGCCGAAGGAGAGACCAGTGTGCTGGACCTGGCCACCTGGTCGGACATGCCCTTTGTGCTCCAGATGGCTTCAGATTCCGGTGGAGGCCCACTCCATCTGCTCCTGGGCAGGTCC
>DCTU01000279.1 GCA_002329445.1 bacterium UBP9_UBA1432
CGCGGAGCAGTTCGTCGGCAAGGTGCCGCCGCTCAAGATCGAGGACATCGACGCGATCACGGGCGCGACGATCACCACACAGGCCGTGATCGACGGGATCAACACGGCGTACGAAAAGCTGCTCGCGCAGTAAGGAAAGGTGGGTGTTGGCATGAAAAAACATACCTTTGCAGGCGGCATTCATCCGCTTCACGGGCAGCACGAGGGCAAGGCGGCGACCCGGGGAAAGCCCGTGCGCGAGTTTGTATCCGACAGCGTCTGCATCCCCATGGACATGCATCTGGGCGCGCCGTCCAAGCCCTTGGTTCGAAAGGGCGACCATGTGAAGATCGGCCAGGTCATCGGCGAAGCGGTGGGGCCGCGCGGCATCCCGGTGCATGCGAGCGTCTCGGGCCTGGTGACGGAGGTCGGCCTCAAGCAGCAGCTCCTGAGCAATGCCAGCATGTGCGTGACCATCCAAAACGACTTTGCGGACGAGTGGGTGGAGTGCAAGGGCTTTGGCAACGTGGAAACCGCGCCGGCGGACAAGATCGTCCCCGCGATTCTCGCGGCGGGCATCTGCGGCATGGGCGGCGCGTGCTTTCCCACGCACGCCAAGCTGTCGCCGCCCTCGGGCAAGCGGATCCAGACGATCCTTCTCAACGGCGCCGAGTGCGAAACGTTTTTGACGAGCGACCATCGCCTGATGCTGGAAACGCCCGGTCGGGTCGTGGACGGCCTGCGGGCGGCCATGCGCGCCCTTGGCGTAGGGCGCGGCGTAATCGCCATTGAGGACAACAAGCCCGACGCCATCGACGCGATGCAAAGGGCTTGCCGCGGCCGCGAGGGCGTGGAGGTGGCGGTGCTCAAGACCAAGTACCCGCAGGGCGGTGAAAAGCAGCTCATCCAGGCGGTCACGGGGCGCGAGGTGCCCAGCGGCGGCCTGCCGATGGACGTGGGGGTCGTGGTGCTCAACGTGGGCACGGCGGCGGCCATCGCCGACGCGGTGGTCGACGGAAAGCCGCTCATCAGCCGGATCACGACGGTTACAGGCGCGGTCAGGGAGCCTTCAAACCTGCTGCTGCGCATCGGCACCCTGTTTGCCGACGCGGTCAGCGGCTGCGGCGGCTATGACGGGGAGCCGGGCAAGATCTTCGCCGGCGGCAGCATGACGGGCGTCTGCGCGCCGGACGATTCGGTCTCCATGACCAAGGCCACCAACGGCATCGTCGTGCTGACGGAAAAGCAGGCGAGGTCGCAGACACAGCTTCCGTGCATCCGCTGCGGCCGCTGCGTGGACGCGTGCCCGGCGGGCCTGATGCCCTACCGGCTGATGCACCTGTGCGTGTCGGGCGACCTGGACCAGGCGGTCAAGGAGAATGTCAAGGACTGCATCCTCTGCGGAAGCTGCTCGTACATCTGCCCCGCCAAGCGCTGGCTTGCCGCCTCGTTCAAGAACGCCAAAGAGCAACTGGCAAGGAGGTCGTAACGATGAGACTACGTCTTTCCACCGGCCCGCATCTGCACGCGACGGAAACCACGCGCTCCCTCATGCAGGATGTGCTGATCGCGCTTTTGCCCGCGGCGGTGGCCGGCATTTACCTGTTTGGAGAGCGGGCCGCCGTGCTGCTTGCGGTATCCGTGGCTTCCGCGGTGCTGGCGGAGGCCGCCTGGCAAAGGCTGGCCGGCCAGCCTTTGCAGGTTCGCGACCTGTCCGCCGCGGTGACCGGCCTGCTCCTTGGCCTGAACCTGCCCTCCTCCGCGCCGTGGTGGCTGGCGGTGGTCGGCAGCGTGTTTGCGATTGTGGTGGTCAAGCAGCTCTTTGGCGGCATCGGCCATAACTTTTTAAACCCCGCGCTGGCGGCCCGCGCCGTGCTGCTGACGAGCTGGCCCGCCCGCATGACCACATTCTTCCTGCCCGAAAGGCTCGTGGAGATCGGCGGCGCTTCCGCGGCCCAGTTCGGCGACGCGGTGACCAGCGCCACGCCGCTTGCCAAGGGCGGCACGGCCATCATGGACCTTTTGCTGGGAAACGTCCCCGGCTCCATCGGCGAGGTGTGCAAGGTGGCGATCCTGCTCGGCTTTGCGTACCTGCTCGTGCGCGGGACGATCGGCTTTCACATCCCCGTTTTGTTCGTAGGCACCGTGGCGCTGATGACGTGGCTGCTGGGCGGGGATCCGCTCGTGGCGGTGCTGTCCGGCGGCGTGCTCTTTGGCGCGGTGTTCATGGCCACGGATTACACGACCAACCCGATGCTGGCAAGGGGCCAGTGCGTGTTCGCGGTCGGCTGCGGCGTCATCGTCACCCTGATCCGCCAGTACGGCGGCTATCCTGAGGGCGTGACGTACGCCATCCTGCTGATGAACGTCCTCACCCCATTGCTGGACAAGTGGATGAAGCGCAGAGTTTATGGGGAGGTGAAGCAGCATGCCTAAGGCAAACAAGCCGTCGCTTCGCGGCGTGTTCTTAAACGGTGTCTTCAACGAAAACCCGACCTTCCGCCTGGTGCTGGGCGTCTGCCCGACGCTGGCGTCCACGACGGCCGCGCTCAACGGCGTGGGCATGGGCCTGGCGGCGACGTTCGTGCTGGTCGGCTCCAACGTGGTCATTTCGCTTCTTCGCAAGTTCATTCCCGACAAGGTGCGCATTCCCGCGTTCGTGGTGGTCATCTGCACCTTCGTGACCATCGTGCAGATGCTGATGCAGGCGTTTTTGCCCCCGCTGTATGACGCGCTCGGCATCTTCATCCCGCTGATCGTCGTCAACTGCATCATCCTGGCGCGGGCGGAGGCGTTCGCGTGCAAGAACGGCGTCCTGGCCTCCGGCATGGACGGCCTCGGCATGGGCCTTGGCTTCACGCTGGCGCTGACGCTGATCGGCTCGGTCCGCGAGCTGATCGGCAGCGGCTCGCTCTTTGGCATGAACCTGCTGGGCGCCGCGTATGAGCCGATGCTCCTGTTGGTGCTGGCGCCGGGCGCGTTCATCACATTTGGCCTGATCCTGGGCGGAATCAACGCGATCACGGCCAGGTCGCAGAAGAAAAAGGCCGCGAAGGGAGGCGCAAGCGCATGACCATGAGCGTTTCGGGCGTGCTGCTGTTCATGGTGAGCTGCGTGCTCGTCAACAACTATATCTTCTCCCGGTTCCTCGGCTGCTGCCCGTTCCTGGGCGTTTCCAGCAAGGTGGAGACGGCCACGGGCATGGGCATGGCGGTCATGTTCGTCATGGGCCTGGCGTCCCTGTTCACGTGGCTGGTGTACCACTACGTGCTGGTGCCGCTTCAGCT
Organism: bacterium UBP9_UBA1432; assembly: GCA_002329445.1. Lineage (GTDB taxonomy): Bacteria > Vulcanimicrobiota > Xenobia > Xenobiales > Xenobiaceae > Xenobium > Xenobium purgamenti. The sequence continues at coordinate 3,267 of DCTU01000279.1, forward strand.
CACCTACCTGGACACCATCGCGTTCATCCTGGTCATCGCGGCGCTGGTGCAGTTCGTGGAAATGTTCATGAAAAAGTCCATGAAGGCGCTGTACAACGCGCTCGGTATCTACCTGCCGCTGATCACCACCAACTGCGCGGTGCTCGGCGCGGCCATTTTGAACATCACGGAGAGCTATTCGCTCATCGAGGCGGTCCTGAACGGCGTATTCAGCGCGGCGGGCTTCCTGCTGGCCATCACCTTGATGGCGGGCGTGCGCGAAAGGCTGGAATCGTCGAACATCCCCGAGAGCATGAAGGGTTTCCCGATCAGCCTCGTGACGGCGGGCCTGTTGTCCATCGCGTTTATGGGCTTTGCCGGGCTGGTCAAGTAAAGGAGGGGTCGCATGAACTTCACGGCCATTCTCTATGCCGCGCTCGCCCTGGGCGGGCTGGGCGTTCTGTTCGGCGCGGTGCTAAGCTTTGCGGATAAGAAATTTGCCGTGCCGGTGGACGATCGGATCCCCCGGGTGCGCGAGGCGCTGCCCGGCGCCAACTGCGGCGCGTGCGGATACGCGGGCTGCGACGCGCTGGCCGCGGCCATCGTCAGCGGCGATGCGCGGCCGGACGACTGCCCGGTCGGCGGCGCCAAGTGCGCCAAGGCCATCTCCGAAATCATGGGCGTCGAAACGCCGCAGGAAGAGGAGCCGCTGGTCGCCAAGGTCATCTGCCAGGGCGAAGTCGGCGTGTCCAAGCACCGCTACGATTACGATGGCTTCCCAAGCTGCCAGATGGCCTCCTCCATGGCCGGCGGCCCGAAGAAATGCCCCTACGCCTGCGTGGGCCTCGGGGACTGCGTGCAGGTCTGCAAGTTTGACGCGATCAAGGTGGTGAACGGCCTGGCTGTGGTGGACGAGCAAAAGTGCACCGCGTGCGGCCTGTGCGCCAAGGTGTGCCCGCGCCACTCCATCCGCCTGTCGCCGCGCAGCGCCACAGTCATGGTGCACTGCCAAAACCGCGATTCCGCGCGCCAGGCGCGCGAGGAGTGCATGAAAGCGTGCATCGCCTGCAGGCGGTGCGTGAAGGAGTGCAAATACGACGCGATCACCGTGGACGACGGGTTTGCGTACATCGATCCGGAAAAGTGCACCCGTTGCGGCGCGTGCGTCAAGGTGTGCCCGATGGGGTGCATCAAGATGCTGGAGCATCACTGAGCGGGGAAAGCCGCCTAAAAAGGGGTACAGGGTGCCGCGCAGGACGCCGTTCCTGCGCGGCGCTTTTTTCGCCGTCCCGGCATAAAAAAAGACCGGCCGACTGCCGGCCCGTCCGCGCCTTTAAGCCGCTCCGGCGATCCCCTCACGCCGGCTCGGGCAGTTGAAACAGCCGAAACCCCAGCCCGTCGCAGCTCACCTGGTGGTAGCGCACCCCGCAAAGCTCGCCCGAAAACGCCCCGGAAAGCCCCGGGCCATGGAGATGGCCATATACCGCGTCCGAAACGCCGTAGCGGGAAAGCAGGGCCGTGACCTCGGTTGAAAGCGATTTGTCGGCAAACGGGGGATAGTGCAGCATGGCGACGCGCCATATGGGGCCGGCATGGCCCTTGAGCCTTCGCTCGCCGTCCTTGAGGGACAGCTCCAGCCGCAAAAGCTCCCGCTCGTAAATGCGCCGATCGTCCTCCTCAAGCGGCGCGCTGCCCGGACACAGCCATCCGCGCGCGCCATAGACGAGCACCCGGCCAAACAGCAGTGCATCGTTTTGCAGCGCGTACAGGCCCTGTGGCAGCGCCTTTCGCACGCGGGAGATGGAGCTCCACCAGAAATCATGGTTGCCGCGCAGGAGCACCTTGCGGCCCGGCAGAGAGCCGATCGCCAAAAGGTCCGGCATCGCGTCCTGAAGCCGCATGGCCCAGCTGGTGTCGCCGGGCAAAAGCACGAGGTCCTCCGGTTTGACGCGCGCACGCCAATCCGCCTGTATCCGCTCGAAATGGTCCGCCCAGTGCGGACCAAAGACATCCATCGGCTTTACGTCGCCTCCGGGCAGATGCAGGTCGCTGATGGCGTACACGTTCACATGTCTTCCTCCTCGGACTCCTCGTCGCCGTCGGCCTCCTCCTCGGCCAGCACGTCGTCCAGCGACAGCTCGCGGTCGATCTCGCCCAGCTCCGGCACCGGGATGTCGTCCTCCTCGGTGTCGATGGCGATCTCCTCCATCTCGCTGGCCTCGTCCAGCTCCAACGGGTCGTCGGCCGGCTCGGCTTTTTTGGCCAGGGATTCGACGCTCTCCATTTCCTTTTGGCAAAACAGGCACATGTCCTTGCCGGGCAGGGCCGGGTTTTCATTGCAGACCGAGCAAAACTCAAACAGGGTATCCCGCCGCTCCACGCCCTTCATCTCCCGGGCGCAGACGGTGCAATAGGGGGAATCGTCCAGAATGTAGTTCAGTTCACATCGGGGGCATTTTCGAATGGCCAACCGGGACGCCTCCCTTTCCTGGTGTCTTTTTGTAGCCATATCCATACCAAATCTTTCCTTGGCAATTGATTGCCAAATTTGTTGAGAATTTTATACGATATTATTACAATCCTGTTAAACCTTGGCGTTTCCAAGGGAAAAACAGGAGGTGTACCCATGAATAGACGATGGATCGCCCGCTGCGGCCTGGTGCTTGTGGCTACCTTCAGCCTTGCGTCCGGCGCGCTGGCTGACTGTGGGCCCGGAGATATCATTGAGGAGGGGCGTTCCCCCGTTCCCACCGTCCCCATGATCACCTATGCGGAACAGCGCGCGATGGTCGCCCGTTTCCCCTATGAAGGCGCGCAGGCTTTCCAGCCCCAAAGCCCCTCCGATCCCCAACAGGGCGGCGGCGCGGACAACCCGTCCCCGACCCCGACCGAGGCCCCGGCTTCCCCCGACCTGGCCCAGGCTTCCCCAGGCCCGGCCCAGTCTCCCGCAGCCAGTCCGCAGTCTCCGGCCCCGGGGGACGCTTCCCCGGGGGCGCAAGGTTCGCCCTCCGCCCCCCCGGAGGCGGCCGTCCAGATGGACCCTGCAGTGCTCGAGCGCTGGAAGGACGTGGACGAAAAGTCCGTCCTGGCCCAGGCCACCAAGGCCATGCAGGAGCGAAGCAAGCAGGGTGTCGCGCTGTTCCGCCAGGGCGACAAGGACCACAAGGTCCAGTTCGGCGCGATGGAGGTGCTGGGCGTGGAACCGGACTCCAGCCAGCGCCTGGGCGTCAAGGTCCAGTTCGATGGCAAGGAGGTGCCGGGCCAGATCGTGGCCACCAAGGACGGGGAGAAACTGTCCTTTGACGCGGTGGCCGTCGACTTCCCCGACGGTCGGATCACCTTCCACTGGAACGAAGGCAACTCGGCNNGGCCTGGATCGCCGTGGAGAATCCGAAGCCCTGACCCGGGGCCCCGGCCCATCGAATACGCGCAGACCCGCCCCTTCGGGCGGGTCTGCTCACTTGATTGTGCCCGAAGGGGCGAGTCTGCTCATTCGTGTTTGCCCGAACCCAGGACGGGACGGGGTCAGCCCGGTCCCAGCAAGACCTCGACTCGGCGGCGCACGGCCGCCGCGTCGCGCTCCTCGAGGTCCAGCTCCAACGCGCGGCTGTAGGCGGCCAGCGCCTCCTCGGCCCTCCCCAGACGGTCCCAGGCCGAGGCCAGACCCAGGTGGGCGTAGGCATAGGTCGGATTGAGCTCGATGGCCTTCTCGAAGAGCTCGGTCGCCTCAGAGTAACGCCCCATCCGACCGTAGGCATTGGCCAGGTGCAGATAGGCGGCCGGAGCCTCGGGATCGCAGTCGATCCCCCGGCGATAGGCGGCGATGGCCTGACCCAATCGACCCAGGGCGTGCCAGGCCAAGCCCAGATTGGTATGAGCCGACGCGTGATCCGGCAAGCGCTCGACCACCTGCTGGAGGACCTCGGCGGCGGCCTCCAGGTCGCCTGCTTCCAGCAGATTCAGGCCTCGCTCATAGAGGTCCAGAGCGCCGTGCATGCTCATGGCTCAGCCCTGCCGGGAAGGAGCTTCCCAGTTCACCAGCTCCTGGGTCAGCGTGGTGGTGGTGTCAAAGGTGTAATCCTGGATCTTGGGGATCGAGCGGGTCCGCAGCTCCATGCGAACCAGCAGACCTTCCTCGGGAGCGAAGAACAGGGTTCCCTTGTTTTCCAACAGGACCTTCGCGGTCTGCTGGCCATCCGGCAGAGGCATGTCGAACGAGACCTCGGAGGTCGACATCTCGATCCGAACGCACTGGAGCCCTTGGACCTCCTCGACGCCGGACACCGCAAAGAAGCTGGTCGACGGTACGGGAGCCACCATGCCCGGGAACTGGACCTCGGACTGAGCTTCCCAGGCCGTCCCCTTCTTGACCGGCTCGTCCGGGAACGAGTAGGTGCTGCCTCGAACCCCACCCGAGACCTCCAGGAGGTTGCCCAGGGAATCCATCTGCGCGTACATGACCTGGCGGCGCACCTGGATCCCGGGGACCAGGATCTCCGGGGGCGGTCCGTCCGGCTCGGAGAGGGTGACCATGTGGCCCGTCTCGCCCTCCAGTCGGAGAACCCGCTGATGGATCCGGGTCGCCCATTTCTGCTCGTTGCGCCCCAGCAGAGCGCCCTTGTCGATGATCTCCTGAACCACGTGGGTCTGGGCCTGGTAGGTCAAGGTCAGGTCCTGCTCCAGGCGAAGTCGCAAGGTCAAGCCGTTGTCCAGGTCCAAAGCCATCTTCAGCCTCCTGTGCCGGGTCGTTGAGAGGTCTGCGAGGACGCGAATTCCTCGCGAGTCCGCAAGAAGTCCGGGGAATCGGGTTTCAATGCCAGAGCCCGGTCCAGGGCCTGGTGGGCCTCGAGCTGACGGTCCAGCATCCACAGGGACAAGGCCAGATTGTGGTGGGCCTCGGCGGCTTGAGGGTCCAGTCGCGTCGCGTGGGCGAAAGCCTCCGCCGCCTCCGCGAATTCGGCCAGGGCCAGATGGGCAAAGCCCAGGTTGTAGCGATGCCGCGCGTTGCCCGGTTCCAGCACGATGGCCGTCTTCAGCGCGACCCGAGCCTGTTCGTACTCGTCTCCCTGGAAGTAGACTCCGGCCAGGAGGGCGTAGTAGGACGGGTTGTCCGAGTCCAACGAGATGGCCTTGCGCAGGGCCTCGACGGCCAGGTCTCCCGCGTCCAGGGCGAAGTAGACTCCCCCCAGGCGCCCCCACGAATCGCTGTGCTCGGGGTTCAAGACCAGAGCCTGGCGCAGGCACTCGGCGGCATCCTCCCAACGCCCCTGCTTGGACAACAGGGTGCCCATGGCGAAGAGGAACTCGTGGTTCAGGGGATCCAACAGGTGGGCCGAGCGGAAGCGCCTCAAGGCCTGTTCCAGATCTCGCTTCTGATAGAGCGCGACGCCCAGACGGTAGGAGTACTCGGGGCGATCGGGGTCCAGTTCGACGGCCCTGGTCAACAACCCGATCGCCTCGTCCAACCCCTCGGGTCGGGTCATCTGCATCCGGGCCAGACTGTAGTAGCAGGCGCCGTTGCGCGGGTTCAGTTCCAGGGCCCGCCTCAGGCAATCGGAGGCGGCTTCGTGCTGGCCCAGCACATACAGAGCGTTGCCCAGTTGCGCATGCAGTTCGGAATTCTGGGGTTCGAGGGCCACGGCGTGCTGGAAGTGCTCGGCAGCCCGTGCGTGCAGTTCCAGCCCCTGCAGGGTCACGCCGAAGAAGGCGTGGAATCGGGCGTTCTCCTGGAAGGCCGCCAGAGCCTGCTCATACAACGGCAGGGCTTCCTCGTGACGCCCCTGGGTGGCATGGGTGATGGCCTGTTCGTAGGCCTCCACGGCGGAGTCTGTGCCGTTCCCCGGAAAATCCGACCTCAGGCCGGAAATGTCGTGCTGTTCGTCCACGGTGGGCAGGTTTTCTCCGAACACCGGAGCCTTCCTCCAATCCAGCCAGGGCAGGAGCCGGCGTGATGGTCCGGACCCGGCCTCGGCGAGGCCCTGAACCGGGTTCCCCGGTCCTCCCGGCAAGAAGAATCCGGAGCCGGGGGGTCCTCCCCGGCTCCGGATCTGGGCGACCCCCCCCCGGAATCCGGATCAGCGATCCCAGACGGTCGGCCACCAGTCCCAGGTCTTCTGCTCCTGCCCGTTCATCGTGAAGGCCGACTGATACTGCCCGTCGTGCGTTGCCTTGATGGAGGTGATGTTCTTGTCCTGGACCGCCGACAGCTCACCCGCGTCGACCAGGCCATCCTTGTTGGTGTCCTGCCACACGTAGTGGTTGTCCAGCTCGGCTCCGGAGAGCACCCCGTCCTGGTTGGCATCCGACAGGACGCGCATCTTCTCGTAGCCATCGGCGTACTGGCCACCCTGGTCGCCGTACAGCTCGCGACCCGAGACCTCGAGGCGTCCGGACTTCTGGTAGGCCGCGATCTGCTCGGGAGAGAGCTTCAACAGCAGGCCATCCTTGCCGCCGGTCCACTCGGTGAGCTCCTTGCGCCCGTCGCCATCCAGGTCGAACATCACCTTGTGCCCACCCAGGTCGCCCTGGTCGGCGTGGGGCCTCCACTCGCCGTTCTGGACGTCGGGAGTCCCGCTCCCGTCCAGGTCGAGCATGATCGGGCTGGCCGACTTGCCGCCCCACTTCTCACGGATCTCGACGAGCTGCCAGCCGGTGGCGCTGGACGACGCGGTGCCATCCGGGCCCTTGACCGACGAGTTGGCTTCCACCTTCTTGTAGATGTAGCCCGTCTGGGTCTCGGAGTTGTAGTAGATCCGGGTGTCGCCGCCCTCGTCGATGGTCCCGATCTTCTTGCCTTCGGCGTCCTTCCAGTCGGTGACCTTGTGCTCGCCGTGCTTGAAGTACCACTTCTCGGGGTTGCCTTCGGTGATCTTCACGTCGGCGGGGTTCACGTTGATGCCGGCAAAGGCTCCCATGTTGTTGCCCTGACCCATGCCGAAGCCGGGGTTCATACCGGACCAGGGATTCATCATCCCGGTGCCCGAGCCCTGACCGTTCTGCATCATCATCATCATCATGAACATCATCATCAGCATCTGGGGGTTCATTCCGCCCATCGGCTGACAACAACCGAACCCGCCCATCATGCCACCGCCGAAGCCCGACGGCTGGAAGGAGCCGAAGCCCATCGACATCCCCACGCTGAACCCGGCGTTCATCCCCACGCCGCCGAAGGGGATCCCCGAACTCATCATCGGGTTCATCCCGAACATCGATCCGCCGTAGGTGTCGAGCCCGAACGAGCCGAGACCCGACGTTCCGCCCAGCATGTTGATCCCACCCGGCATCATCTGCCGTCGGGCCATGTCCGCCTGGATCATCTGGAATTGTGCAGCAGCGTTTGCTTGTCCGAGCACGTCAGGACCCTCCAAGTTCTGATGTTTGTTGTGGGTTGTATCACGACCGCCTTCGAAAAGGTCAAGACCTGACCCTCGCAAAAAATGCGCCCCGCCCCCCCAGCGCGTCGCGCCGCGAGCCAGCAGAGGATTCACCCCGGGATCGTCGAAGCGCCCGTCCCCCTCGTCGGGGCGGGCCGACCGGAAACCCGCCTGCCCCGGGTTTTTTGTTTGAGCTTCGGGCCTCCTGGAAGAGGCCCCCTGGAAAGGAGGCCTGTATGTCCACCGGGAAGCAGGCGGTCCACGAGATCGCCAGACTGTACCGCGACCACGTGAACCCGGATCTGGCCCGGGTGATCCGGATCACCGGACTGGGCACCCTCGAGGACCAGGCCGAAGGCGTCCGGGTCTGGGACCACGAAGGCGTCGAATACCTGGACATGGCTGGAGGCTACGGCATGTTCAGCCTGGGGCATCGACACCCCGAGGTGGTCCAGGCCGTTGCAGACCAACTGCACCGCATGCCGATGTCGGCCAAGGTCTTCCTCAGCCCGGTCATGGCCCGCCTGGCCGCGGCCCTGGCCGAGATCGCTCCAGGGGACCTGCAATACGCGTTCTTCTGCAACAGCGGCACCGAGGCCGTGGAAGGCGCCCTGAAGCTGGCTCGGCTGGCCACCGGGCGAACGAACTTCGTGGCCGCCCACGGGGCCTTCCACGGCAAGTCCACGGGGGGACTGGCCGTCTCGGGCCGCCCCGGCTACCGCGAGCCCTTCCAACCCCTGATGCCGGGCGTGGAGCACGTCCCCTTCGGCGACCTGGAGGCTCTGGAGCAGGTCGTGGGACCCGAGACGGCTGGTGTCATCCTGGAACCGATCCAGGGAGAGGGCGGCATCCATCTGGCTCCTGACGGCTACCTGCAGGGAGTCCGGGAGATCTGCACCCGCAAGGGGGCCCTGATGGTCGCCGACGAGGTCCAGACGGGCCTGGGGCGCACGGGCAGGATGTTCGCCGTTCAACACTGGGAGGTGGAACCCGACCTGCTGGTCCTGGCCAAGGCCCTGGGCGGCGGGGTGATGCCCATCGGCGCCATCCTGGGAACCCCGGAGGTCTGGAAGGCCTTCCGGGGACGCCCCCTGATCCACACCTCCACCTTTGGCGGAAGTCCCCTGGCCTGCGCCGCGGGTCTGGCAACCCTCCAGGTCCTGAGCAGGGATCGCCTGCCCGAACGAGCCGCCGCCGAGGGAGCCTGGTTCCTGGGCCGGTTGCGCGAGGTCGTGGCCCGGAACCCCGACATCTGCGCCGAGGCACGCGGCCTGGGCTTGATGCTGGGGTTGGAGTTGACCGAAGAGCGGTTCGGCGGCTCCATCATCTCGGAGATGGCCCATCGCCGGGTCATCGCCGTGTATACTCTGAATCAACCCCGGGTGATCCGCTTCGAGCCCCCCTTGACCGTCTCCAGGCAGGACCTGGAGCTGGCCCTGGAGGCCCTGGAGGCCTCGATCCTCCGAACCCGCGAGGTATTCAGCCTGTCGACCATCTCCCCGCAGGAGGCCTGACCTTTGCCCTACGTCGAGAAGAGCATCATCATCCAGGGTGACCCCGACGAGGTCTATCTTCTGGCCAAGGACATGGAGAAGTTTCCCGACTTCATGCCCGACGTCCAGAGCGTGACCGTCACCCGACGGGAAGACTCCATGACCCTGACCGACTGGGTGACCGAGATCGACGGCACCGAGATCCTCTGGACTGAAGAGGACCGCTTCGACGATGTCCGGCGCCGGATCCAGTATCGCCTGCTGGAGGGCGACCTGGACAAGTTCGAAGGAGAGTGGCGCTTCGATCCTGTGGACGAGGGCACCCGGGTCGTCCTGACCGTGGACTTCGACTTCGGGATCCCCGAACTGGTCAACCTGATCGGGGACATCCTGACCTTGAAGGTGGGCGAGAACTCCGAGATGATGCTGAAGAGCATGAAGGACCGGGTGGAAGGGAAGGCCGGCACCCCGTGAACCGTTTCGGGTTCTTGATCCATCCCCTGGGGATGCGGGACGTCGTGCGCCACCTTCCGAACGTGGCGGGGAAGCGCCCTCCCCTGGTCGAGAAGGTCCTGGAGTGGACCCCTTCCTACCACGCCTCCCACATCCACGGCATCCGTTCCACCCTGGACGGCCGGGAGGTGGAGGGCGACTTCTTCACGGTGCCCCTCTTCCCGCATCAAATCCTCAACCTGGACCGGCAGTTCGTGCTGAACCGGGTCTTGGACGCCTGCCGCCTGGCCGAAGAGCGAGGCGCGCAGATCATCGGTCTGGGAGGCTACACCTCGGTGGTCGGTTCGGCCGGGCGGACGGTGGCCGACACCATCCAGGCCGCGGTGACCAGCGGCAACTCCTACACCGTGGCCACCGCCATCGAGGGAGCCACGGCCGCGGCGCAGGCCCTGGACATCGACATGACGCGTGCCTCGGTGGCCGTGGTGGGGGCCACCGGATCCATCGGCAGCGTGTGCTCGCGAATCCTGGCCCGTCAGGGCGTGGGACGATTGAACCTGGTGGCCCGAAGCACCTCGCGCCTGCAGGTCCTGGCCGAGACCATCCGTCGCGAGACTCCGCGGGCCGCCGTGGCCCTGGACACCGACATCGAGGCCGGGATCCGGGACGCCGACGTGATCGTCACCTGTACGACCTCCGGCGGCGGCATCCTGCGCCCCGAGGCCCTCAAGAGCGGGTGCGTGATCTGCGACGTGGCGGTTCCCCACGACGTCTGCCGCGAGGTGGCCCAACTCCGCCCCGACGTGCTGGTCCTGGAAGGAGGCGTGGTCGAGGCCCCGGGGGAGGCGCGCTTCAACTTCGACTTCGGCTTTCCCGAAGGGATCTGCCTGGCCTGCATGGCCGAGACCATGACGCTGGCCCTGGAAGGCCGCTTCGAGGACTTCAGCATCGGACGCGGCCTGGAGATGGAGAAGGTCGAGGAGATCCAGCGCCTGGCCACCCGTCACGGGTTCCGGCTGGCAGGCTTCCGCGCCTTCGACGAACCGATCACCACCGATCGCATCGAAGAGGTCCGGGCCCTGGCCCGAGACCGCCGAAAGGGTCTGCGGGTGGTCTCGTCGTGAGGACCATCGTCAGCGTCAGCATCGGGTCCTCGGCCCGGGACCACGAGGTCGAGGCGGTCCTCCTGGGGGAATCCTTCCGGATCCGTCGGGTGGGGACGGATGGCGACATGCGCAAGGCCCGCGACATCCTGGCCGCCCTGGATGGGACCGTGGACGCCATCGGCCTGGGTGGCCTGGACGTCTATCTGTACAGCCGCGACCAGCGCTACACCCTGCGGGATGGGCAGCGCATGATGGACTGCGTGAAGACCACCCCGGTGGTGGACGGCAGCGGCCTGAAGAACACCCTGGAACGGGAGACCATCCGCTACCTGCTCCAGGACGGCCGGATTCCCCTCAAAGAGCGCAAGGTCCTCATGGTCTGCGCGATGGATCGCTTCGGCATGGCCGAGGCCCTGGAAGAGGCTGGCGCCCGGGTGGTCTACGGGGACCTGATCTTCACATTGGGCGTCGACAAGCCCCTGAAGAGCCTGGACGAGTTGGCCGACCATGCCAACCGCCTCCTGCCGGAGGTGGCCCGGATGCCGATCAGCATGATCTACCCGGTCGGCCGTTCGCAGGCCCTCATCGAGCCCAACGAACTGACCCGGCCCTACTATGAAGAGGCCGAGATCCTGGCGGGGGACTTCCACTTCATCCGCCGCCGGATGCCCGACTCGTTGCCGGGCAAGGTGGTCCTGACCAACACCGTCACCAGGCAGGACCTCGAAGAGCTCCGCCGCCGCGGAGTGACCTGGCTTATCACCACCACCCCTGAATTCCAGGGGCGTTCCTTTGGGACCAACGTCCTGGAGGCAGTGCTTCTGGCCATCCTGGGCAAGCGCTGGGAGGAGGTCCGCCCAGAAGACTACCTGGACCTGATCCATCGGCTGGACCTCAAACCTCGACTCGTCGAGCTGAACCCGGCGGCCGAGCCGTCCGCCGCCCCCCCGAATGACGAGCGCCCGAGCGGCGTCCGCGACACCCATCTGGAGGAGACCCATGGCTGAAGAAACCACCCTTCTGACCGAGGAAGGGCACAGGAAGTACGTCGATCGCCTGAACTATCTCAAGACCGTGCGGCGTGGTCAGGTCGCCGAGCGCATCCGCACAGCCAAGGAGTTCGGCGACATCTCGGAGAACGCCGAGTACGAAAGCGCCAAGGCCGAGCAGGCCTTCGTCGAAGGCGAGATCTCGGAACTCGAGAAGCTTCTGCGCCGGGCGCAGATCATCAAGAAGAACGAAGTCCGCACCGACGAGGTCGGACTGATGACCCGGGTCACCATCGAAGAGGCCGCCAGCGGCGAGAAGATGACGGTGGACCTGGTGGGCAGCAAGGAGTCCGACCCCAAGACCGGACGCATCTCCAACGAGTCCCCGATCGGCGCCGCGCTGCTGGGCAAGCGGGTCGGCCAGACCGTCGACGTGAAGGCCCCCGGCGGGGTCAGCACCTGGAAGGTCCTGGAGATCAAGTCGGCGCTGGCCTGATCCCACCTTTTCCCCAACCCGGCTCCCGGAACCGTCCGGGGGTCGATTTCGTTTGCAAGGAGAGCCCTCATGGCGGAAGAACCCACCCAGGCTGAAGGCCTTGAATCGGGCCTGGCCGAGCAGATGGCAGTGCGCCGGGAGCACCTGGAGTCTCTGGCCAGGACCGGCCAGGACCCCTTCGGGTCGCGGTTCGACCGCAATGCCACCGCGGCCAGCATCCAGGCGGACTTCGGACACCTGCCCCCCGACGGTGAGGGTGGCCTGGTCCGCGTGGCCGGCCGGATCTCCAGCCGTCGTGGGCACGGGAAGGCCACCTTCATGGACCTGGTGGACCTCTCCGGGCGGATCCAGCTCTACCTGAAGATCGACGAGGTGGGCGAAGACTCCTACCGTCGGTTGGACCTGGTCGACCTGGGCGATCTCCTGACCGTCACCGGAACCGTCTTCCGGACCCGCCGGGGAGAACTCTCGGTCCGGGTCCGGGAGTGGGCCGTGGCGGCCAAGGCCCTGCGCCCCCCGCCCGAGAAGTGGCACGGACTGCGCGACGTCGAGGTCCGCTATCGTCAGCGCTACGCGGATCTCCTGTCCAACGCCGAGGTGCGCCAGACCTTCGTCCTGCGCAGCCGCATCCTCTCGGCCATCCGCCAGTACCTGGATCACCAGGGCTTCATGGAAGTCGAGACCCCGACCATGTCCGCCCTGGCGGGGGGTGCGGCCGCGCGTCCCTTCATCACCCACCACAACGCCCTGGACATGAAGCTGTATCTTCGGATCGCCACTGAACTCTACCTCAAGAGATGCATCGTGGGCGGCCTGGAGAAGGTCTACGAGATCGGCCGAATCTTCCGCAACGAGGGGATCTCCACCCGTCACAATCCCGAGTTCACCATGCTGGAGCTGTACGAGGCATGGTCGGACTATCACGGAATGATGGAGATCACCGAGGGCATCCTGGACCACGTCTGCACCCACGTCCTGGGGACCCACCAGGTCGAGGTGGAAGGGCAGACGATCGACCTCAAGCCCCCCTTCGCCCGGCGCACCATGGACGAGCTCCTGCGTCAGCACGCCGGGGTGGGCCTGAACGAGCTGCGCCAGGGCGACCGGGCCAGGGAACTGGCCCGTGAGCTGGGGATTCCCCTGGCCGACAAGGCCCATTCGCTGGCCCATCTGATCGACAAGATCTTTGAAGCCACCTGCGAAGAGCACCTGGTCCAACCGACCTTCGTCCTGGACTATCCCATCGAACTCTCCCCCCTGGCCAAGCGCCAGGCGGAGGACCCCAGCCTGACCTATCGCTTCGAGCTCTTCGTCCGCGGCTCGGAGCTGGCCAACGCCTTCTCCGAGCTCAACGACCCCTTCGATCAGCGCGAGCGCTTTGAGCAGCAGCAGGCCCTCAAGGACGTTGACGAGGAGGCCCACCCCCTGGACGAGGACTTCCTGACCGCCCTGGAATACGGGATGCCCCCGACCGGCGGCCTGGGCATCGGGATCGATCGGCTGATCATGCTGCTGACCGGGAAGACGACCATCCGCGACGTCCTGCTCTTCCCCCTGATGCGCCCACGCGTCGAAGGCCCTGGCGCGACCGGCCCCGGTCAGATATAATCGCGCCACCTGAAAGGAGCCGAGCCCATGGCCCATGAGATGCCCCCCGAGAGCACGCCCCTCGAGAACAGCCCCCCGGAGGTGGAGCCCATCGAGCCCCAACCGGATCGCCTCCACCGCCTGAAGGTCCTGGCCCTGGCGCTCCTGGTGCCGGCCGCCCTCCTGCTGGGGCTCTCCTCCTTCCAGGAATACCGGGTCTTCGAACAGGCCACCGAGCACCTGCTGCAGGCCGATGCCCTGGCCGAGCAGGAGAAGCCCCGCGAGGCCCTGATCGAGCTGGAGAAGTGCGTGGCCGCCTATCCGGGCTACTACGAGGCCTACAACCTGATGGCCTCGCTGCACTACCACGACAAGAACTTCGAAGCCGCCGTCCACGCCTACAAGAGGGGTCTGGAGGCCCTTCCCGACCACGGTCTGCTCCATCTGAACACCGCGGAGATGCTGATCTACGCCAAACGCCCCGCCGAAGCCCTGCCCCTCGCCGAGCGGGCTGCCCAGCTTCTGCCGGGGGATCCACGGCCGTCCCAGTTGATCCAGCGCTGCCGCACGGAGATGGCCCAGGACGCCACCTCCTGACCCCACGGCCGTCCGACCACGAAGGGCCGGCCCCCCTCAGGGGACCGGCCCTTCGCCCATGCCCGGAGGATTCGGTTCCGGAAGGACTCAGGCGGAGCGCAGGACTTCCAAGAAGATCTGGCCGTAGCGGGCCAGCTTGACCTCGCCCACCCCCGGCACCTCGGCCATCTCCTCCAGGGTCGCGGGACGAGACTGGACCATGGCCAGGAGCGTGTTGTCGTGGAAGATGACGTAGGGGGGGATCCTCTCCTGGCGAGCCAGTTCCAGACGCTTGCGGCGCAGGGCCTCGAAGAGGTCGCTCTCGACGGCCGGAACGCGGACGGGAAGGGCCTTGCTGCGAGACCGCTGGCGGGCGGCGACCGGATCCTGCCGCAGTGGAAAGCTCCGCCGCCCCTTCAACACGTCCCAACTGGCCGGGGTCAGGCGCAGCCCACCGTAGCCCTCCATGTCCACTTCCACCAGGCCTGCGGCAGCCAGTTGGCGGAACACCGAGGACCATTCCCGGGCACTGGACTCGCGGCCCACCCCGAAGGTGGGCAGGCGATCGTGTCCGGCCCTCTGGATCCGGGGGTTGGCCCGCCCCAGCAGGACATCGACCAGATAGCCCACCCCATAACGCTCGCCCGTCCGCTTGATGCACGAGAGGGCCATCTGGGCTGCGATGGTGCCTTCGACGATCGCCACGGGATGCAGGCAGGTGTCGCAGTTGCCGCAGCGCTCGGGGAGTTCCTCCCCGAAGTAGCGCAACAGGACCTGGCGTCGGCACCCGGCCGTCTCGCAGAAGCCCAGCATGGCGTCCAGCTTGCGCCGCTCCAGGGCTCGACGCTCGGGAGGCGCCTGGGAGCGGCTCATGAGCTGGAGAAGACCCATCACGTCGGCCAGGCCATAAGCCATCCAGGCCGTGGCCGGAAGGCCATCCCGCCCGGCGCGTCCGGTCTCCTGATAGTAGGCCTCGACGCTCTTGGGCATGTCCAGGTGGGCCACGAAGCGGACGTTGGGTTTGTCGATCCCCATCCCGAATGCCACGGTAGCCACCATGACCACCCCCTCCTCGTGGAGGAAGCGCTCCTGGTTGCGCTGGCGCTCGTCCGAGGTCATCCCGGCATGGTAGGGCAAGGCCTCCAGGCCTTCCTCCCGCAGCCACCCGGCCGCCCGGTCCACCCGCGCGCGGGTCTGGCAGTAGACGATCCCCGCCTCTCCGGGGTGATGGGAGCGGTAGAACTCCAGGAACTGCCGCCGCACCTCCTGCTTGGGTTGGATCAGGTACTGGATGTTGGGACGGTCGAAGCCGCTGATGAACTTCCTGGCCTGGAAGAGTTCCAGACGTTGCAGGATGTCGGCGCGCGTAGGCTCGTCGGCCGTGGCCGTCAGGGCAATCCGCGGAACGTCGGGAAAACGCCGGTGCAGCTCGGCCAGTTGGAGGTACTCGGGACGGAAGTCATGGCCCCACTGCGAGACGCAGTGCGCCTCGTCGATGGCGATCAGCGACAGCCGACAACTCTCGAGCATGTCCAGGAAACCGGACATGACGGCTCGTTCGGGGGACACGTAGAGCAAGTCCAGCTCCCCCCGGCACAGGGCACGGCACGTCCGGCGCGACTCCTCGCCATCCTGGGCCGAGTTCAGGCAGGACGCAGCCACGCCCATGCGCTGCAACGCCCCGACCTGGTCCTGCATCAAGGCGATCAGCGGAGAAACCACCAGGCCCGTCCCCGGTCGCGCCATGGCGGGGATCTGGTAGCACAGCGACTTGCCTCCCCCCGTGGGCATCAGGACCAGGGCGTCCCCGCCCGAGACCACATGGTCCACCACCTGCTCCTGCAACCCGCGGAAACAGGTGAAGCCGAAGACCCGGCGGAGAAGATCGTGGACTTGGGACAAGACAATACCCCGATTTCGGCTTGGAGCTCACCCCACGGGGGGGCGGGGCGGGGTTCCCCGAGGGCTTCAGGAGTCCTCCAGGCGGCCCCTCAGCGCTTCAATCCC
>DCTU01000018.1 GCA_002329445.1 bacterium UBP9_UBA1432
GGTCTCGGAGTTCTTTGCAGAGCCACTGCTGGTGCCCATCATGCGGGTCCAGGCCCTGGTCCTGATTCTCGGGGCCTTTCGAAGCATCCAGAACGCGGTCCTGATCCGGACCATGCAGTTCCGGAAGAACTTCTATGTCAGCCTGAGCGGAATCGTGGCTTCGGGAGTCGTCGGTCTCGGCATGGCCTGGTGGGGCTACGGGGTGTGGGCCCTGGTCTTCTCGCAACTTGCCAATGCCCTGGTGGCGACCCTGGTTTTGTGGGTCAGCGTGGGTTGGGTCCCGACCCGAGAGTTCTCACTTGCAAAAGTCGGCAGGCTCTTCTCCTTTGGCTGGAAGCTCCTGGTCGGGGCCTTGCTCGAGACCGCCTACGCCAACCTGCGGACCGTCTTCATCGGGAAGGTCTTCGACAAGGAGATTCTGGGGTACTACAACCGGGGCGACACGATGGCCTCGCTGGTGGTGACCAGCCTGGACGGGACGATCTCTTCGGTGCTGTTCCCCGCACTCTCCTCATGTCAGGATGACCCCGGACGCCTCAAGGCGCTGCTGAGGCGCTCGGTCGTGACCAGTTGCTTCCTGGTCTTCCCCGCCATGATCGGTCTGGCCTCGATTTCCAAGCCCCTGGTCTTGTTGCTGCTGACCGAGAAGTGGCTGGGCTGTGTGCTCTTCTTGCAGATGTGTTGTCTGGCCTATGCCTTCTTCCCCCTTCACACCGCCAATCTTCAGGCGATCAACGCCGTTGGCCGCAGCGACGTGTTCCTGAAGCTGGAGATCATCAAGAAGATCGTGGGCGTCGGGANNCTGGCCGAACAAGCGCTTGTTGGACTATTCGGTGCTGGAACAGTGGAGCGATGTCGTCCCCTCGTTGCTCCTGGCCCTGGTCATGGGTGGGATCACCTGGAGCCTGACCCTGATGAACTGGAGCCACTGGTCGACGCTGGCCGCGCAGATCCTGGTCGGGGTGGTGCTCTACGTCGGCGGGGCCTGGTTGCTCAAGTTCGAGTGCCTGGAATACCTGCTCCGGGCCCTGCGCGAGTGGGTGGCCCGGTAGCATCCTCGGGTCCTTGCCGGCACTTCAACGCCTGCGGAGTCTTCGGTACACCTTCTTCAGGACGCCCAGGACGGCGCTGTGATCCGCGGCCAGGCTCAGGCGTCGTCGGAGCCGCGGCCAACACCTCCGGTGCAGGTAGGCCAGGTAGCCCGCGAGGGTGCAGCGCAGGGGGTGCACCAATCGGGAGCGGGCGCGTCTGACAGACTCCGGCGTGATTCCGTCGCACCGATCCAGGCGGGCGCACAGGACCCGAAAGAAGTACAGGAACTCTGCGCTGTAGAGTGCTTCCTCCCGGAACCTGCACTTCCGGGCATACTCCAGGAACTCTTCGTGATAAGGGATGTAGTGGAGGTCGTCGTCGTTGGTGGTGGCCGAATAGCTCGTGCCGAGGACCGGGTTGAACCGATAGGCGCTCATCACTTCCGGAAGGCAGTGGATCCTGCCGTTGGCCGCGAAGGCGAAGTAGATGCGGCGGTCCACCGGGACGGTCCTGCTGTCCAGGATCAACGAGACGTCGAAGGGCGGGTCGCGGAACTCGTTCCTGCGGAGCAGGGCCGCAGTCTGACAGGGCAGGATGTCGCGCCGGACATGCTTCAGGGTGTACTCGGGCTCCGTGCAGGCGGGGTACACCCAGGAGGAAGGCGTGCCATCCTCGTTGACCACCTGCACCCGGTGTGCGACTGCCAGGACGTCGGGGTGCGCCTCAAGAAAGTCGACCTGTCTCTGGAGCTTGTCCTCGTGGGTCCAGAAGTCATCGGTTTCCAGCCAGGCGAGGTATTTCCCCCGGGTGCGCCGGCCCAGAGCCAGGCCGTTGTCGACCATCCCCAAGTTGCGTTCCCGGTAGAACACGGTGAAGACACCGGGGTGGCTCTGTTCATACTCCTGCAGAAGCGCCCGCGACCCGTCGCTGGAGGAATCTTCTCCGATCAGGATCTCACAGGGAAAGCTGACCTTCTGCATCAGGATTCCGTCCAGGGCCTGACGGAGGTAGGCCTCGTGGTTGTAGGTGGTGCAGCAGATGCTGAGGAGTGGATCCTGGCTGATCCACTCCTGGATCGGTCTTCTGATCATGGACTTGGTGAGGCGGCCTTCTCCCGGCCCTCCTGGTCCCCGCGCCCACCCGGGCCAGGAGGCCGGACGGGTCACGCGCCGGGCTCGACGCGTTCGAATCCATACTTGTGGACCGGGGTGATCGGGCTGGTGCAACTGTTCATCGGGCAGCACGACTGGCAGCCGTCAAAGCAGTCATTCCAGATGTTGTGTCGGAGCGTCCTGAATTCTGGGGAGTCCAGGATTCGGTTCCAGTCCACCGAGTCGTTGACGATGAAGTCCCGAAGGTTCAGCGTCTCCTTGAACCAACCGCAGAAATCCAGCCGGCCGTTGGGGTACAGATCGATCTCCTTCCAAGGCGCGAAGCACACCTTCTTGCCGCAGACCTCGAGCATCCTGATGGTCGGGGTCCATTCCTCCTCGAAGAGGATCGCCTTCTTGCCACGCCGTTCCCGGATTTCGTTCCTGTGGCGCAACTCGTCCTGCATCGAGCGGTCCTGGGCCAGTCTCAGCAACTCGCGGTGTTTCTCCTGGAGTTCGGCCAGGGGCGTGGCCTCGACCTCCTCCTGAAGAGGTGCGGCTTCAGCGGATGGAATCCACAGCCTGAAATACAGGAAGAACTTCCCGGCCAGAACGCGTTCGAGTTCCATCAGGGTCTTCAAGGCCGGGCGGCTGGTCTCCGGCTGACCGAAGGAGTTCCCCTCCATGTCGCTCTCGGTGTAGTCGAAGAAGAACGTGGCGCACCGGGCGTTGAGCCTGAAAGCCAGCTTGAGGAAATCGACGACGTCGTGGGCCGTGTCCTTGTTGATCACCATCGAGACGCTAGGACCGAAGGCCTCCAGGCCCCTGGACTCCAGCAGGGCCTTGTAGGCCCACAGGTTGTCCATGGCCTTGAGGAAGGCCATCTCGCCGGGCTTGCCATCCCAGCAACCCTTCTGGAAGACCTCGGGGCAACTGGCGTTGAGCGAGAAGTGAGGGAGGAAGAGGTTCTCACAGGCCAGCTCCCGGAACCTCTCGCTGAAGGCCTGGCCGTTGGATTCGGTCATCAAGGTGACCTGAGGGTAGGACTCGCCCAGGAACTTCATGTAGTTGAAGCTCTCTCGGGCGACGAAGGCGTCTCCACCGGTGATCAGGACGATCTTCACCTTCTCGTACAGTGGCCTGCAATACTCATAGAGCCACTTGGGATCCATGTATCGCTGCTGCTCTTCCTCCGACCAGGCGCGAAGTCCACAGTAACGGCACCTGGCGTTGCAGGCGTTGGTGATGCGGATTCTCAGCAGGCCGTCCTCGATCTGGTCCAGGCAGACGGGGTCGCCGGCCAGGCCCCGCGACGTGGCCCGGAAGAGCGCGTGCCGGATGGCCCTGTTCAGCCCCAGTCGCACGCTCAGGCGGACGGCGGCCTGCCCGAAGCGGGAATGCTTCAGCTTCTCCAGCCGGGTTGAGATCGAGCTGACCAGGGATCGGCTCATTGTCTTCTCCGTTTCAGCGGGTGTCGGTTTGGGCCTGGCACAACGGGCCAGGCTGCGTGTCGCCTCCCTGCGCAGGCTTCGGCCGAGCGGTCTCCCCGCTAGCCGCCCAGCCTTCCGGCGTACTGCTGCTCGTAGAACCTCTGATACTCCTCGCGCTTGCGGCGAAGGTCC
>DCTU01000062.1 GCA_002329445.1 bacterium UBP9_UBA1432
CCCCCCGCCCCCCCCTCCCGAGCCCATCGACCAGCAGATCCTGGAAGAGGCCCGCCGCAAGGCCCAACAGATGGTGACCGAGGCCCAGGCCGAGGCCCGGCACCTGATCGAGGAGATCCGGCTGCACGCCAACATGGCCCAGAAGGAAGCGGCCGAACGCGGAATCGAGGAAGGCCGCGAAGAGGGTCGTCGGCAGGGTCGTGAAGAGTTCGCCCGGATGATGAAGCACGCCCGGGATCTGTACCAGCAAGCGATTCGCGAGCGAGAGAAGCTGCTGGCTTCGGCCGAGACCGAGCTGGCCCGACTGGCCATCAAGGTGGCCGAGAAGATCATCGGCCAGGAGGTCCGTTCCAGCGGCGAGGTGATCATGGGGGTGGTCCGCCAGGCGCTGACCGGCATCAAGGACCGCGAAGAGGTCCTGATCCGGGTCTCCCCCGACGACTACCACATCGTCAACGAAGACCGGACGGCCCTGGCGCGAATGGTCGAAGGCCTGAAGAACTTCGAGCTGGTCGTGGATTCCAAGATCGAGGCCGGGGGCTGCATCATCGAGACCAACCTGGGCAACGTGGATGCCCGCCTGGTCACCCAACTGGCAGCCATCGACCTGGCCTTCGAAAGGGTGACTCAGGGAAGAGAGGAGGTGGAGGAGCGCGATGAGTCTCGCTGACCACCTTCCCGATCCCGAGACCGTGATTCCGCAGACGGCGGAACGTCTCGCGTCCCTTCCCCTCCCCGAGCTGACCCCCACCCCGACCATCGACCTGTCCCGCTACCTCCGCGCAGTGAACCGATGCACCACCATCCGGATGCACGGCCGGGTCACCCAGGTCATCGGCCTGACCATCGAGTCGGAGGGTCCCGCCGTCAAGGTCGGCGAGCTGTGCTACATCTACGACAAGGAGGGGCGGAACCCGATCCGGGCCGAGGTGGTCGGTTTCAAGGCCAGCAAGGTCATGCTGATGCCCCTGGGCGAACTGGGAGGGATCGGCCCGGGCTGCGAAGTCCGGGCCACCGGCAAGCCGCTGTCGGTCCGGGTCGGCCCCAAGCTGTTGGGTCGGGTCCTGGATGGCCTGGGCAACCCCATCGACGGCAAGGGCCCGTTGGAATGGGAGCTCGAATACCCCATCTACAACGAGCCGCCCAACCCCATCACCCGCCCTCGCATCGACAAGCCCCTGGCCCTGGGGGTCCGCGTCCTGGACTCCACCCTGACCTTTGGCCGGGGTCAGCGCGTCGGCATCTTCGCCGGCTCGGGCGTGGGCAAGTCCACCACCCTCTCCATGATCGCCCGCAACACCGAGGCGGACATCAGCGTGCTGGCCCTGATCGGCGAGCGCGGTCGCGAATTGCGGGACTTCCTGGAACGCGACCTGGGCGAGGAGGGCATGAAGCGGGCCGTGGTGGTCGTGGCCACATCCGACCAGCCCGCCCTGGTCCGCCTGAAGGGTGCCTACACCGGGACGGCCGTCGCCGAGTTCTTCCGGGACCGAGGGCACGACGTCATGCTGATGATGGACTCGGTCACCCGCTTCGCCATGGCCCAGCGCGAGGTGGGCCTGGCCGTCGGCGAGCCTCCCGCCACCAAAGGCTACACCCCTTCGGTCTTCGCCCTGCTGCCCAAGCTCCTGGAGCGCTCGGGGACCTCGCCCCTGGGAACCATCACGGCGATCTACACCGTGCTGGTCGAAGGCGACGACATGAACGAGCCGATCGCCGACACCGTGCGGTCGATCCTGGACGGGCACGTGGTCCTGAACCGCAAGATCGCCCACAAGAACCGCTATCCCGCCGTCGACGTCCTGCAGTCGGTCTCCCGACTCTTCACCGAGGTCAACCCCGACGACGTCCAGAAGGCGGCGGGCAAGCTGCGCAACGTCCTGGCCACCTTCCAGGAGAACGAGGACCTGATCAACATCGGCGCCTACCAGCGCGGCTCCAACCCCAAGGTGGACTACGCGATCCAGATGATCGACCATGTCCAGGCCTTCCTGACCCAGGGGATCTACGAACCCGCTCCCTTCCACGAGACGCGCAAGCGTCTCCTGGAGATGTTTGGAGGGGACTGATGGCTCAACCGAAGTTCCGCTATCGCCTGGAGAAGATCCTCGAGCTGAAGCGGAAGAAGGAGGATGACGAGAAGGAACGGCTGGCCAAGCTCCTCGCCGAAGAGGACAAGGAACGCCAGCTCAAGCTTCAACTGGAAGCCCAGTTGGCCAGCGTTCGCGCCGAGCTCAAGGAGCGGCAGCGCAACGGCACCCTGGACATCAACGGGCTGCGGTTCTTTCCCCAGCACATCAAGCACCTGGAGAACCTGATCCTCAACCAGGAGCTGCGCCTCAAGGAACTGGCCATCCGCATCCTGGAGCAACGCCAGAACCTGATGCGCGCGGCCCAGGAGCGCAAGACCTACGAGAAGCACAAGGAGACCAGTCAGGAGACCTGGCAGGCCGAGCTCGACGCGGCGGAAGCCAAGATGATCGACGAGCTGGCCACCTTGAAATACGCACGAGAACAAGCCACCGGCTGAGGGCACGGCAGGCCCGCCAAGGAGGAGAGAGATGTCTGTCTATGACCGGATCAACCAGATCGAACAGCGACTCCAGTCCCTGGAGGCCAGATTCGAGTCCAACCGCGGCTTGACCACCGGTTCCGCCCCGCCTCGCGTGGTCTCCGGCTCCAGCCAGAGCGCCGACGGGGTCAGCTTCGAGCGGCTGGTGAACTCCATGACCGAGGACCAGAAGTTCCGCCCCACCCACGGACTCTCCAGGGCGGGCGGGAGCAGGCCCGATCCGGCGCAGTTCGATGGGATCATCCGCGAGGCTTCCCAGAAGTGGAACGTGGACGAGAGCCTGATCCGGGCCGTGATCAAGCAGGAATCGGCCTTTGACCCTCAGGCCACCTCCTGGTGCGGAGCCCAGGGCCTGATGCAGTTGATGCCTGAGACCGCCGCGGGGCTGGGCGTCAAGGATTCCTACGACCCGCAGCAGAACATCATGGGCGGGACACGTTACCTGCGTTCCCTGCTCGACCGGTTTGATGGCAACATCAGCAAGGCGCTGGCCGGATACAATGCCGGTCCCGGGGCCGTCGAAAAGCACGGAGGCATCCCTCCCTACCAGGAAACCCAACACTACGTCTCAAACGTTCTCGAGTTCTATCGAGGCTTCAAGGAGAACCGGGGGGCGATTTAGCCGCGCCGACTCCTGTGAACCGGAGTCGGCGGCCCACCCCTCGTGCGGCGGCGGACGGACTCCGATGGACAGGAGGCAGGCTCCAAGGTTCAAGGACCGACCGCTGCCGTGCCCGCAAGCGCGGCCGACCGCCAGGCAGACGCGATCCCCGCCAGGGGGGCGCGACCCGGCCGGGCACCCAGGAAAAAGGAGCGAGTGGATGGACAACAAGATGCTGATCTCGATGATGGGCTCGACTGCTCCGTCTCGCGACGGGGCCTCTTCCACAAGCAAGGCCGGTGGGGTGGATGCAGACGCGTTCTCCCAGGCCCTGGAGAAGGCGACGGGGGGCAACCGCTTGGGAGCCCAGCAGAGCGAGAACCTGATCTCCGAGAAGCAGAGCGCCAAGGCCGAGGCCGAGCGCCGCCAGGACGACGCAGCCCGCAACCAGACGCAAGCCTCCGACCCCAAGTTGACCGATCCCAAGACCATGGGTTCTCGAGCCTATCTGTACCAGATGATGTACAAGAACCCCGACGCCATGAGCCTGGCCGAGAAGCAGGCCCTGAAGATGGACGCAGGCACCCGGGACGGCGTCGGCTTGCGGGAACTGCAGCGGATGATGTCCGAGCGGGGCCTGAACATGCGGGAACTCACCTTCACCCAGATGGCCGATCTGACCCGCACCAACTCCCGCGCCCAGGTCTCCAGCTTCCTCGAGCACCTCGCCAAGGAGCAGAAGGGCGACAAGGAGGTCTCCCCCCTGCGCGGCTCCACCAGCGCAGAGGCCGGAATGGCCGCCTCTTCCTCCGCCAACAAGAGCGATTCCGGCACCTCGACCGACAACGGTCTGGCGGCAGCGGCCCTGCGCCAGGCCGGACAGACGGCGCCCGGTCGCGAGAACGCCCAGACCCGAAAGCGCCGCGAGGTGATCGACCAGATCGTCTCGCACATGGAACTGCGCAATCTGGCCAACCGGGACGAGCTGCACCTGAAGCTGAACCCCGAGTACCTGGGCGAGCTGAAGATCAAGCTGGTGCAAGGGGAGGGCGGCGTGGTCAGCGCCCGGTTCTCGACCACTTCCAAGGACACCCGTGAGGTTCTTGACGAGAGCCGCTCGGATCTGCGCCAGCGGGTCGAGGCGCGGGGCATCCGCCTGGGCCAGATCGAAGTGGACCTCGTCGACGAACTCGCCTGACAGGTTGCGGGGGGGCCGACTTTCGGCCCTCCCGCAACGAATGTTACAGTTTCGGACGCCGAGATTAACATCTCGGAAACAATGTGTTCAACGGGCGGCAACGACGGGTTGCTATCCTGAGAATGCCCCAGATCGCGAAGATTCCGCCTCCTGGCAGGAGGCACGACGGACTCCGGGTGGGTCCACACGGGTCGAAGGAGGCTGCAAGACGCAACATGTTTGATTTCAACAACTCCGCCAACGCCATTCAGCAGAACCAGACGATGCTGAACTCCTATTTCCAGAATCTCCAGAACCAGTTCACCCCCGGCTACAAGGCCGAGTCGGTCCAGTTCAACGACATCATGGGCCAGACGATGGGTGGCGGTGGTGCCAAGACCCAGCAGAGCGGCATCATCTTCAGTCAGGGCCAGCTCTTCCAGACCCAGAACCCCACCAACCTGGCGATGGACGGCCAGGGGTTCTTCATGGTCTCGGATGGCTTCCAGACCCACTACACCCGGGATGGCCGCTTCGCCTTCAACAACGGGACGCTGACCAACCCGGAAGGCAAGAAGGTGATGGGCTACAAGCTGGACGCCCAAGGGAACATCTCTTCCGACCCGCAGGCCATCGAACTCTCCCTGGACCCCAACACCAAGCTCTATGGCGGGAAGTACACGGGCTTCCACTTCGATGAGACCGGCAAGATGTACGGCGAACAGACCATCACCGACCCGACCACGGGCCAGTCGGTGACCGAGTCGGTCCCCCTGTACCAGGTCTCGGTGGCTTCGTTCGCCAACGCCAGCGGCCTGAAGAAGACCGGAACCACCACCTTCGCCCAGAGTGAGAACTCCGGCAACGCCGTGGTCGGTGTGGCCGGACAGGGCGCCCTGGGCCGCGTGGCCGCCGGCAGCCTGGAGCTGGCCAACGTGGACTTCGCCCAGCAGGCTGCTGCCATCGGGATGGCCAAGCAGAACTACGAGGCCAACTTCGCGGCCTTCAAGGCGATGGACAAGCTGACCCAGTCGGCAATCGGCCTGGTCCGCTAGTCCACTGGTCCCGTGCGGCTCCGTCGAGGTTGGAGGGCCCCCCTCCAACCTCGACGTGTCTTCGGGCACCCCCCTGCCGTCGCGGCGAGGCAGGGCCCAGACGTGAAGGGCTTCTGTAGAAGTGGGTGAAGTCGGGTGCTATAATCGCATGACCTGGAATCCCGGAGGCAGCGGCACAAGCCGCCGGGCTCCTGATGTCCGTCCTTGGGAGGCATGATTGCGCCACGACTCCGGAAACTACGACGAGCTCATGCGGCTGACGTCGTCCCGACGCAGCGACGCGGCTTCGTCGTATCAATTTGGCAGGAACGAGAAGTTCTCGGCGGACCAGACCAAGTTTCTGGAGAAGGTCTTCGTCGGCTTCTCGGAAGCCGTGATCACCCAACTGGCCCCGCTCCTGCAAGCCAAGTTCCAGATGGAGCTTCTGACCATCGTCCCCAGAAGCTACCATTCCTACCTGAATTCGCTTCCGGATCCCACTCCGATCATGGTGTTCCGCCTCGAACCCGAGGTCCAGGGATTCATCGACATCGACTTCAACCTGGCCTTCGCCCTGTTCGAGCGTCTGATGGGCGGCAAGGGTCAGCCTCCTCGCGAGGAGATGCGCCCCTACTTCACGGATCTGGAGAAGGCCGTGCTCCAGAAGCCGTTGTCCAGGATCCTGGAAGCCTACGGAGAGGCCTGGAAGGACGTCAAGACCGTCAAGGCTCAATTCGGCAGCCTGGAATTCAACCCCATGGCGGTCCACATCTCCAGCCCTTCCGAACTGATGGTGATCGTGCCCTTCCAGGCCGAAATCGCCTCTGCAGGCGGACTGATCAACGTCTGCCTGCCCTTCCGCTACCTCAGGGACTGCATCCCCAAGGCCTCCTTCGACGAGTTCATGCTCTCCCGGGAGACCACCGTCCCTCAAACCCAACAGCAGATGGCGCCGATCTTCGCCAAGAACCTGGAAGGAGCCAAGGTCCCGATCGCCGTGACCCTGGGTCGCGCGGAGCTTCTCTTCCAGGAGCTCATGACCATCGAGGTGGGAGACACCATCCGACTGGACACCGAGATCCGCCAGCCTCTGCGCGTGAAGGTGAACAACCGCACCAAGTTCCTCGGCCATCCGGGGATCAAGGACGGCAAGCTGGCCTGCAAGGTCAGCCGCGTCCTTCAGGAGGGAGACGAAGACTTCGATGAGTGACCAGGGCCCAAGATCCGTACAGTTCGGAATGATCGAAGGAGGGGGAGCCCCCGCCGGGGCCTCGGCTTCCAGCATCGACCTGCTCAAGGACGTCCCGTTGGAGGTCAAGGCGGAGTTGGGTCGCTCGCGCCGGCTGGTCCGCGACATCCTTCGCCTGACCGTGGGCGCGGTGATCGAATTGGACAAGGAGGCCGGTGAACCGGTCGATCTGCTGGTCAACAACAAGATGATCGCCCGCGGTGAAGTCGTCGAGATCGACGGCAAGTACGGCGTTCGCATCCTCGAGATCGTCAAATAGCGGATTCTTCCCCAGACCTGCCCTTCCGACAACCCACCCAGAAGGAGACCTCGACTTGGACAGCCACGCACGCGGAACCGCCCGGCGAGGGGCCCGGCCTCCGGCGCACCAGGAACCTCCCGAAGACCTGGGCATCCTCTTCGACGTCCCTCTGATCGTCGAAGCCGAGATGGGTCGCACGCACCGGACGGTCCGGGAAATCCTCAAGATCGCCCAGGGCTCGTTGATCGAACTGGACAAGGAGTCCGGCGAACCGGTGGACCTGCGGGTGAACGGTCAGCTCGTGGCTCGCGGGGAGGTGGTCGAGATAGACGGGAACTACGGCGTCCGGATCACGGAGATTGCCAGAGCATCATGAACCTGCGGCCGCTCCAGCAGACCACCGGGCAATGGAAGAGGTCCCTGAAGACCTCTCTCCTGGTGTTCCTGCTGGCTCTGGGCTGCCTGGTCGGGCTGGGCCTCCTGGCCTCGCCACAGGCCGGTCCCACGGCCCAGGCGCAGACGCCCTCGCCTGCAGCCCCCCCGACCAACCCTTCCCAGACCGGCATGACCCCTCCGACGCCAGCGCCCCGGACCGAAGTGCCCGCCCCTCCCTCCAGAGAAGCCGAACCGACCGCCCCGGCACCGGGCCAGGCGACCTTGCAGGACTCCGCCTGGCCCCCCGGCTCGGATTCACCAACCCACGGTTCAAACTTCCTGGCTCACCTTCAGAAGACCCTGTTGGTGCTCTCCCTGCTCAGCCTCCTGATCTGGGGGGTCCTGCGCCTGATCGCCCCCGGGATGGCCGGCATGGCGCGCACACCGGGATCCCACCGCAAGCTGTTGAACGTCCTCGAACGACACTCGCTGGGACCGGGACGTGGATTGATGGTGGTGGAAGTCGCCGGGCGACACCTCCTGGTCGGCATGACCGAACACGGGGTGCAGACCCTGGCAGAGCTCGACCCCGAACAGGTCCGACTCGCCCAGCAGGCCCCATCGGCCACCGACCCGGCCCCGCCCGGCACCTCCGAACCCTCCCGGAACCTGCTGGGAGAGGTCCTGACGCGACACCTTTCGGCCCTGCCCGGCCTGAGCCCCCGACAGAAGGGTCCTGAACCACGATGACCAGCCGGCAACGACTTGCCACCCGACTGGGAGCCCTGGCGCTTCTGACGCTGGGGGCGGCCCTGCTGTGCAGCCAGGAGACCTGGGCGCAGAACCCGTTCCCCCAGTTGAACATGCCGAACATCTCGATCAACGGGAAGGAGGCCGGCGAGCAGCAGACTTTTTCGACCTTCCTGCTGCTCCTGGGCGGGCTCACCATGCTCTCCCTGGCCCCCTACATCCTGGCGATGTGCACGGCCTTCATCCGGATCACCATCACCCTGAGCTTCCTGCGCACCGCCATGGGGACCCAGCAGGTTCCCCCGACCCAGGTTCTGATGGGTCTGGCGCTCTTCCTGACCATGTTCGTGATGGCTCCGGTGGGCGAGAAGATCAACAACGAAGCCCTGCAGCCCTACATGGCGGGCAAGATCCCCCAGGCCGAGTTCTTTGCCAAGGCCTACTCCCCCATCCAGGACTTCATGCTCTACCAGACCCGCGACAAGGACCTGCTGCTGTTCTCGGACATCGCCCGCGTCAAGGTGAAGACCCGCAAGGAAATCCCCTTCTACGTCCTGCTCCCCTCCTACGTGCTGTCCGAAATCAAGACCTCGTTCGAGATCGGCTTCCTGCTCTACATCCCCTTCCTGGTCATCGACATGGTCGTGGCCTCGGTCCTGATGTCGATGGGCATGTTCATGCTCTCGCCCATGTCGATCTCGCTTCCCTTCAAACTGCTCTTGTTCGTGATGATCGATGGATGGCAACTGGTGATCCGAGGAGTCGTCGAAAGCTTCAACACCCCCAGGTAGCCGCCTCAAAGGAGTCTCCATGCTCTTCGTCGGAGCCGAACTGTTCAGCGAATCCTACGTCCTGGGCATCGCCACCCAGGCTCTGTACCTGATCCTGATCCTGTCGGCTCCGATGCTGATCTCGGCCCTGGCCGTCGGGTTGATGATCAGCATCCTGCAGGCCACCACCCAGGTCCAGGAGCAGACCCTCTCCTTCGTCCCCAAGATCGTCGCCACGTTCCTGTCCGTGGTCCTGTGTGGGACCTGGATCTTCAACATGCTTTCCAACTTCGCCATCCGCCTGTTCAGCGACATCGCCAACATGGGTCCGAGGTAGGAGGTTCATGGATACGGGAATGCAGTTGTTTGCCGTGGGGCTCCTGGCGTTCACCCGCATCGTGCTGGTGTTCGTCCAGGCTCCCATTTTCGGCAGCCACCACATTCCCAAGCCGATCCTGGCCGGCATGGCGGTCACCCTGACCCTGGTGATGTACCCGCACATCCCGGTCCCACCGGACATCCCGCAGGATCTCTTCCCCTTCATCGGCGCCCTGCTGACCCAGGCCTGCGTCGGGCTGGTCCTCGGGTTCGTCTCCTTCCTGGTCATGGCCGCTGCCCAGTTCGGCGGCGAGATGCTGGACATCCAGATGGGCCTGTCGGTGGCGGCCTCCTTCGACCCGGCCAGCCACGGGGCCGTCAACCTGCTGCGGAAGGTCCACTTCTACCTGGCCATGAACCTGTGGCTGGTCCTGGACGGGCACCACGCCCTGATCCGCGCCCTGGAGGCCAGCTTCCGGGTCGTCCCGGTCACCTACTTCCAGATCACCGGCGACATCGCTTTCGAGATGATCCGGCTGACCAGCAACCTGCTGGTGGTCGGCACCCAGATCGCGGCCCCTGCCCTGGCCGCCCTCTTCATCACTCAGTGCGCCCTGGGCCTGTTGGCGCGGGTGGCTCCCCAGATGAACGTGTTCATGTTGAGCTTCCCCCTGAACATCGCCATCGGCCTGGCGCTCTTGACCTTGAGTCTTCCCCTCATCGTGCGCGTGATCAGCGTGCAGTTCGACATGAACATCAACCATCTGGTCCAAAGCATCAAGCTGATGGTTCCTCCAGGGAGGTGACGTATGGGCGGCCAGGATAGCGACAAGACTGAAGAGCCTACCGAGCACAAGCTCCAGGAAGCTCGCAAGAAGGGCCAGGTCATGAAGAGTCAGGAGGTGATCTCCACCCTCCTGCTGGTTGCCGTGGCAGGCATCATGATCGGTGCCGGGCCGATGATGCTTGGCCGGATCCGTGAGTTCACGATCTATACCTGGCGCCTGATTCCGAACTTCAACCTGGCGGAGCGGAACTTCTTCGCGGACATCATCTTCGTCATGGGGACGATCCTGATGGTGCTGGCTCCCCTGTTGGCGGGTGCCTTCCTGATGGCGCTTCTGGCCAACATCGCGCAGGTGAAGTTCATCTTTTCGGCCGAGCCCCTCAAGCCATCCCTGAACAAGATCAACCCCATCGAGGGCTTCAAGCGCATCTTCAGCGCCAAGTCGCTGATGGAGCTGGTCAAGCAGGTCGCCAAGCTGACCATCGTGGGCTGGATCTGCTTCAAGGTGGTCTCCGGCGTCCTGCCCGAGCTTCGGACCGCGCCCACCATGCCGCTGACGGCCACCCTGGCCCTGGTCTTCGCCACGATCAAGCGCCTGGTCGGCCAGGTCCTGATCGGGATGATCGCCATCGCCGCGGTGGACTACGTCTTCCAGCACAAGCAGTTCATGAAGCAGATGCGCATGAGCATGCAGGAGCTCAAGGACGAGTACAAGGACACGGAAGGCAACCCCCAGATCAAGGCCAAGATTCGCCAGTTGATGCGCCAGGGGGCCCAGGGGCGCATGATGGAAGAGGTGCCCAACGCCTCGGCGGTGGTGACCAACCCGACCCACTACGCGGTGGCCCTGCGCTATGAGCAGGGAACCGACCCGGTCCCGGTGGTGGTCGCCAAGGGCGAGAACCTGATCGCCCGCCAGATCAAGGTGATGGCCGAGGACCACGAGGTCCCCATCGTGGAAAACGTGGAGCTGGCCCGAGCCCTCTTCAAGGCCTGTGAGATCGGCGGCGCCGTGCCCACCGAGATGTACAAGGCCGTTGCCGAGGTCCTGGCCTACGTGATCAAGCTCAAGCGCAAGCGCGAACTCCTGCGCCGTCGGCGGATGGCCCGCAGCGCCCCGCAGGTCGCCGCCCGCCCCACCGCCCGGGCCGTGCCAGGCGCTCGCAGAGCAGGCGGAGGCCGGGCTTGACCTTCCCGCAACCCCAGAATCCCCGCCAGAACCCTGAAGTC
The DNA here is from genome assembly GCA_002329445.1 of bacterium UBP9_UBA1432. Classification (GTDB taxonomy): domain Bacteria; phylum Vulcanimicrobiota; class Xenobia; order Xenobiales; family Xenobiaceae; genus Xenobium; species Xenobium purgamenti. The sequence continues at coordinate 11,105 of DCTU01000062.1, forward strand.
CCCGGGAGTCGTCCATGAGCGCCCAGCCCGCATCGGGCGGAGACCATCCATTTCTCCGCTTCCTGAAGTATTCCGACGTCGGCATCGCGGTGGTGGTGATCGGCATCGTCTCGATGCTGATCATCCCCCTGCCCCCGACGCTCCTGGACGTGTTCCTGGCCTTCAACCTGGCCACCGCCGTCATCACCGTCCTGATCTCGATCTACATCGAAGAGCCCCTGCAGTTCGCCGTCTTCCCGACCGCGCTGCTGGTGGCCACCTTGTTCCGGCTGGCCCTGGACGTGTCGGCCACCCGCATGGTCCTGCTGTATGGAAACCTGCGCTCTCCACCAACTGCGGCCTGGCCTGAAGGGATGCCGATCGGCGCCGGGCACCTGATCCCGATCTTCGGGAAGGTGGCCGTCGGAGGCAACCTGATCGTCGGGTTCATCATGTTCATCATCCTGATCATCATCCAGATCATGGTGATCACCAACGGTGCCGAGCGCATCGCCCAGGTGGCGGCCCGCTTCACCCTGGACGCCATGCCCGGCAAGCAGATGGCCATCGACGCCGACCTCCACTCGGGGATCATCGACGCCGAGACGGCCAAGAAGAAGCGCAAGGACATCGAGCGCGAGGCCGACTTCTACGGCGCCATGGACGGCGCCGGCAAGTTCGTCAAAGGCGACGCGATGGCCGCGGTGGTCATCATGATCGTCAACGTGGTGGGTGGAATCCTGATCGGGGTCCTGTACCACGGGATGCCCGTCACCGGGACCGGGGGCGCCCTCGACACCTACGCGATCCTGTCGATCGGCAACGGCCTGATCACGACCCTTCCCGCCTTCCTGATGTCCACCGCGATGGGCATGGTCGTCTCCCGCGCGGCCTCCGAGTCGAACCTGGGCAGCGACATCGTCCAGCAGGTCACGGCCCAGCCCGGCGCCTTGAAGCTGGCCGCCGGCTTCATGGGCATGTTGGGCACGCTGGGCCTCCTGACGGGAATGCCCCTGCCCCTGGACCTCACCTTCTTCGGAATTGCCGGTTCCCTGTTCTTCATCGGCACGATCCTCGACAAGAAGAAGGTGGAGGTCACCCAGGTGGCCGCCCAGGCCCAGGACCAGCAGAAGAAGGCCGACACCAAGAAGCCCGAGAGCGTGGTCCAGTTGATGCAGGTGGATCCGATCTCCCTGGAGGTCGGGCGCGGCCTGCTTTCCCTGGTGGACCCCAACCAGGGAGCCAAGCTGCTGGACCGGGTCACCTCGATCCGGCGCCACATCGCCCTCGAGCTGGGCATCGTGGTTCCCGGCGTCCGCTTCCGCGACAATCTGCAGCTCAAGCCCAACGCCTACGTCATCAAGATCAAGGAGATCGAAGTGGCCCAGGGCGAGGTCCAGGTCAACCAGTTCCTGGCCATCGGCCCCGAAGAGAAGCTGAAGAACCTGCGGGGGACCAAGACCGTCGACCCCACCTACGGCATGCCGGGGGTCTGGATCTCCCCCGAACAGCGCGGCGACGCCGAGAGGCTGGGCTGCATGATCTTCGACCCCGTCAGCGTGGTGGCCACCCAGCTCACCGAGGTGGTGCGGACCCACGCCAACGAACTCCTGGGTCGCCAGGAGGTCCAGGCCCTGGTCGACACCGTCAAGAAGACCCATCCGGCGGTGGTCAAGGAGGTCATCCCCGACGCCCTCTCCCTGGGCGAGGTCCAGAAGGTCCTGCAGAACCTGGTCAAAGAGCGGGTCTCGATCCGCGACCTGGTCTCGATCCTCGAGACCATGGCCGACCATGTCCACATGACCAAGGACCCGGAGATGCTGACCGAGTTCTGCCGCGTGGCCCTGTCCCGCGTCATCTGCAAGGAGTACTCGAACAACGAGGGGACCATCAACGTGATCACCCTGGACCCCCAGATCGAGCAGCTCGTGCAGAGCGCCATCCAACGGACCGACATGGGTTCCTTCCTGACGCTGGATCCCAACGTGGGCCAGGAGATCCTCCAGGCCATCTCCCAGCAGGTGAACTCCTTGCAGGAACGGGGCTTGCAGCCCATCCTGCTGGTGGCCCCCCAGGTCCGTCCGGCGCTGCGCAAGCTGACCGAGCGCTCGTTCCCGAACCTGGTCATCCTCTCCTGGAACGAGATCGCGCCCAAGGTCAACGTGAACTCGGTCGGGATGGTTGCCTTCTGAAAAGCCCCGTCTCGATGCCCAAGACCGCCCCTGAACGGAGGATTGCCCGGTGACCCGATGGCTGAACATGGCCCCGACCCTGACCGAAGAGCAGAATCAGGCCTTGACCGAGGACGTCCTGGGCCGCCTGGAACGGCACGTGAATCCCCAGATGGCCCGCAACCTGCGCCTCCTCCACGAGGAGTTCATCGAGTGGCGCTCGGAAGGATGCTACGTCTACGACCCGATGGGCCGGCCCTACTTCGATGCGGTCGGGGCCGGAGGGGTCTTCGCATTGGGCCACTCCCACCCTGAGGTGGTCGGGGCCGTGCACCGTCAGTTGGACCGCGGCGGCCTGTCCGTCCGGACGGGATTGGTCCCAGGCCAGTTGGAACTCCTGGAGCGCCTCTCGCAACGGGTGCCGGGCCAGATGCCCTTCGGCTACATCGGCTCCACCGGCACCGAGGCCATGGAGGCCGCCCTGAAGCTGGCCCGCCTGACCACCGGCCGCCCGGGCCTGGTCGGCATGCAGATGGGCTATCACGGGATGTCGGTGGGGACCCTCTCCATCAGCGGCATCCCCTATTGGCGCGAGGGCTTCTCGCCGCTTCTGGAGCCCGTCCGCCTGGTGCCCTTCGGCGACCTGAAGGCAGCTCGGGAGGCCGTCGACTCGACCACCGCCGCGGTCTTCCTCGAGCCGGTCCAATGGGCGTCGGCCTGCTCGGTGGCCCCTGCGGAGTATCTCCAGGGGCTGCGCAGGCTCTGCGACGAGACGGGTGCCCTGCTGATCCTCGACGAGATCCAGTGCGGCCTGGGACGGACCGGACGTTGGTTCGCCGCCGACCACTGCGGGGTGGTCCCCGACATGATCTCGGTCGGCAAGGCCCTCTCGGGCGGGGTCATGCCGATCTCGGCGCTGATGTTCAACCAGCGCGTCCAAGAAGCTTCCCTGACCCGTCCCCTGTTCAACAACTCGACCTACGGCGGGAATCCCCTGGCCTGTGCAGCGGCCCTGGCCACGCTGGACGTGCTGGAATCCCAAGACCTCGTCGCTCGGGTCGCCGTCCTGGGAGAGCGCCTGAAGGCGGGCCTGGAGACGCTGCGAGTCGCCTTCCCCTCGGTGGTGGCCGGCCAGCAGGGCCAGGGCCTGATGCGCTGCCTTCTGACCAGGGACCCGCGATACGGGCTGATGATCTCGATGCTGCTGATGAAGGAGCACCGGATGATCCTCCCCAGCATGTCCCACGCCCCCCATATCCTGAGGATGTCCCCCGCGTTCATCTGCGCGGAGACCGACATCGACCACATCGTCCAGGCGCTGCGCGCTTCCTGTTCCGAGGTCCGTTCCCTGGGACTGCCGGGGATCGACCGCCATATCCGGGAGATCGGTCAGATACTGGCTGAAGGTGCCTGATCCGACATCCCAAGAAGCCCCATGCCAGAATCGGGAGGTCTAGACCCCATGGAGACTCGTATCGGCCTGACGCCGGAAGAGATGATCAGCATCTTCAACCGGATGTATCTGGATGTCTGGGATCGCACCCGGGAACGGGTCAACTGGGAGTGCGGACGGATCTCCGAGCAGATCTCGGCGGGCAAGGAGGTCGACATCGGCAACTGGATCGTCGAGGTCCTGGAAGTCGTCGTCACCGCAGCTCGTGACGGGGTGATCCTGACCCTGTATGAGAACAACGAGAAGATCGCCGAAGACCTGCGCCAGGCAGGGGTCCGCCTGCCGGAGGCCGTCCCCGAATCGGGCCTCCTGGACGAGGCCGACGAAGTTTCTGGGCCGAATTAGGCTTTCCCCCTTTACTTCGCCCGGGGTCCTCGTGATAATAGCCTCAAGGTAGAGTTCCAGGAAAGGGAGGTGTCCCCATGATCGGTCAAGCCAATTCAGTCGCCCAGTTCCAGATGTTCATGTCGGACTTCCAGCAGGCCCAGACGATCCAGACGCAGATCGGCGCCGACGCGCAGAAGCAGCAGATGGAGCGTTGGAAGATCCTGCAGGATACGCAGACCAAGATCTTCGAGATCCAGCAGGACGTCACCGTGAACAAGGCCAAGACCCAGGACAAGATGTTCAACAAGTGGGATGAGTACATCCGCTCCTAGAGCATCTGGTTTCCGGTTCTTCTAGTTCGACGGCCCGAGGCGACTCGGGTCGTCTTCATCTTGTCCCTCTGCGGAGTTCAAATCCCGGCAAGATCCCGGACATCTCCTGGCAAGATCCCGGACAAATCCCGGTGCAGGACCAAGGGCTACGATCAAGACGGGCCACGAACGTCTTCGGCCCCAATCCGCCAGGAGGTGTCAGATGATCGGTCAAGCCAACTCCGTCGCCCAGTTCCAGATGTTCATGTCCGACTACCAGCAAGCCCAGAC
>DCTU01000150.1 GCA_002329445.1 bacterium UBP9_UBA1432
TTCCTCTCGATCCCGTGCGGATGATCCGGGACTGGTCTTCGCTGTTGCCGATCATGGCACGAGTCAGGCCAGAGGTCTTCACTCGGGTGGAGTGGGCCTACCTGATGACCTTCCTGGACCCGGAGAATCTGTGGCGTCCGTTTCTTGAGGAGTTCGGAAGCCCTGTCGAGGCCATAGAGGAGGGGCCGGGGCAGGTCTACCGGCCCCGGGGGCTGGTGGCACTCTGGTTGCCCAACAACGTCAGCCTCCTGGGTCCGTTGGCGGTCATCCTGATCAGCCTGAGCGGGAGCCCGATGCAGATCAAGCTTGGATCCCAGGGGCTCGATCTCGGGGGAGCCTTCTTCGATTTCGTTCGGGCCCACGCTCCGNNGATCGTGTCCGAATGGCTTGTTTTGATCGCCAGGATGTCCGCAATCAGCAGATGGCTGCCTCGGCTGCGGTGAGGGTGGTCTTCGGCTCAGACCAGGCGGCCCGCTCCATCGAGGATCTGCCGCATCCTCTGGAGAGCCTGGGGATTTATTTTACAGATCGCGTTTCGGAAGCCTGGGTGGAACGAGAGGCCTTGTCGGAAGACGTGGTCCTGAGCCTGGCANNGCAGTCTACGGACGGAGGGGATGCACCTCACCCGCGCGCGTGGTGATTCTTGGAGGAACAGAGAAGGATGCCTCGGCTCTGAGGGATCGCCTGGCGAGATTGTGGGCAAGGGTCATGCGAGCCCAATGCTCGCAGAGCCAGGCCTCGGAATGCCTCATGGGGCACCAGTTGGCCCTGGCCAGGGGGTGGCAGTCCGTCCTGGCGCCGGGGCATGGCGCAGTCTTCGCCTCAGGGGGAGGCGACCTGGACTCATTGGAGGGGAACTTCGTGTTGCCGATCACCTGGGCTTCCCCTGAGGATGCGGTTGCTGCCCTGCCCCCGAACATCCAGACGATCGGCTACGCGCTGAAGGACCCGGAAGCGCCCGACTGGACGACGTTGCTGGAGGGAAGCGGCGTCAAGAGGTTCGTGCCGCTGGCGAAGATGCACCACTTCGGCCACGTGTGGGATGGAATCCCCTTCTGGCGCATGCTNNATGTGAGTCTTTCAAAGCCCCAGGTCGGGGAGGAGGTCTCGGTCTCGCGCACCATCCTGGAGGAAGACCTTCAGGCCTTTGCCCGCCTGAGTCTGGATGAGAACCCCGTCCATTTCGACGATTCCTTTGCCAGCAAAACCTTCTTCGGTCGGAGGGTTGCGCATGGGTTGCTGGGCGCCGCCCTCATCTCCGGTGCTTTGACCCGGCTGATGGGAGATGGGAATATCTGGCTTTCCGCCGCGATCCAGTTCCAGAAGCCCGTCTTTCCTGGCGACCAACTGGAATGCGTCCTGCGGATCCAGGAAGTGAATCGGCGGGGGGTGGCGGAGATCTCCGTGTCGATCAAGAACCAACGCGCGGAGTCCGTCATCGCCGGGACGGTTCAGAGCATGCGATTCTTGGCGGAGGGTGCCGATGAGCGATAGGACGAAGTTGGCGATCCTTGGAGCAGGCAACATCGCCCGAGAGATCCATCATGCTGCAGAGCAGGCCCGCGGAGGCAGGTTCCGGACCGTCGCCTTCGTGATCGACGCCGAGTATCGTCAGACCCCCGTTCTGGAAGGCGTGCCGGTCCTGGATATGGAAGCTTTGGAACGCCTGCACGCGGAGGGCGTGCATTTCATCGTGGGGATTGGCGAGCCGAAGGTCCGACGGCGGATGCTGGATCGTCTCCAGGAACGGGTTCCTCTGGCACCGTTCGCCACCATCATCCATCAGAGCGTGGTCCTGATGCCTGGTTGCCAGATCGGAGCTGGGGTCTACCTCGCGCCCTCAACCACACTCGCCATCGCCTGTCGGATCGAGGACCACGTGGTCGTGAACCAACACGTCTCGCTGGGGCATGATTGTCTCGTAGGCCAGAACGCGGTGATCAGTCCCGGCTGCGTCCTGTCCGGGTGGACGCGGGTGGGTCGCGATGCCTTCCTGGGGAGCGGGGTCCTCACTTACCCGAAGGTCCAAATCGGGGATTCGTGCGTGGTCAGCGCCGGGGTCGTGGTCAGCCGGAACCTGCGCGCAGGGCACAAGTTGATTCTGAAGCCCAATACCATGACCCTCCCACCGGACTGAGAACTGGCGCGACGCCCATCCCCCCCAGGCCTTCCGGCCGTGCCACCGTAGGAAGCGGCGGGAGCTTCCCGAACGGGGCGGGATGAGATTGTCCGTGGTGATCCCGACATGGAACGGGCGGAAGCTGCTGCACCTGCCGCTGGATTCCCTGCGCGCCCAGACCCATCGGGACTTCGAGGTGATCCTGGTGGATGACGCCTCGACGGACGGGACGGCGGAGCTTGTGGCCTCAGAATGGCCGGAGGTCCGCCTGGTCCGCCTGGAGGTCAATCGCGGCTTCCCGGGGGCCGTCAACGCCGGGATCCGGGCGGCCACGGGCCAGGCCGTGGCCCTGCTGAACAACGACGCCGCCGCCGACTCCGGGTGGCTGGAACAGATGGAGTCGGCCCTGCTTTCGCATCCGGAGGCCGGAATGGTGGCCTGTCGGGTCCGGCTGTACCACCATCGGGACTACCTGGACTCGGCCGGGCTCCAGACCACCACCAGCGGCTCCGGGGGGAGCCGCGGGGCCTTCCAGCCGGACGGCCCCGAGTTCGCCCAACCCGCCTGGGTCCTGGGGCCGGCCGGGGTGGCAGGCCTGTATCGTCGGGCCCTGCTGGAGGACGTGGGCCTGTTGGACGAGGAGTATGGCGCCTACTACGAGGACCTGGATCTGGCCTTGCGCGCCCAGTTCCGGGGGTGGAAGTGCCTCTACTGGCCCCAGGCCATCTGCCTGCACGTGGGCAGCGCGACCTATGGAAGCCTGCCCATGCGCGGGGAGGGCACCGGAGTGGAGCTGCGCGATTCCCAGGGCGGGCCGCCGACCCCTCCGCCGCCCAGCGACCGGGTCATGTTCTATGCGGCCCGCAACTACCCGACCATCCTGCTCAAGTTCCTCCCGTTGCGGATCCTCCTGGCGGATTCCTGGGCGATTGCGGGCTATGAACTGAACATGGCCTGGTTCGCCTGGCGCCATCGCCAGCTCGCGCCCTACCTGCGGGGGCGCCTGGCCTTCCTCA
>DCTU01000162.1:0-17779 GCA_002329445.1 bacterium UBP9_UBA1432
ATAATAGACGACCTCCTCCACATAATCGAGCTGGACCGGATCGGGACCAACAAAGGTCACGTTCTCTCCAGGGGCCACGCCGTCGCATTCAGGGGCCACAACGGCTCCTGCTCCGGGAGCCAGGGCGATCACCGCAATAAGTGCGACAAAGGCTGCTATCGGTTGGTATTTCTGCATATCTTCACCTCATTCCATAACTTCGGTCTTAATCTGATCATGCGCCGCAAAGTTGACCACTGTTGCATATTGGTGGTCATCATCTCCAGAGATGCTCAATTTTGGAGGGGTTCATCCGGGTCTTCGGGCGGTATCATCAACGTAACATATCTGGTTTGCCTCCTAGGATTTATATCTTCTCCATTCCAAGTTGTCACTAGATTTCATTGCGGGGCCCGCGAGCTATGGGTAGATCGAGACCATCCCGCGCAGGATGGCATCTTCAAATTGGGTGAACAGCCGAAAGTTGTATTAATCTATATGAGCAGTAATATTAGAGTCGAGGACGAAGGACTTTATGGCGGTGGCTCCGCAAAACGGGCCGATGGCTAAAAATGCTGCAGATGACCTCAGATCTAAACGAAGCCAGAAAGAGATCAAATCCTTCGCCAGACCATGGCGGGGATTAGACGAGAGAAGGTCAAAAAATGATATCTATGAAGGTGGTAAACGCGATGATTGGAGCAAGATCAATATTATTTTGGATAATAATATGCTTTTCATCTATAGCCCTCACAGCCGCGGATGAGCAATCCGAAGGGCCTGTTGTAGTCAACATCATGATCGGAGCGGAGCTTCATCCAGGGTCTTCCGAGATGGACCCTGAGGCGAAGTGGGATCTGGAGGTGGGCTCGATCATCGAGATGCTGAACAAGATAGATCCCCTCGCCCTCAACGTCACAGTCTCTGTGACCGGAGACTACGTCAACGAGATCGCTGGAAACGCCATGTACAAGCTCTACGTCACCAGCGTAGGATCGAGGTACAACCACGAGCTCGCGGTCTATGGCATGACGGCGGGAGAGGAGCTGGGACCGATGGCCTACGGCGACCAGTACTCTCGGCTGATGGAGGCGAAGAGGCTCGTCGAGTCCGCCTACATCTGCGACGGCAGAACGATACTGGTGAAGGGGCTCGTCCCCCAGTCCTTCAGCACCAGCGAGACGACGCTCCGGATCCTCGAGCGGATCGGCGTCGAGTACGCCGCTGGATATCAGGTGGGGCTCATCTATCTGCCGGGGCACGAGAACGAATCCTGGCCCTACCCGATCGAGGGGTATGACCTCTACGCGGTACCGATCAGCAGCATTGAGCACGATGGCGAGCTGGTTCCCTTATCCGACCAATACTCAAAGGAGGTGCTGAACCTCAGCGGTGGCGAGTGGTACGATCTCCTCGTCGGCGAGTTTGAAGAGGCGAGGCGAAAGGGGGAGCCCATGGTCTTGATATTCGACAACGTCATAACAGGAGGGGACGAAGGATATATGGACGCCTTCAAGAGGTTCGTGGACTTCTCGACCTCCCAAGGTGCGAGTTTCGTCTCGACGGAGGAGCTGGTGGAGATGGCTAGGTCGAAGGCCGCCGAGGCCTGATGGATCGGAGTTCAAGGGCATGGGGACCGTTGTATACCGGCCCCATCCCTGAACGCGATCTGATCGGTGGGGGGCCTTCCGCCGAATCCCCCGTATGACGCTCTTTTGCGTCTATGCCGTCGGGATCGATCGCATCCATCAGACCTCTCTCAAAAACGGGCAAATTAATATAGAGCGAGCAATAACGTAGCAGGTGATTCTCATGCTCAGATGGCCAACTTCTATCTTGATGACCCTGATCCTGGCAAACGCCGCCGTTGGCGCCAGCGCCTACACCGTCGACGGCGTCGGAGCCAAAGGCTTCTCGACGATCCAGGAGGCGATAGACGCTTCCGAGGCAGGGGACGAGATAATAATCCTGAACGGGACGTACTCGGAGAACCTCGTAATTGACAAGTCCCTCGCATTGAAGGGCGAAGGCGGTGCCGTCGTCAATGGGAGCGGGAGCTCATCCCCCCTTGTCACCATAACGTCAGATAACGTCACTCTGGAGGGGCTCACCTTCGCAGGCTGCAAAAACGAGAGCTTCGATTCCGGAGCCGTTCTGGTGCTGGCCGACGGGTGCAGGCTTCTGAACAGCACCATATCGGCCTCTACCGGGAACGGCCTCTGCCTCCGCGATTCGAGGGATCACCTGGCGGCCGGAAACCTGATCTGCGACAACCGGCACGACGGCGTCTCTGTCATCAGCGCCAGTTCCAGCCACGTGATGGGAAACCGAATCATCCAAAACGGAGGGTCGGGCATATCTTTGGTGAGCGCTGAAAACGACGAGCTGGTACGAAACGAAGTTGGTGAGAACGGCGAGGTTGGGATCCGCCTTGCTAGATCGGAGGCCAACGATGTGGTCCTCAACGAGATCCGCCTCAACGCGGAAGATGGCATTTATCTTTTGGACTCAAGCAACAACATGTTGGTAGAAAACGAGATCTGCAACTCCCGTCTCAATGGCGTAAACCTCTACCGATCAGGCAACAACTTCGTCTTGAATAATGTAATAAGCGACTCTGGCGAGGATGGGTTGCTGGTCGTCGGACTGAGCAATGACAACACGATCTCCGGAAATGTTGTCCACGCCAGCGCCATCAACGGAATAAGCGTCTACGGATCTCATTTCAGCTCCTTTTCAAATAATGAGATATTTCAGAACAGATACCACGGGATCTCCCTGCGTGAGAACAGCAGCAGCATTGTGGTTTCCGGTAACGAGATTTATGGGAACACGATGTACGGTATCAGCCTCGATGGCAGCAAGGCCAACGTCATCAGGAACAACGATCTGCACGACAACCAAAACGGCATCATCCTGGCTTACTCCAGCGATACTGTCCTGGAGCTGAACGAAGTCCACAATAACAGTTTCGGATTGAGCATGGAGTTCGTCGAGAATGTCATCGTCTCTGGAAGCGATGTTCACAACAACGTCGATCACGGCATCCAGCTGAAGGACAGCCGTCGGAGCAAAGTATGGAGTAACGAAATACACGACAACGGCGCTGATGGTGTTCACGTATCGGGATCGGAGAATGTGGTATTGTATTCGAATATGATCACTAACAATAGCGAGTACGGAGTTCAATTGCTTGATTTGAGCAGCCGGAATCTGCTCATGTACAACACAGTTCGACACAACGTCTATGGGGCGTATATCTACGAGGGCAATATGAACCTCATATTCTCCAACATTTTCATCGATAACCAGAATTTCAACGTCAGAGACAACGACGAAAACAGATGGAAGAGCAACTTCTACGGCGACTATACAGGCAGAGATCTCGACGGAGACTTGATCGGCGACGAGCCTTACGTCATCTTAGGTCGGAGAGGCGCAGTCTCCTATGATCCCATCCCGATGACGGTGCAGATCTGGTCAGAGGAGAAAAAAGGCCCATTGATGCCTGAGACGATAACCGCCTCTATATAACGTGACGTTCGTCCTCAGCGGGGCGTGATCAGATCAGATGGTATCAGGAATAATAGGTGGTAGAACACCCTTGATATCGGTGAAGGCTGGAGGAGAGGGGGGCCGACTAGGTCGGGACCCCTTCGCCTCTCCACCTCAATTCCCACGGATTTTGGAATATGCATCTCCATCGCGGGTTCCTCAAAGCGGAGATCGTTTCAGGCATATAGTCTCTTTTCAGGTTGGGGAGACATGGATCTTGCCTCGATCTCCTTCTCTCTGGAATAACCTATTTAAATTAATCAGGACCAAGTATACTCGAGAAAGGTGATTCCCATGTTCAGATCTCCCGCTTCGATGATGGTGATTCTTATTCTGTCCGGCGCCGCCTCCGGCGTGATGGTCGTCGACGACGACGGCGTCGGCGACTTCATGAAAATTCAGGACGCCATAGACGCCTCCGAGATCGGCGACGAGATAGTCGTCAAAAACGGCACTTACGCGGAGAACCTGGTCGTCGACCGGCCCATCGCCCTCCGAGGAGAGGGGATGCCGGTCGTTTCGGGCGAGGTCTCTTCCTTCCCCCTCATAATCATAAATGCGAGCGGCGTCGTCCTGGATGGTTTCGTCTTCGCCGGATGCACCAACGACTCCTGCGATTCGGCCTCGGTCCGCGTCCTCTCGGACGGCTCCAAAATCTTGAACAACACCATATACGGATCGTCGAGCCACGGCATCTCTCTCCTCAACTCCTCGGGTCACCTGATCTCGAAGAACCGGATCCACGACAGCTTCGAGGCGGGGATCCAGCTCGCCGAGGCGAACGGGTGCCAGATCTCTGATAACGAGATCAGCCGGAATGGGTACGGAATCTATATCGAGGCCTCCGACCACGACGTGATCGCATATAACAATATCAGTGCCAACAGTGGCGATGGGATCGCCATCATCGCCTCTTTTGGCCAGCAGATAACCGGAAACGTGATTCATAACAACTCCGAGAACGGGGTATACCACCTCGATTCGAACAACAACCTCTTGGTAGCAAACACCATCCAGGACTGCAAAAATAGCGGGATCTACGTCGTGAGGTCCTTCAGCACTTTGATCGTGGCGAACACCATCGAGAGGTGCGGCGAGATGGGGATAAACCTCGATGGGACAGAAAACAGCGTCGTCAACCGGAACGTCCTATCAGCCAACGACATCAACGGGGTAGCCATCCTCGGATCCGGCAACAGCAGCATCATCAACAACGTCATCCAGAACAATCGGGATAACGGCATCTCCCTCCGCCAGGATAGCAGAAACAGCATGATCGCCAACAACACCATCTCGGAGAACAAGAGGTACGGCCTGATCTTCGACGAGAGCAGCCTGAACTCCGTCCAGGAGAACCAGATCCACCACAACACCAACGGCATCGTCATGCGATACTCCGCCGACAACTCCGTCGTCGAGAACGTCGTCCGAGATAACGGCTTCGGCCTGAGTCTGGAGATGGTCGATAACGTCGTCGTCTCGAAGAACGAGATCGCCAACAGCTCAAGAGACGGCATCAGCCTCATCAGATGCGACAACAGCAAGATATGGGCGAACAGGGTTCTGGATAGCGCCGCCGACGGGATCCACATCATCCGATCGACGGGGACGATCGTATCGGATAACGACATCTTGAGGAGCGGCGGGTACGGCGTCCAGGTCCTGGATCAGAGCATCCAGAACATCTTCTTGTCAAACCTGATCCAGAACTCGGACTATGGCGGAATTTATCTCTTCGAGGGGGAGTTCAACCTCGCCTCCTTCAACGCCCTGATCGATAACAAGAAGTTCAACGGCTGGGATAACGGCGGCAACATGTGGGACGGGAACTACTACAGCGATTTGAAGTGCAACGAAACCTTTTGGCAGGTTCTCTGCACCGAGCCCTACGAGATCCGTGGCCAGAGGGGCGCGGTCACCCTCGATCGGAGGGCTTTCAGCGACCCCAACGTCGCCCTGGGGAGATGAGCCGGGGGGGCAGAAGCCCCCCATTCCCCCATCGTCGGAACATTCTATAAATATAATCTCAAACTGCATCCGCGGGGATAGGTCGACGGGATTCTTCGACCCCTTCGGCCTCCGAACTGATACGAGTAAATTAATAAAGAGCGAATGATCATATATGGTGGTTATCATGCACAGATGGCAAACTTCGATATTGATGATTCTGATCCTGGTCGATTTCGGAGCCGGCGCCCTCCTCGTCGACGGCTCTGGCACCAAAGACTTCTCGAAGATCCAGGAGGCCATAGACGCCTCCGAGATCGGCGACGAGATAGTCGTCCTGAACGGCACTTATGGGGAGAACCTGGTCGTCGATCGGCCCATCGCCCTCCGGGGCGATGGGATGCCGGTCGTAGAAGGCTGCAACGTATCCGCTCCCATCATAACGATAAATGCCAGCGGCGTCGTCCTGGACGGGTTCATCATCGGCGGATGCACCAACGACTCCTGCGATTCGGGCTCGGTCCTCGTCCTCTCGGATGGTTCCAGGATCCTGAACAACACCATATACGGCTCCTCGAGCCACGGCATCTGCGTCCTCAACTCCACGGATCACCTGATCTCGAAGAACCGGATCCACGACAACTCCAAGGCCGGGATCCGCCTTGCCGGGGTGAACGACAGCAGCATCGTGAAGAACGATATCAGCAAAAATGCGTATGGAGTCTTCATCGAGAGTTCCCACGACAACTGGGTCTTAAACAGCGATGTCTGGGGGAATGGCGCTGACGGCATCACCATAGCCTCCTCCTCCGGCAACGAGTTGACCTCCAACTCGATCCACAGCAACGCCGACAACGGGATCTACCTGACCGATTCTTACAACAACATCCTGGTCGGCAATCGGATCCGGGACTGCATAAATAGCGGGATCGACGTCTTCCGGTCCTTCGGCACCATGATCGCCTCGAACGCCATCGAGGGGTGCGACGGGATGGGGATCAACGTCGATTCAGGCGACAACAACGTCATGGCCTGGAACTCCTTATTGAATAACGACCTCGACGGCATCTCAATCCTCGGTGCTAGCTACAACACCATCTCCCACAACACCGTCCTGAACAACCGGGAGAGCGGCATAGCCCTCCGTCGGGATAGCAAACGGAACATGGTGATCTACAACAATTTATCGGCAAACAAGAGATATGGCATCGTATTCGACGATAGCGACTCAAACTTCGTCCAGGCGAACGAGATATATAATCACTCGACCGCCCTCGTCATGCGATACTCCTCCAACGACTCCATCGTAGAGAACGGGATAAAGGATAACGGCTTCGGCTTGAGTCTGGAGATGGTCAATAACGTGGTCGTCTCGAAGAACGATATCGTCAACAGCACGAGGGACGGGATCCGCCTCTTCAGATGCGACAACAGCAATATCTGGGCCAACAGGATCCTAAATAGCGTCGCCGACGGGGTCCACATCATCAGATCGACGGGGACGACCGTCTCAGACAACGACATCCTGGGGAGCAGCGAGTACGGCGTCCAGGTTCTGGATCAGAGCGCCCAGAACCTCTTCCTCTCGAACCTGATCCAGAACTCGGGGCTTGGTGGGATATATCTATTCGATGGAGAGCTCAACCTCGTCATGTCCAACGCCCTGATCGACAACAACAAGTTCAACGGGCGAGACAACGGCGGCAACCGGTGGGCCGCCAACTATTACAGCGATCTCGAGTGCGGTGAGATGATCGGGACGATGGTCTGCGCGGAGCCCTACGAGATCCGCGGCCAGTGGGGGGTGATCACCCTGGATCAGAGGCCGTTCACCAACTACCACGTCATCCTCGGACGGTAGGGTCGGATGGGGGGGCGAAAGGCCGTTCGGTGGCGCTCTCCCCTCACTTTATAGCCTCTATATCCCTCTTCAGCTCTTCGTCTAACAGGGCACCTTCCAGATTCGCCTTTGTGAGGGAGAGGAGGGTGAACTGGTCGACCTTCGCCCGGATCAGGTTCGCCCCCGATAGGTCGGCCCCCGTCATCTCCACCGACGAGAGGGTGGCGCCTCGGAGGTCGGCCCCCGTCAGGTTGGCGTCGGTGAGGTAGGTTCTGTCGATGGTGGCGTCCCTCAGATATGCTCCGGAGAGGTCCACCCCCCGGAGGTCGAGCCCCTGGAGGTAGGTTCGGCCCATCTTGGTGTTGCTGAGGTTCGACTTTATCAGCCGGATGGCGGTGAGGTCGGCGTCGGTCAGGTCGGCTTCCGAGAGGTCCGCCCCCGTCAAATCCGCGTAGGAGAGCTTCGTTCCCCGGAGCGTAGATCGAGCCAGCTTCGCCTCCGTCAGGTCCGCGTAGGCGAAGAGGGCCCAGTTCAGGTTGGCATCGCTGAGGTTGGCCCTCATCAGGTATGCCCTCGAGAAGTCGGAGTCGGAGAGGTCAGCGCCCGATAGGTCGGTCCCGTAGAACTCGGCCCTGGAGAACTGGCCGCGGTTGAGGTAGCTTCCGGTCATCTCGGCCCAGTTCATGTGGGCTCCAACGAAGTTTCCGCCGATCAGATAAACTCCGGTCATCGTCGCTCCGGTGAGGTCGGCCCGGAAGAGCCGGGCGTTCGTCATCTCCGCCCCGGTGAGGTCGGCGTCGGTGATGTCCGTCCTCGTCAGATCGGCCTTGGTGAGGGTGGCGTCGACGAGCTTCGCCCCCGAAATCCTCGCCCCCCAGAGATTCGCCTCGGAGAGTTCTGCTTCGGTGAGGTCTGCGTCTGAGAGGTCCGCTCCTGAGAGGTCTGCCCCGGCGAGGTTGGCTTTGGTGAGGTTTGCGCCGACGAGCCATGCGGATCTGAGGTAAGCCTCCCTCAGATCAGCTCCGGAGAGGTCTGCGCCTGATAGATCCGACTGGTTCAGATGGGCCCCGCTGAGGTTGTGGCCGGAGAGGTCGGCAGATCTCAGGTCCGCCTGATCGAATATATCATCGTCCTTTGAGCCTTCGCCGCAGAGGGAGAGGATGAGCAATACACCTGCGATAAGTTCGAGCGACCTGAAGATCCCGCATCGGTTTTTTATCATGTCGAACATCTCACTTGATCCGTGGCCTTATGTGACATTAGAGCCGTATTTCTGATAGAGCCGATCAAACCAGTCTCCATTCCGGGTTTATTGCATCGAGGTGCTCAAACCCATCGAAGCTGTATGGCGCCTTATAATATTCGTCTTCTGTTATGACTCCGTAATAGCTATCTACCGCAATCCAAAGATCTGGCTTGTCATCGTCTTCGACTATTACCCAGAGATGCCCTTGCCAATCCCATTCGCTCGGATCGTACATATATCTTACTCTATAATTGAAACTTTCGTAGGTATCTGCCAACTTCTTCGAACCGTCGTAACACATCCCCAGGGGGGTTACAGGAAAAATCACCCTCCTCGTAACCTCTCGGATGAACTTGCTGTTCTCGGTCCTATCGTATGTGACGTTCCGCTGGATGGCGTCGGGGAGGATCACCCTCACTGGCCCCGTCTGGGTCGGAGGCTCCGACCAGAGGTCGGCTAGCCTGGGAGCTGCGCCGTTGGGGGTGAGGTAGGCCTCGTCGCCGTCGGAGAAGGTCACCATCACGTAGCCCTTCTCGGGGGAGGCGTTGTAGCCGTGGGTGGCCAGGAAGAAGGCGAGGTCGGGGACGGTGATCCCGATGTCCTCGTAGCTGGATATGAGGAGCCAGAGGTCGTTCACCTCGGTACAGCTAGAAGTGCCCGAGATGAGCGCCAGATACAGGATTAAGAGCGCCACCTTCAGATTCCGTCTAGTGAAGCTCACTTTTCTTCAGCCACCGATATTTGGATCACGGGATACATGAATCTGCAGATATAAAATACATCCCAAATTCGATCCGGTCTGGGACGCCGCCGAGATCGGGCTATAGCCCTCTCTCTGGTGGGGCGGGGGAGGGCTGCGAACTCCCGTCTCATCGTCCCTGGGCCCCGAACCCAACTCCCGGATCGATTACAATATCCTCATCGGGGCCGCCGTCGGGGTCATCGTCTCTCGGCCCCTGGCGATCGACCCCATGGTCGGTGGCTGGAGCACCCGGAAGGACGGCATGGGCTCTGCCCTCTCAGGGATAAGGGCCGTCGAAGGGTCTGGGGACGGAGCCACCAGGATATCCATCGAACTATTCCCCGGCGGATGGGCCGGGATCGCCAAGGAATTCTCGCCGACGGCAGGAGGGGGCGGCCTGAACCTCGCCGGGACCGACGGCGCATGGGCGATCCGACGGCCATCGAGGTCTGGATGGTGGACGGAAATGGGACCGAATATCGCCGCTCCTGGGAGGATGGAGCTAGGATCGACGGGATGGTGCCGCCAAGAGGCTCGATGCCAGGATATTGGTGGGGTTGGGAAGGAGGGGTCGGGAGATCTGCCCTTCGAGGTGGGGAATGTCACGAGGCTCCGCGTCGTCGCCTCCGGCGGCGGCAAGAATGGGGCTTCATCGGGCTGGATCGTCATCGAAGACCTGGAGGCCTTCCGCCGTCGCGACGGCTGATCCGGGGGCTTCGAAGAAGGGTGGGCTCCAAAAGGAGGGGAGGGCGAGGATCGGGATGCTCATGGGCGGGGCCCGGGGGGAATCTCCTCTGCCAGGATCTCCTCATATCGTTTTCTCATGCTCCTCCCGGACCGACCTCTCCGAGAGGGCCTCCGCGAACCTGAAGTAGCCGCAGACCGGCCTTCCCAGGGGGACGATCCTCCCCAGGACCCTTCGCCCCTCCACCTCCAGCACCGCCACCGCCGGCGGCGATAGGCGGGGCTCCGTGGGGCTTCCGGGGCAGATGAGGAGGCGGTCTCTCGCCTCCAGAACGGGCCTGTGGAGGTGGCCGAAGACGAGGGCGTCCACCTCCATCTCCCTCGCCAGGAGGTCGGCGCCCAGGAGGTCGGCGGAGAAGGCGGCCCGGTGGACTAGGCCGATCCTCACATCCTCCACCTCCACGACCCTCCTCTGAGGAAGGAGGGCTGCCACCGCCGGATCGTCGGAGTTGCCCGAGACCGCCTCGAAGGGGGCGAGGTCTCGGAAGGCCTCGTACGCCCCGAGGCTGACGAAGTCGCCGGCGTGGAGGAGGAGGTCGGCCCCCTTCGCGAGGTCGATGAGGGGTCCGGGAACCGCCGAATCCTCCTGGAGATGGGTGTCGGAGATGGCCAGGATCTTCTTCATGCGTGGAGCCTTTTCATCCCCGCCTCTTCGATCCCCAGAAACTCGGCGCCGACGGCGACGACGCTGTTGGTGAATATCAATGCGTTGATCTCGAATATCGGATACCTGTGCATGCTGTACTCCGAGACGAGCCAGCTAGTGGTCCTCCGGCTCCCGCAGATCTGGTCGAGGTACTCCTCGGAGACGGGTATGAAAGCGATATCCTCCTCCCTCCCCTTCTCGGCCATCAGCTCCACCAGCTCCGAGGAGGGGTTCGTCGTGATCGGTAGGACGTCCGCCCCCCTCTTGAAGGCGCTCCTCACCCCTTCGAGGCACTCATAGGTGTTCCCGCTCCCGGTGATGGGGACGTAGACGTCCCCGATCTGAAAGCTGGGGGTGTTGAAGTCCCTCTCCCAGTAGCTGGTCTTGTTGAGGTGGGTGAACCTCATCTCGAAGGCCCGGGCCACCAGCCCCGACCTCCCCACGCCGCCGATGATGTACCTGCCGCTCCGGGGGAAGAGCCTCTCAAACCACCGGGTGAGCCTCTCCTCGTCCACCCTGGAGATGAGCCTGCACTGGCCTGCAAAGTCTTCTATGGTGGATAGATAACTCTCGCAGTCGTCCCTCTCCTCGCCCTCGATCCTGCTTTTGACCTCCTTGAAGACGGCGTTGAGGAAGGCGAGGACCTCCAGCTCGAACTCCGTCCCCATGGGGGAGAGCTTGCTGGTCCTGGTCACGTCCAGATCGTACTTCGTCTTCCCCTTGATCACCAGGACCGATCCATTCTCGTACCTCTCCACCAGCCGGTGGGCCGTCCCCTCCTCGTTGGCGGTGATCAGGGTGATCTCGCCCCCCTGGTTTATTATGTCCTCGATGTACTTGTTCACCGCCGGGGTCTCGCCGGAGCCCGAGACTGCGATCCCCAGGTTCCTCCTTGTTTTCCTGAAGTGCTTCTGGACCGGGTCCTCCATGGTGCAGGGGAAGGCGTTGAAGTGGTTGTAAAGGAGCTGGAGGAAGCTGTAGAGGGCGAGGGCGCTCCTCCCGGCCGCGAGGCCGTAGATGAAGTTATTCTCGTCCTTTGACCTCAAAAACGACGCCAGGGAATCGGCAAAGCCGTTTACACTCTCCAGGTCGAGCTTTCCCAGCTTCTCGACGAAGGAGCACTGGAGGGCGGTGGCATCCTTGTAAGTGTCGAAGAGACTTGCCATACAAGAGGAAAAGTCAGGCTGGGGTAAGATAATAACCTTTGCCCTTTGACTTTTGCCCTTGCCCACTAGCTTATGATCTCCGAGAGCCTCCCCTGGTCCCTGGCGAGGCTGATCTCCTGGGCGATCCTCCTCCCGTTGGAGAGGTTCCTCTCGATCAGGTCGGAGTAGGGGGACCCGCTGATGAAGACGTTGGTCCCGGCGACTATCCGGGCCGAGATCTCGAAGACCTTGAACTTCAGGTCGTCGGTGACGATCGTCTCCAGGCAGAAGGGGCCTATCATACCACCGAAGAGATCGAGGGACGCCTCTACTACCCTCTCCCCCAGGTCGAAGGCCTTGGGGAGGAGCGACTCCCTCAGGACGAGGGGGATGTTCCCCGTGACGACGAAGCTCGGGAATATCCCCGCCGCCTCCAGCTCGTCCATGGAGCCTATCCTGAAGATCTCGTCGGCGTTGCTCTCGACCCTGCGATCTATCCCCAGCATCTCCAGGGTCCCCTGGCTGAGGGTGTAGCCGTGGGATCTGATGGGGGAGTAGAAGTAGTGGATGTAGTACCGGGTTCCCAGGATGAACTCCTGGATGGTGTGCCGCTGGGCGGGGTCGACCTTGCTCAGGTATTCTCTCTTGCTCTTGGATATGAAGAAGCCCTTACCGCCCTTGGCGCCGTGATACTTGACGATGACGGGGCGATCGATCTCCTCAGGGGTCGCAAACCTCCGAGGGAGGTCTATCCCCGCCTTGAGGAGCCACTCCCTCTCCATCTCCCGGTCGCTCTCCCAGGCGAGGGACCTGCGGTTGCCGAAGGTCGGGACCGGCATCTCCTCGAACCTATCCGTCCCCAGGTACTCCACCAGGGAGCCGTGGGGGACGACGATGGCGTTCTCCTCGACGAGCCGGTCGCTCTCGTCCAGGAGGGCCCCGTAGCTGTCGAGGCTGAGGAAGGTGTCCGGCTTGGCCAGGGGGAAGGCGTCGTAGAACTTCGGAGGCCGGCCGAGGCATATTCCCAGGGTCTTGAACCCCTCCTGGCGAGCCCCATGAAATATCTGGAGGCTGCTATGAGAGCACACCGTGGCTATAGTTAGCTCTTTTGAGTCATACTCATCCAAAATTTCTTGTATTTTGCTCTTATCTATCATATCTACAACCTTTGGAACAGAACGACATGATCCAGGGGTACATAAGGGCTTCGATCGGTCCGATCTCGGTGAGCCAGGAGCTTTTGGCTCCTATCTTCTCCTTTGACACGCCGGGGCGTTTCGTCCCTCCGCAGAATAAGTTAAAATATCTTCGGATAGACCCATCATCATGCGCGCATCATTCAGGCGGGATACCGCGGAGACGGAGGTCGAGGTCTCCCTCGACCTGGCTGGGCCGGGATCTCCGGAGGTGGAGACGGGGGTCCCCCTCCTCGACGAGATCCTGAAGGTCCTGGCCAGAGGATCGGGGTTTGACCTCCAGGTAAGGGCCGCGGGAGACCTGCCGACGGGAGACCATCACACCGTCGAGGACGTCGCCATCGCCCTCGGGCAGGCCCTGGCTGGGATGGAGGTGGCGGGGATAGGGAGTTCCTTCGCCCCCTCCGGCGAGGCTCTCGCCTTCGCCGCCGTCAGGTTCGGGGCGCCGGGTTACCAGGAGGAGGTGGAGTTTTCTGGTCGGTTCCTGGAGGGGATGGACCTGGCGAACTTCGGCCACTTCATGAGAACCCTCGCCTACAACGGGTGGCTCACCCTCCATCTGAGGGCCACGGGAGGCGACGACTGGCAGAAGGTGGAGGCCCTCGCCACCGCCCTCGGTCGGGCCCTCAGGAGGGCGGTAGAGGACGGGTGCGGCGATCCGGGAAATAAATGAGATCGCATCTCATCACCGCTCCCTCCGAGGCGGACGGCAGACGCCTCCGGTCGAAATAAGACGAGGCGAAAGGCCCCTCATCAGGAGGCAGAGGCTCTCCGAGCAGAAGGGATGCTGATGCTATAAGAGGAAGACTAGAAGATCCTGCGGCGGCGTCGGGTCTACCGGAAGCCCGACTGCTGGGTCGGCTTGATGACGATCTCGGAGGTCGCGATGGCGTTTCCGCCCCTGGCGGTGTTAATGGATATGACGATGATGTTTCTGACGTCGATGTCCATGTAGTTGACGTCCGTCGGGACCGATCCGAACTCTCCCCGGCCGGTGACGGTCCTTCCCCTCTCGGTGTTGATGGCCACTACGCCCTGGAAGGTCTCATCATCATCGGCATCGTCGAAGATGGAGAAGCCGGTCAGATCCTGGATGGTGGAGGTGCCGATGGTGCTGCCCTTGGTCAAATCGCTCAGGGTCGTGGTTCCGAGCTTGGCGGAGGTGCCACCCCTGGCGAAGTCATCGTGATAATTCCTAACCCGGTTTAAGGAGTCTGGATATTCCCGCTCCGCTATCGAAGCGTCCCAATCTACAGCGGCAGCAGAACCAAAAATGAAAAGCATGCTCATCAGCGCCAGGCTGATGAGCTGCCAGTTTTTTTCCATCGTTGATCTTATCGTGCAGAACCAACACGTTTAGTCTACAGGCCCGCATGGACAGCCTGCGGCAGTGCTCTGGGTCGCGCAAACGGATATGCTGTTCCTGGCATACGCTCCACCGGTGGCGGTAGCGAACTGGTTTCCAGAGGAGACTCTCTCGATGTTGACGACTCTGGTATCCCATCCCGCCTGATTCGGCCCAAGATCGCTAGCTGTCGGTATTAATACTGCTTCCTGCCACAGCATTCCTGCATTCTGGTCGTTCTCAACCTTCAGATCGTTGAAGGCCTGTCCATTCCAAAAGGCCAAGGCACGCTGCTCTCCTGAGCTGACGAGCTTCACGTTCGCGTTAGCAGGCCAGTCGCCCAAGGAGAAGTCCACAGCCTGGAAGCCACAGAGGCAGTCAGGCCCGGTACAGTCTGCCATGGCTGGGACGGCGAAGAAAGCCGCCACCAAGACTAATAGCGCAGCAAATTTCTTTATGGTCTCACCCCTTCATTGCTTGAAGTAATCATAGTTAGGCGTCGGTCATATTTGTATTTTTTGGTACTCGCCGGCGGAGCGACCGCCCCTCAGATCCCCTGCCGTTCCTCCTTGGTGGCAGAGGACGCCGATCCGGCGGCGGAGGAGGATGAAGAAGAGATATCCGCCCGCCCTGGAACCCCTCCAGAAAGGGGCTTCTCGGTCGGGCGGCGGATCTACGGCTCCGTCAGAGGTTCGACCTGACGCTCCTCGCCCCCGCCTCCAGGATCTCCAGGTTGAGGGGGATCAGCTTCGGCTTCTTGGCGAAGGTCCGCTCGAAAGCCGCGCTGAAGGCTTCCCGGGGAAGGTCGAGTTCTCCTCGCTCCATCAGCGCCCCGAACATCGCGGTGTTGGTCGCCTGCTCTACCCCCCCGGAGAGGGCGATCTCCGTCGCCGGAACCGAGATCGCAGTGACCCCCTCCGGCGGCTCGAAGGCTCCGGCGAGGGAGTCGTAGAGGATCAGGCCGCCCTCCCGGACGTCGGGGGCGAACTTCTCGAGGGACGGCCGGTTGAAGGCGACGAGGACGTCGGGCCGGTCGACCACCGGCGACCCTATCCTCTCGCCGGAGATGACGACGGAGCAGTTCGAGGTGCCCCCTCTCTGCTCCGGGCCGTAGTCGGGGTACCAGGAGACGAAGCGGCCAGACCGATAAGCTGCCTGGGCCAGGGCGAGCCCCATGCTCAGGACCCCCTGGCCGCCGAAGCCCGCGATCTTCACCCCTTTCGTCTTGAAGGCGGGGTCGGGGATGACCTCCACCTCCACCTCCCCGGCGAGGCCGAAGATCCCGTCGAGGGCGGCTTTGGTGAAGTCGGACTCCCTCCTCTCGATCGGCACCGTCTCGCTCGATCGGTCCCGGAACCTCTTGAGGGGGAACTCCCGCTCCATCTCCTCGTTGATGAACCGCTCGATCCCCCTCGCGTCCATCCTCAGGATGGTGGGGCAGGGAGAGAGGAACTCGACGAAGGCGTACCCCTTCTTCTCCCTCTGGATCTCGAGGGCCCTTCTGACGGCGCGACGGGCCTTTCTTATGTGATTTATGTTTGAGAGGGAGACCCGCTCGATGTAGACGGGGGCCCGGAGGGTGTCGAGGAGCTCGCAGATGTGGATCGGGTATCCGGAGTCCCGGGGGTCCCTCCCCGCGGGGGTCGTCGCCGTCACCTCGCCGACTAGGGTCGTTGGGGCCATCTGGCCGCCGGTCATCCCGTAGGTCCCGTTGTTGATGAAGATCACCGTGATCGGCAACCCCAACTGCGAAGCCGAGACGATCTCGGCCAGGCCGATCGAGGCCAGGTCGCCGTCGCCCTGGTAGGAGACCACGATCGAGTCGGGATTGGCCAGCTTGTGACCCAGGGCCACGGCCGGGGCGCGACCGTGGGCGGCCTGGGTGTTCCCCACGTCCAGGTAGTAGTACA
Source organism: bacterium UBP9_UBA1432 (assembly GCA_002329445.1). GTDB lineage: Bacteria > Vulcanimicrobiota > Xenobia > Xenobiales > Xenobiaceae > Xenobium > Xenobium purgamenti. Next base: position 16,296 of record DCTU01000162.1, read on the forward strand.
TGAACACGCTGCAACCGACCGGCGAGACGGCCACCGTGCGGTCCTGCACGCCGAGCTCGGCCAGCGCCTGGGAGAGGTACTTCTGGGCCAGACCATGTCCGCAGCCCGGGCAATAGTGGGTGCTGTGCGCCTTGAGGCCCTCTGCGTGGGCGTGGCGCTCAAAGGTTTCGTAGAAGACGGTGCTCACGCCGTCACCTCCATGCCGAGGATGGCCTCGGCGATCTCTTCGCTTTGGGGCAGGATTCCGCCGTAACGCTGGACATGGCGGATCTCCGGGAGTTTCTCGACCCCGGCATGGCTCAGGGCCAGGCGCATCTCGTCCTCGAGCTGGCCCGGAGAGGCCTCGACCACGACGATGCGGCGCATCTTCGAGACCAGGGGCAGCAGGCTCTTGATGGGGAAGGGCCAGAAGGTGATCGGCCGGAAGAGCCCGGCCTTGATCCCCTTCTCACGCAGGATCCGGATGGCTCCCTTGGCCATGCGGGCCGGCGTGTTGGCGGCCACCAGCAAGACCTCGGCGTCCTCGCAACGGAAGAGGTCCGAGCGCTGCTCGTTGTCGATCATCTCCTGGTAGCGGGCGTTCAGGTAGATGTTGAAGTCTTCCAGGTCCTTCTCGGAGAGCTGGATCGAGACGATCACGTTGCCGCGGTGCTCGGCATCCCCGTAGACGGCCCAGTCGGGAATCCCAGGCTGGATCATGTGGTCGGGCAGGCAGACCTTGCCGGTCATCTGGCCCAGGTAGCCGTCGCCGAAGACCATCACCGGCTGGCGATACTTGAAGGACAGCTCGAAGGCCAGCATGGTCAGGTCGAGCATCTCCTGGGGATCGGCCGGGGCCAGGGTGATCGCGTGGGTGTTTCCGTGCCCCAGTCCGCGACAGGCCAGCTTGATGTCGCTCTGCTCCGGCGCGATGTTGCCCAGACCCGGGCCGCCGCGCATGATGTTGACGAAGACGCCGGGAACCTCGGCGCCGATCATGTAGGAGATACCCTCCAGCATGAGGCTGAAGCCCGGGGACGACGTGAAGGTCATGCAGGGCTTGCCGGCGCCACCGCATCCGTAGATGTGGTTGACGGTGGCCACCTCGCTGACCGCCTGCAGGAAGGCGCCGTCCAGATGGGGCAGCACCTTGGCCATCAGTTCGGCCCCCTCGGTGGACGGGGTGATCGGGTAGCCGAAGAAGTGCCGGCAGCCCGCCAGCAGCGCTCCGATGGCGGAGGCGTAGGTGCCCTTGATCATCAGGGGTTCGGTCGGGGGCAGGGGGATCCGCTGCGCCGGAACCTCCTTCGGGGCGGGACGGCCCGCCGCCTGGGAGGCCGTCGGGCCCTCCGGCTCCTGCAGTTCCCAATGGTAGTGCACGTCATCCGGGTGCAACCCGTAGGGTTCGGGGCAGGTCTCGATGCACATGCCGCAGGCGGTGCAGAGATCCAGGTTCACCGAAACCGGGATGTAACCCGTGTCGGGGTTCACCTCGCCCGTCTTCT
>DCTU01000162.1:17841-25009 GCA_002329445.1 bacterium UBP9_UBA1432
TCCTCCGGGAGGTTGCCTCCTGAAAGGCCCGGGCGGTCGTCGGTCCCTCCCCAGCCCCAAAGGCAGACCGGCCGAAGCGAGCGCTGCAGGCCCTGGCAGGCGTGGCGTACCATGCCACCGTAACCTCGCCGGATTCGGTCGGTAATGATCCGGATCAGCCCCAGGAGTCCCCCGCCGCGAAGGGAAGGTTCCCGACACGAGGAGGTTTCCGATGAACACGCGCCCCTGGACCCGACTTCGCCTGGAGGAGAAGGGCCCGATCTGCCACCTGGTCCTGGCCCGACCCGAGGCCGGAAACCGCATCGACGTGGCCATGGTCCGCGAACTCGAAGAGGCCTGCTACTACCTCGAGGACGACTCGCCCGCCAGCCTGGTGGTGGTTCGAGGCAGTGGTGGCTGCTTCTCGGAGGGCATCGACCTGGGAGAGTTCTGGCTGGACCGTCCGCCCGACACCCACGGACTGCACCGCTGGGAGAAGGCCCTGCGCGCCCTGGAGCGGGTCAAGAAGGCCACCCTCGCCGTGCTGGAGGGGACGTGCCGGGGAGGAGGCGTGCAGTTGGCCCTGGCCTGCGATGTCCGCCTGGCATCCCAGTCCGCACGCCTGACCCTGGATGAGGTCAAGATGGGCTTCCTGCCCGGCATGGCCACCTGGAGGCTGCCGAAATTCGTCGGCCTGGGGCGGGCCCGCGAGCTGCTGGCCACGGGGCGCACCGTGTCCGCCCGGGAAGCCAGGGAGATCGGCCTGGTGGACCGGGTCTGCCAGGACTCGGAGACCGACCAGGCCACCGACCGGTTCCTGGCGGACCTGCTTCCCGTGAACGGAACCGCCCTGGCCCTGACCCGGCGCCTGCTGGACGAGGCCTTCTCGACCCCCTACGAGACCGCGGTGGGGAACTTCCTGGCCGCCCAGTCCCGGTGCATCACCTCCGACCCCTTCCTGCAACTGTGCCGCAGACCCCCTCGGGATTGAGCGGTCCCTGGGGAGACCTGCGCCCGATGCCGGAAGATCCCCGGATCCTGGCCCGGATCCGGGCGATGGGCCAGGAGGACGTGCCGGCGGTGTCCGACCTGCACCAGGCCGCCATGGGCCGCAGCCTCTGGGCCCGGCTGGGACCAGCCTTCCTGCGGGCCCTGTACCGCGCGCTGCTGCACCAGCCCCCCTTCCTGGCCTTCGTCTATGTCCAGGACGGCCGGGTCCTGGGTTTCATCGCCGGGGCCACCGACTCGAGGGGGCTGTTCTGGCGCACCCTGGTCGGGGGGTGGCGCCGCCTGCTCGGCCCCCTGCTCCGGGGCCTTGTGGCCCGACCTTCGGTGTTGGTGCCGCTTCTGGCCACTCCGCTGTACTTCGCGCGCAGCCACCCGGGCGACGAGATCCCGGCGGAATCCCTGTTCTGCTCGTTCGTTCCGGAGCTGCGCGGCACGCGGGTCTCGGGGGAGATCAACCGCGTCTTCTTCCGGCACCTGCTGGACCTGGGACACCGGCGGGTGAAGATCACCACCGAGGTGGACAACCAGGGCGCCAATCGGCAACTGACGTCCTGGGGCTTTCGGGCACGGGGGCGGTTCCGGTTCTATGGCAAGACGATGGTCACCTATGTCCTGGACCTGCCAGGGCACCCTCGCCTGAGCGCCTCCGACGGCTCTTCCCCGGGGACCCGGCAGGGTCAGGAAGACCCAGGAGGAACTGCCCCGGCATGAACAGGTCCATCTGCTGGAGCCTCCTGCTGGGACTGACCTGGATGCTGGCGACACCCGCCTGCGGGCCGGCAGGTCCGGAGGCTCCCACCTCGTCCCCCATCGCGTCCCCGTCGACCTCCCCGGAGGCCGCGCCGGCCTCGTCTCCGACGCCCTCCCCCGGGGCCTCATCTCCTGCCTCCTCCCCGGAGGCCTCCCCAGCCTCCCCTCCCGGAGCCTCCCCCGCGCAACCGCCGCCTCCCCCGCCCACCAGCCTGTGGCTCTTTCCCCGGATCGACGGCAGGCCCGGCCTGCAGGGTGCCCGGCCCGGCGACTGGACGGTCCTGATGCATCCGGGCTATGAGTACGGTTGCGAGGTCCCGGCCACCTGGATCCAGAGCAGCCCCGAGAACCTGAACCGCGACCGGGCGCGCATGCTCTGGCCCCCAGGACAGACCGACGTCCGGGTGGTGCTCTTCCCGTTCGGGATCTACGACCGGCCGGCCGACGACGAGCTGCGGATCGCCGAGGCCGTCTGGTTGCTCAATGACCCCCGTGTCGTGAAGGACACGCTGCTGGAAGAGAAGGAGATGAAGGTCGGCGAACGACAGGGCCGGCGCGTGCGGCGCCTCTACACCCTGAAGGACGACGACCGGACCTTCCTGGTGGTCACCACCTTCGTCGTGGCCCGTCCCAAGGCTTTCGTCGTGGCCCTGCTGGGCCCGAAGGACCTGGCATCCCGGTATCTCTCCGACTACGAGCGGATGGTGCGGACCTTCGTGGCCTGGAACCCGGAACAGACCCCGGCCCCCGACCCCACGGCCCTGCCGGGCTCGTCGTTGCCGCCGCCGCCGGAGTACCGCCAGCCCGAGGGGGGGGCGGGCCCCGCGGGTCGCCCCCCGGCCGGGCCACCCCGATGAACCGGGGCACGGTGGCAGGCACGCTTGCCACGATGCTCCTGACCGGCCTGCTTCTGACGGGCTCCGTGGGCGAACCGGTGGACTCGAACCGCCCCCTCCCCCGACCGCACGCGACCTCGGAGGATTCCGGCTCGAACTCCAGCCTGTGGGCCATCCCCCGCCACGGGGGTGCAGTCGCCGACGAGGCGGATCCTCGGGCATGGACCCCCATGCTCAACCCGGAATACGGATACGGCTGTCAGATCCCCGCGTCCTGGCGGATGTCCTGCCCCGACGAACTGAACCGGGGCCGGGGTCGGGTGCTCTGGCCTCCGGGGGAACCGGAGGTGCGCGTGGTCCTGTTCGCCTTCGGGATCTACGACCTCCCGCTCGACGAGGAGATCGATGCCGCCGAGACCATCTGGCTTCTGGAGGATCCCCGCATCCGACAGATGAGCCTTCTCGCCAGGTCGAACCTGAAGGTGGGGAGCAGCCCGGCCAGGCGTCTCAAGCGCCGGTTCGTCTTCAAGGACAGGCCAGAGGTCTTCCAGTCGGTGACCACCTTTGTCGAGGCGCGACCCAAGTCCTACGCCCTGGCCCTGCTCGGCCCCGAATCGCGGCTGCCCCGCTATCTGGCCGAGTATGAGCACATGGTGCGGACCTTCGTCTACTGGGACCTGGAAGAGACCCCCTTCCCCGGTCCGACCGCCCTGCCCAGCTCTTGAGGGCCTCCCGACGGGCTCAGGCTTCCTGAAGGACGGCCGGGCGCTTCAGGTACTTCTGGAGCAGGGCTGCCAACAGGACCGGGACCCTGGCCATGACCTCCGGCGCTTCGACGAAGGCCACCCGCATCTGGGTCCTGCCAGGATTGTCGGCACCCGACAGGGCGCTGTAGAACTCGGGCATGGGGGCCAGCAGCAGGGTCCAGGGCTCGCCGTCCAGGTCCACCGCCCCCTCCTCGGCGCACCACATCACGAAGTCCTGGGCGTTGAAGTCCGGGCCCACCACCCGGCGCAGGTCCACGACGGTGTACAGGGCTGCCGAGGGCTGCCCCACCACCACGCCCGGAACCAGTTCGCGGGTGTGCGCGGCGAAGGCCTCCATCATCGGCCGATAGTATTCCCGCTGCTGATGGAACCAGGCGCGAAGCTCCTCGTGGCTGAGCCCGGCCAGGGCCCCGAAGACCCACTGTCCCAGGGCGTTGGAGCACAGACTGGCGGTATTCTCGGCCTCACAGCGGGTGTGCAGCTCGAGGTTGTCGGTCACCAGGGCTCCGATGCGCAACCCGCAGCCGTTCCAGACCTTGGAGGCCGTCTCGATGCTGATCCTCCGGCCGGTGATCCCGGGAACCTCCTCCTCGGAGATCGCCCAGATGCTGGTCGGCCGCCCCCCGGTGTAGTACAGCTCGCGATAGGCCTCGTCCGAGACCATCCACAGGTCGTGCTCGACGCACAGGCGCGCCAGTTGCACCATCGTCGGGTGGTCATAGTACTGCCCGGTGGGGTTGTCGTAGGGGATCACCACCAGGGCTCCGGGGCGATGCCGGCTCAAAAGGTCGCGGATCTCCTCGGGCCGAGGCAGGGTGAAGCGTCCGTCATCCTCCAGCAGGCGCGAGAAGGAGACGGTGGCCCGGCCCAGTCGCTGGGCAAAGGCCTTGTAGTTGGGGTAGGCCGCGTCGATCAGGAGCAGAGGGGCTTCGGTGGTGCCGGCCGGCCCGCAGCAGGCCAGCGTGACCAGCTCCATGGCCTGGCTGCCGCCGTCGGTGACCAGGACGTGCAGGCCCTGGGTGGGAAGGCCACTGGCCCCCAGGACGTTGAGGAAGGCCCGACGGGTCTCGTCGGTCCCCACGGTGGGGGTATAGCGCACCACGCCTTCGCAGAAGGGGCTCTCCGGTGCAGCAAGACCATGCAGGCGACGGATCATCGCCGGGTGCATGGGCAACGAGACGTTCCCAATCGCCACGTTCAGGGCTCGGGTTCCGTCCCGGCGCCCCGCGAAGCGGATCCCGGCCAGGCGGATGGCCGACGGGTTGCGCGAGCGGATGTGCTTGGAGAGGGTGGGCATCAGGGAAGCTCCAGCGGAGAAGAATGGAATGGAGTTGTCCTTGCAAGCCTCCAACTCCTTCCTGCAAGCCGGCGGCAGGCCCTGAAGATCCTTCTCCGAAGAGTGCCCTGCGTTCCAAAGCCCGATGCCCTTCTCCGAATTGCCTCCAGACATCCTCGTGGTCACGCCCAACGAGCGCATGGCCCGGCACCTGCGTGCCCGGGACGACCGCCAGGCCCGGGACGCGCTGACCTGGGAGCCCCGCGAGATCCTCTCCTGGCGCTCCTGGCTGCAGGCTCTGTGGGACGAGGCCCTGGACTGGCAGGCTCCGCGGCCGATCCTGTTGCGCCCGGCCCAGGAAGCCGCCCTCTGGCAGCAGGTGCTGGAGGACTCGCCCCCGGGAGCACGCCTCCTGAACCCCCGCTCGGCGGCCCGGACCGCCATCGAAGCCTGGCATCTCCTGCACGACCACGGCTGCGGGCTGGACCCCGAAGACCCCTTCCTGGACGACGATTCCAGGGCCTTTGCCGGGTGGGCCCACCGCGTCGACACCATGTGCGAAGCTCGGGGATGGTTGGACCCCGCCCGACTGCCGCAAGCCCTCGAGGAGGCCCTCGAAAAGGGCCAGATGGCCCTCCCTTCCGGCCTCCTCCTGGTGGGTTTCGACCGGATCCCCCCCCGCCACGAAGCCTTCCTGGAGGCCCTTCGTCGAGCGGGCTGCGGCACGAGGATCTGGCAGGACCTGGGCCCGCCGGGGGACTTCACCCGGACCAGTCGGGCGGACCCCGAGGCCGAGGCCGCCGCAGCGGTTCGCTGGGCCCGCGGGCTACTCTCGCATGACCCGGAGACCCGGATCGCCCTGGTGGTGCCCGACCTGGGGGGAAGCCGAACCCTGTTGGAACGCCTGCTGGAAGATCTGCTCTGCCCCGAGGCGGTCCTGCCTGGGAAGGCCCGTCGCCCTCGCCCCTACAACCTCTCGCTGGGCCGGCCCCTGGCCGACCGGGGCCTGGTCGCCGACGCCCTGACGCTGCTGCACCTGGCCCACGCTCCTCTGCCCCTGCAGCAGGTCGGGACCCTGCTCTCTTCGCCCCACCTGGGCGGCGCCGAGTCGGAGCGCGGCCAACGAGGCCTGCTGGACGCGACGCTGCGCCGGCGGATGATCCCGGACGCGGGACTGGAGCGACTGGCCCGGATGGCCCGCTCGAGCGATCGTGAAGGTCTGCCCCGACCCGATGCCTGCCCGCTTCTGGCCGACCACCTGGACCGGGTGCGGGACCTGAGCCGGGACCTTCCCCTCCGGCAGTCCCCCGCCCGCTGGTCGGAGTCCTTCGACGCCCTGCTGCAGGCCAGCGGATGGCCCGGCGAGCGCCCGGTCGACGGCGAGGACGCCCAGGTCCGACTGCGCTTCCGAGAGGTCCTGGCAGAGCTTCGGGGCCTGGACCTGGTGCGCCCCTCCATGACCTTCATGCAGGCCCTGGGGGCCCTGACCTCGCTGTGCCGGGAGACGATCTTCCAACCGCGGGGGCCGGAGGCGCCGGTCCAGGTCCTGGGCTTCCTGGAGGCGGCCGGTCTGGACTTCGACGCCACCTGGATGCTGGGCGTCCACGACGAGGCCTGGCCGCCCGGTGCCCGGCCCAACCCCTATCTCCCCCTGGACCTGCAGCGCCGGATGGACATGCCCGGGTCCAGCGCGCCCCACGAGTTGGAGTTCGCCCGCCGGGTCACCCGGAGAATCCTGGCCGGAGCTCCCCACGGGGTCGCCAGCCACGCCCGCAGCGAGGGAGACCGCGAGCTGCGGCCCAGCGCCCTGCTGGCCCACCTGCCGGAAGGCTCGCCTGTCCTGCCCGAGTTCCGCCCCTGGCGCGAGGTCATGCACCAAGCCGGTGGCCTGCAGGTGGCCCCCGACCGCCCTCCCCCGCCTTGTCCGCCCGGGGAGGTGGCGCGCGGCGGCACCGGGCTCTTCAAGCTTCAGGCCGCCTGCCCGTTCCGGGCCTTCGCCGAACTGCGCCTGGGTGCCCGCCCCCTGGAGGCCGTGCAGCCGGGCCTGGGCGCACGGGAGAGGGGCACCCTTCTGCACGAGACCCTGGAGCACGCCTGGCGGGCGCTGGGGTCGCAGTCGATCCTGCTGGAGGCGGCCCCGGAGAAGTTGGCCGAACTGACCGTGCAGGCCGCCGAGAAGGCCCTGACCCGGATGGCCGCGCAGCGGCCGGACGTGCTGACGGGCCGCTTCCGCCAGATCGAGCGGGATCGCCTGAGCCGCCTGGCCCTGGAATGGCTGGAGGTGGAGCGTGAACGCTCGCCCTTCGAGGTGGTGGGCTTCGAGGTCTGCCGGAGGATGGAGGTCGCCGGGTTGGGCTTCGAAGCCCGAATCGACCGGCTGGACCGTCTTCAGGACGGAAGCCTGGCCGTCCTGGACTACAAGACCGGCCGCCCGAACCCCCGACATTGGCTGGGAGACCGGCCTGAAGAGCCCCAGCTCCCCCTGTACTGCTCGGGGACCGAAGAGCAGACCGGTGCGGTGCTCTTCGCCCAGGTGCGTCCGGGCGACATGA
>DCTU01000162.1:25034-26954 GCA_002329445.1 bacterium UBP9_UBA1432
GCGGCCGTGGCCGACGACTGGGCCGCGCTGGTGAGCTACTGGCGGGACGTCCTGGCCTCGCTGGGAGCCCAGTTCCGGCAAGGGTACAGCGCGGTGGACCCGGTGCGTCGGGACACCTGCCGCTACTGCACGCTGCACCCGGTCTGCCGCGTCCACGAGCTGCGCCCGTTTGAAGCGGGCGAGTGAGGCCGGGGAGTTCAGCCTTGGGCCCCCTTCAACTGCGGGAGATCGCCGGGCGCCCGACGGTCCGGGAGGGTCCTCTGCAACCCCGGACCGCGTTCTCCTGGAGGCAGGACCCGATACAATCGCCAGGCCCGCGGGCAGCCGGCGACCCCGCCTCCCGCGGGGAAGACCCCCCACAACTGCACCCGGCCGGTCGATTCCAGGTCCGGAACGGCGACCACGGCCCCGGCCGCACTGCCGGTCTCGGGAATCGAGAGCATCACGAAGTCGGGGCGCTCGGCCTCGAGCACGGCCCCCAGCCCCCGGGAGCGTTGCAGGGGCACCCACTCCACGCCCGAACGCAGGGCATCCACCTGCTGATAGGCCAGGAGCCGGGTCCCGGGAGGCTGTCGGGAGAGGACCGCCGCCACGCCGGGGCTGTGGACCAGCCGGGTGTGGGCCAGGTCCCAGCCGGCCAGGACCAGGCCATTCTGCAAGGCCACCAGGCCCATCGCACCCAGAAGCCAGGTGCGCATCTGGCTCCCCCACAGGCTGCGAGGCAGGGTGAGTCCGGACAGCAGAGGCAAGAAGGCCAGACCCAGCAGGGTCAGGGGGAGCACCATGCGGTACAGGCCCTCGGCGTGCCCCAGCGCGACCGACACCGGTCCGGCGCACGCGGCCAGGGCCAGCGCCGAGCCGGCCAGCCCGCCGAGGCGGGGTCCCCAGCGCCAGCCGGCCAGGGCGAAGGCGGTGAAGCCCAGCCCCAGGGCCGCGGCCTGAAGGGCTCGGGCCTCGGGGACCAGCTCGTAGAAGCAGTGGTCCACGGGTCCCCGCTGGTCGAAGTGGGGGCCCAGGGGCACAATCCAGGCCGCGGCCAGTTGCATGGGGGCCGCCACCCCGAAGATGGCCCAACGGGCCAGAGGGTCGGGTGCAGGCCTCTGACAGAGCAGGGTCAGGCCGCGAGCGGCGAGCAGGGCCAGGGGCACGAGCGTGAAGGCCTGGTAGCGCGGATTGGGGTCCCAGGAGGTCAGGACCGCCAGGAGCGGGACGGGGGCCAGCATGACCAGCATCGCCAGGTTGCGTCGGTCGCGAGGCTCGATCAGGCTCAGCGCGGCGGGGACCATCAACAAGGTCCAGTTCCAGGAGGCGCTGGCCAGGGTGGCGGGGAGGTAGAGGACGCCTCGAAGCAGCATTCCCGGGACCCGGGTCGACAACAGCTCGTGCACCAGCGGGTCGGCGGGGTCGACCCGGATCCGACCCGGCGGTCCGAAGCGGGCCGTGAACTCGGACATGGTCTGTCCGGTGGCCGTGGTCCAGGCCCCCTCCAGGGTGTCATACAGGGACTTCTCGGCGCTGATCAGGGTGGGGATCCCCCCATTGAGCCAGGCCAGGTGGACCAGGAAGGGAAGGGCGGCCAGGACGAACCCGAGCAAGGTCCACCCGGCCTCCCGCCGACTCCGCAGCAGGAGCTGCCAGACCAGCACGGCGGGCAGGATCAAGAGCATGTCGAAGCGGGTGGCGTAGGCCAGCCCCAGGAACGCGCCCCCCAGGAGGAACCTGCCCGGACCGGGTGGCTGGCCGGCCTGTGTCCGGGAAGCCGGCGAGAGCGCCAAGGCAAGTCCCAGGGCATAGAGCAGCAGGAAGAGGCCCTCGGTTCGAGGGACCCGGGCATACCAGGCCAGAAAAGGATGCAGAGCCACCAATCCGGAAGCCAGCAGGGCGGTGTCCTCGTCCTGCCAGAGGTTCCGGGCCAGGACG
>DCTU01000149.1:0-10920 GCA_002329445.1 bacterium UBP9_UBA1432
TTCGCGACCCTCTCGTCCCAGCGGCGAAGCCCGGCCTTCGCGGGACCGCCCGCGCTCCCGTCGCTGACCCGGGTCACCGGGGTCCGGTGGGCTCTCAGGACTGGCCCGGGACTCCCGGTCACGCTCCGGCAACCCGAGCGGCCCCAAGCGGGGACGCAAGCCTCGGTGCTGCCCTGATCCGTATCATTACCCGGACCCCGGCGGGAGTGCTACAAGAGGGGGACCATCCTGCTCTCGCTGTGGCCCTTGAGAGCCTGGTCGCGAGGGTGGATCCGGGGCCCCAAAGGAGTTTGGAACACCTTGCCTGGCACGTTGCAAGGCCCGCGCCGCCGCATCCACGTCCTGGTCCGGGGGGCCGTGCAGGGGGTGGGCTTCCGTCCCACCGCCTACCGCCTGGCCCGCGAGCTGGGCCTGGGTGGTTGGATCCGGAACTCGGGGGCCGGGGTGGACATGGAGTTGGAAGGCCCCGGCGGCCTCCTGGACGGGTTCCTGGAGCGCTTGTTGGAAGAGCTTCCTCCCCACGCCTCGGTGCACAGCCTGGCCACTCATCCGGTGGACCCCCTGGGGGAGACGAGCTTCTCCATTCTTGAAAGCGCACCGGAATCACACCCGACCGTGCTGGTCCTGCCGGATCTGGCTCCGTGCGTTCACTGCCTGCGCGAAATCTACGATCCCGGCGATCGCCGTCACCGCTACCCCTTCGTCAACTGCACCCTGTGCGGCCCGCGCTACAGCATCCTGCACACGCTTCCGTACGACCGTCAGGGGACGACCATGGCCGGCTTCCCGATGTGCGCCGAGTGCCGGGCGGAATATGAGGACCCGACGGACCGTCGCTTCCACGCCCAGCCGGTCGCCTGCCCCCGCTGTGGCCCACGTCTGGAACTCTGGGACCGCACCGGCCGGGTCCTGGCGGCTTCGGAGGAGGCCCTGCAAGGAGCCGCGCGGGCGCTGCGCGAGGGGCAGATCGTGGCGATCAAGGGGCTGGGAGGCTTTCAGTTCCTGGTCGATGCCCGGGACGGCGCGGCCGTGTCCCGTCTGCGCGATCGCAAGGGCCGGGAGGCCAAACCCCTGGCTTTGATGGCACCCGACCTGGAGTGGGTGGGACGGGCATGCCGCGTGGGTCCTGTTGAAGAGGGGCTCCTGGTCTCGCAGGCCTCGCCGATCGTCCTGCTGGAGCGTCGGGACCCTTTCCTGGTGGCCGAGCAGGTGGCTCCCGGAACGCCCCGGCTGGGAGTCATGCTGCCCTCGACCCCTCTGCATCACCTGCTCTTGAAGGATCTGGGCTTCCCGGTGGTGGCGACCAGCGGGAATGCCTCCGAAGAACCGCTCTGTCTGGAGGAGGGGGAGGCCTTGTTGCGCCTGGGGGACATCGCCGATCTCTTCCTGGTCCACAACCGCCCGATCGCTCGCCCCGTCGACGACTCGGTGACCCAGGTGGTGTCGGGTGAGGTGCAGGTCCTGCGCCGGGCCCGCGGCTATGCCCCCTTGCCTGTTCCCCTGCCCGAGTCGTTCCCCGCACCGCCGCCGATCCTGGCCGTGGGCGGGCACCTGAAGTCGGCCGTGGCCCTGACGGTGGGCCGCGACATCGTGCTCTCCCAGCATCTGGGAGACCTCCAGACCCTTCCGTCCCTGCGCAACTTCCAGCAGACCCTCCGCGGCCTGGCCTGCCTGTTTGGCTTCGAACCGACCCGGGTGGCCTGCGATCTGCATCCGGACTATGCCTCCAGCATCCACGCCCGGGGATCCGGTCTGCCCGTCTTGGAGGTCCAGCATCACGAGGCCCACGTCTACGCGGGAATGCTGGATGCAGCCCTGGAACCACCGCTGCTGGCGGTCTCCTGGGATGGCACCGGCCTGGGCTCCGACGGGACGATCTGGGGGGGGGAGTTCTTCCTGCTGGAGGGGTCTTGCCGTCGGGTGGCTCGACTGCGACCGTTTCGCCTGCCGGGGGGGGAGGCGGCGATTCGCGAGCCTCGCCGGGCGGCCTTGGGGTTGTTGCACGCCATGGATCCGGATCTGTCGGCCTGGGGGCACCTTGCCCCCGTGCAGGCCTTCCAGCCCGGTGAACTGCGGGTCTTGCAGGGCATGTTGGACCGCGGCCTGCAAAGCCCCTGGACCTCCAGCGCCGGCCGACTCTTCGACGCCGTCTCGGCCTTGCTGGGTCTGTGCCAGTGCAACCTGTATGAGGGGCAGGCAGCCGTCCAGCTCGAAGCCTGCCTGGACGGAGCGCGGCCCTCGGGGCAACCGGTTCCCGTCAGCCTTCATGAGGGGGACGTGGTGGAGGTGGACTGGGCTCCGCTGCTTCGGGCCCTCCTGGACGGAATTCGGGAAGGTCAGCCTTGCCGTCACCTCTCGGCCACCTTCCATCTGGCCCTGGCCGGAGCCATCGTGTCGGTGGCCCGACGCTTCGGTCAGGAGCGCGTCCTCCTGACGGGAGGTTGTTTCCAGAACCAGAACCTGACCGAGCTCTCGGTCGACCTGCTGCGCCAGGAAGGCTTCGAGCCTTTCTGGCATCGAAATGTTCCCCCCAACGACGGCGGTCTGGCGGCGGGCCAGCTCTACGCCGTCCTCTGCCGTCGCCGGATCGGCGAACACGATTGAGACCGAGGAGGGGTGACCATGTGTCTGGCCGTGCCGGGTCAATTGCTGGAGATTCGAGGAGAGGACCTGGAGCGCTCGGGGCGCGTCCGATTCGGGGGGGTCATCCGCGAAGTCAGCCTGGCCTGCCTGCCCGAGGCCCGGGTCGACGACTACGTCCTGGTGCATGCCGGCCTGGCCATCTCCCGGCTGGACGCCGACGAGGCTGAACAGGTCTTCCGATACCTCGAGGAGATCGGTCTGGCCGGCTCGGGGACCGAGGTGGCGCAGAGGGGCGGTCCAACCGGGGGGGGCGCTTCGTGAAGTTCCTCGATGAGTACCGGGATCCGGAGACGGCTCGGCGCTACGTCCAGGCCATCCACCGTTGCGTCACCCGGCCCTGGACCCTGATGGAGGTCTGCGGGGGGCAGACCCACGCGATCGTTCGCCATGGCCTGGACCGGCTGCTGCCGGAAGAGGTGACGCTGCTGCACGGACCGGGATGCCCGGTGTGCGTGACCCCCGTCGAGCGGATCGATCAGGCCGTTCACCTGGCCGGGAACCCTGAGGTGATCCTGTGCTCTTTTGGGGATATGCTGCGGGTTCCCGGGTCTTGTCGCGACCTGCTGGAGGCTCGGGCGGCCGGGGGAGACGTTCGCGTCGTCTATTCTCCCCTGGACGCCCTGGCTCTGGCGCGCAGACATCCCGACCGGCAGGTGGTCTTCTTCGCCGTGGGCTTCGAGACCACGGCTCCCGCCAACGCCCTGGCGGTGGCCATGGCTCGCCGCCAGGGCCTGGACAACTTCTCGATCCTGGTCTCGCACGTGCTGGTCCCTCCCGCCATCGAGGCCCTGCTCGCCTCTCCTCGGAATCGGGTGCAGGGGTTCCTGGCGGCCGGGCACGTGTGCACGATCATGGGGACTCGGGAGTATGAACCGCTGGCGCGACGCCATCGGGTGCCCTTCGTGGTGACGGGGTTTGAACCGCTGGATCTCCTGCAGGGGATCCTGATGTGCCTGCACCAGTTGGAAGAGGGGCGTTTTGAGGTCGAGAACCAGTACTCGAGGTCGGTTGCAGCGGAAGGCAACCCCCAGGCCCGCAGGTTGCTGGAGGAGGTCTTCGAGGTGGTGCCCCGTCGCTGGCGGGGTCTGGGGGAGATCCCGGCCAGCGGCCTGGGCCTTCGCGCCGACTGGGGGGAATTCGATGCCACGTCTCGCTTTGGCTTGGACGACCGGCCTCGGGAGGATGCCGGCGAGTGTCGCGCCGGGGAGGTGCTCTCCGGGGTCCTGAGCCCGGTGGACTGTCCGGCCTTCGGGGGGCGCTGCACGCCCGAGACTCCCCTGGGCGCTCCCATGGTCAGCGGCGAAGGAGCATGCGCCGCCTATCATCGCTATCGGCGGCTGGAGGAGGCCACTTGAACCTGGATTTCTCGTCGAATTGTCCGCTTCCCATGGAGGGCGGGCGGGTGCGCCTGGCCCACGGAGGGGGGGGACGGGCCATGCAGAACCTGCTCGAGAAGCTCTTCTTCCCGGCTTTCCCGGGTCCGACGACAGGCCTGCGGCACGATGCCTCGATTCTTGAAGTCTCCGGGTCCCGTCTGGCCTTCACCACGGATTCCTACGTGGTGCACCCCTACTTCTTCCCCGGAGGCGATATCGGCAGCCTGGCCGTGCACGGCACGATCAACGACCTGGCCGTGGCGGGCGCGCGTCCCCTCTACCTGAGCTGCGGCTTCATCCTGGAGGAGGGGCTGCCGTTGGAAGACCTGCGCCGGATCGTCGATTCCATGGCGCATGCGGCCGATGAGGCGGGGGTGGCGGTGGTCACGGGAGACACGAAGGTGGTGGACCGGGGGAAGGGCGACGGGATCTATCTCAACACGGCCGGAGTCGGGTTGGTGGAGCCGGGGGTGTGTTGGCACCCTGGGCAGGTCCGACCCGGAGACGCGGTCCTGGTCAGCGGGGACCTGGGCCGCCACGGCATGGCCATCATGGCCTGCCGCGAGGGCCTGGAACTGGAGACGCGCCTGGAAAGCGACTCGGCACCGTTGTGGGGACTGGTCGAGGCCTTGATTCGCGAAGGGCTGACGATTCGCTGCCTGCGGGACCTGACCCGGGGGGGCCTGACCTCGGCCCTGGTGGAGATCGCCGAGGCGGCCGGGGTCCGGATCACCCTGGATGAGGGGGCCGTCCCGGTCTCCGAGGAGGTGCGCGGGGCCTGCGAGCTGCTGGGGTTGGATCCCTTGGCAGTGGCCAACGAGGGGAGGCTGGTGGCCTTCGTCGCCCCCGAGGACGCCCCCCGGGCCCTGGAACAGATGCGGGAGCACCCCGCGGGGCAGGGATCCGCCTGGATCGGCCAGGTGGAATCGGGGCCCGGTTTCGGCGTGGCGGTGCGAACCTGCCTGGGAACCCTCCGTCCCCTGGACATGCTCAACGGCGAGCAGTTGCCCCGCATCTGCTGAGGGACCGGGTCCGGCGATCCCCATCCTTGGAGCCAGTCCGGGGAGCGGCTCAGTGCCCTGGGGGCCCCAGGACGGCGTCCAGGGCCTCCCTCAGGTCGCGGATCAGATCCTCGCCCTTCTCCAGTCCGATCGAAATCCGGATGCCCCCGGGCTCGACCAGGTGGGCCGATTCGTCGGTGCAGGTCAGGGCCGAGTGGGTCATCGAGTAGGGGTGCTCGATCAGGGTCTTGATCTGCCCCAGACTGACGGCCAGGGTCATGGTATAGGAGTTCTCGGCGATGAAGTCGATCAGGCGCTGGCCGGCGTGGGGGTCCTGGGGGACATCCTTCAGGCAGAAGTAGAGCAGGGTTCCCGGAGCGAAATGGCCCTCATAATCGACCATCTGTCGGCGGGCCAGCTCCTTCTGGGGGAAGGACTCCAGCCCGGGATAGCGGACTTTTTCGATTCGGGGGTCGCCCTCCAGGAAGCGAGCCACCTTCATGGCGGTCTGCTGCTGCTGGCGGTAGCGGACCGGCAGCGTGGGAAGCCCGTAGACCAGGAAGGACCAGGCGCTCTTGGTCGAAAGAACGCCTCCGAAGTCCTTCCGGAAGCCCAGGAGCGCGCTCTCGATCTCGGCAGGTCCGACCACCACGCCGCCCAGCTCGGTTCCGAATCCACCGATGTTCTTGGTCAGGCTCTCGACCACCACGTGGGCGCCCAGGGTCAGCGGGCGTTGTCCGTAGGGGGTGGCGAAGGTGTTGTCCACCACGATGCGGATCCGGTCCTGTGGGGCCCGCTCGGCGTTGGCGAGGTCCACGACCCGGCGGACGCGGCCGATGTCGATCAGGCTCAGGTCGGGATTGACCGGGGTCTCGAAGTAGACGACGCGAACGCGGGGGGTCAGGGCCCTTCGCAGGGCTTCCTCGTCGTTGAGGTCCAGGGACTCGCACTCCACCCCGAAGCGGGGCAGCCAGTTGCGGAACAAGCTGTAGGTGCATCCGTACAGGACCGGGCATGCCAGGATCCGGTCTCCGGCTCGGGCCCAGCTCAGGACCGAGGCGGCGATGGCCGCCATGCCGGAGGCGAAGGCCACGCCGACCTCTCCCTCCTCGGCATAGGCCAGGTTCTCCTCCAGCATGCCGCGGGTCGGTTCGTCCAGGCGGTCATAGATGTAGATCGGTGGTTTGCCTTCGACGTGTCCTTTGCCGAACTCGACGAAGGCGCGGGCCGCTCGGCTGGTGGAGTCCAGGCGGAAGGTGACCGAGTTGGAAAGGGGGGGCACCACGTGGTGCTTGTAGTCCCATCGATCACTCTGGTTCCGGCCGTGGATCAGGTGGGTCTTCTCGGAATAGCCGGAATCGTGGACTTTCGAGCCTTGGGCTTGAAGGCGCTCGGTGGATGTCGGTCCAGGGGAGTTCGGGTGGCTGTCCTCGGTGGGCAAGACGAGAGGCTCCTTGGTCCGTCGCGCGGTCCGCGCCGGGTGTTCGGCGAGGGAGGACTTCTCCCGAGTGGGTTCGACTCCCTGTCGGCACGGGCTCGTCGGAGGCCACCTGTCGCCTGGGGCCGGCCGTCGAACCGCGGCGTCAGGACTTGTGGACGGCGGGGTCGGGGCGGTCCAGATACTTCCGGCGCAGGGCGTCTTCGAGATCCACGTCGTGCATGTTGGCCAGGGTCGCCAGCCAGCCCAGGACGTCGGCGAACTCGTCGGCCAGGGCCTGCGGGTCCTGCTGGGAAGCGGCCCTCTGAAGCGCGCTGGCCAGCTCGCCCACCTCTTCCATCAGCCACATGAAGGTGGCCGGGGTGCCGCGAGCCGAGTCGCGCGGATGATAGTGCTGCCGGATGAAGTCCTGGAATTCTGCGAAGGAGAGGGGGGAGGCCATGCTCGGGCCGTTCTCGTCGCCGGGGGATGGCTCCTTCGTGGCTGGCCTCCTGGAGCCATGCCGGGACGGCAGAGGGCTCGGAGGGTCGGGCTGCGAAGTCCCCTCTTCTTCAATGATCCGGCTGGAGGGCTCGATGGCTCTGGACCTGTATGTGGGAACCTTGACGCGCTACTACTCGGGAGACTGGGAACCGGCCCTGCTGAGCGGGGGAAGACCGGGCGAACTGCGCCGGGCTCGGATGGGCCAGAACGGCGTTGGGGGTGAGGACCCCGACGAAATCCGGGAGGCGGTGCTGGGCTGGATCCAGTGGGCCAACGAGGAGGTGGACCTGCTGGAGGAGCGCCTGGACTGGTCTGAGGAACCCGAACTGCCCTACGCCACGGCGCGCCCTTCCGAGGAGGGCCTGGGAGCCCTGCAGCTCTGGGCTTCCTATGCCGAGCATCCGGACTTGCCGAGACCGGAAGAGATGCCCGAGGATTGGACCGAAGACCCCGTCCTGGCGAAGAGCCTGGACAACGACTTCCCCAGTCGCTTCCCGCAGTTGCTCTTCGCCGTGGATATCTGGCTTCCAGCTCGGATTGGCGAGGTCTTCGATGCTCCCTCACCCCTGTTCTCCGAGGAACTCGAGGAGGAGGACGAGGAGGAGCAGACCCGCTTCGGTTCGATCCCGGCCCTGCTGGAAGAACTGCAGACCCTGAACGGTTTGACCTGGATGGCGGAACCCTCCACCCTGGAGCGTTGGAGGCAGCAAGACCCCTCGCCCCAGGGGAGCCTGGAGGCCCTGGCCCGCCAGGCCTTTGCCACGGTCCTGGACCTGGCCCGGCAGGCTCAGGACCAGGGCATGCCGATGGTGCTTCACTGGACCTGAGCCGGCGAGGGCTCGAGGAGGCTTGGAAAGGGGGGCCGGGTTCGAGAGGCCCTTCCGGCAACGAGGAGGTGTCGCCCGCATGAGGCGTGCGTCGGTCGGGGTCTTCCTGCTGGTCTTCCTGCTGCTGGGGGCGGCCCTGGCCGCCCCGCCCCCCCCGACTCCGCTGCCGATCGGTTCGCCCGTCCAGGCAGAACCCTCCGGGGCACCTGCCCTGCATCCTGCCCCCTCGCCCTCCCCGTTGGCCTTCGACCTGCCTCCCCTGGTGGTTCCCCGTTGGGGGACCAACTGGTGGGAGGAACCCTTTCTCTTCGAGATGGCCGACGGCGGCAAGCTGACCGGTCCCCAGCGGGCCGGGCGCGTCCTGGACCGGGTCCACGAAATCGTCGACCGGGTGGTGGAAGCCGGCGGCTACCCCTTGCCCGAGGTCGTGGTGGACCAGGAGCACGGGGTCACCGTGGTGCGGACCGGGGCCGAGGTCTTGGTGACCGTCCTGCCCGAGGACCTGCCAGAGTATGCCCAGCAACTGGCTCCCGAGAAGCGTCGGCTGGTCGAGAACCAGGTCGCCGCTCGTTGGGCTGAACTGCTGGAACGCGAGATCCAGGCCCAGGTGACGGTCCGGACGCCCCAAATCCGCTGGCTTGGGTTGGCGGTGGCGGCCGGACTGCTGGTGGGGGTGATCCTGCTCAACGCCGGGCTGGACTGGTTTGCACGCCGCTATATGGGGACTCCTCTGTGGTCCTTGCGGGCCCTGGTCTGGGTCGCCTGGTTGACCTTCATGCTGGACGTGGTCCCCGAACTGGACTTCTTGCAGAGGCTGGTCCAGGGAGGCTTGTTGGAACCCCTCTGGCTGCTCCTGACCGCGGCCCTGGGCTCGGCCCTGCTCTTCCAGCTCTTGCGGGCGGCCACGCGTCGTTATGTCCAGAGCCTCTCCCGCCATCGCCCGTCCACTCCCCGCCAGGCCCAGCGGGTGGCCTCGCTGGAGGGCGCCACCTTCTTCGCCCTGCGGTTGGCCGTGTTCCTCGGGGCCGCCTTCTACGTCATCACGGGCCTGGGGATCGAGCCGACGCACCTGCTGGCCGGGGCCGGGCTCTTCGGGGCCGCCCTGACCCTGGTGGCCCAGGATCTGATCCGGGACCTGATCGCAGGGGTCAGCATCCTGCTGGAGGACCAGTTCGTGGTGGGCGACTGGATCGAGGCCGGGGCCGTCTCGGGGACCGTCGAGGCCTTCCACCTGAGAGGGACCCGGGTTCGAGGGACCGACGGCACCGCGTGCGTGGTCCCCAACTCCGAACTGCGCACCGTGCGGAACCATTCGCTGGAGTGGTCGGCGGTGGATTACCAGGTCGCGGTCGCGATGGATTCCGACGCCGAGAAGGCGCTTCGGCTCCTGGGTGAGGAGGCCGACCGGCTGGCGTCCGAGCGCCCCGAGCAGGTCCTGGCTCCGCCCCAGGTCCTGGGATTGGAGGGCCTTGGACCCGACGGATTCGTCCTGCGGGTGGTGATCCAGACCCACCCGCTGCAGCAGTGGGCCTTCAAGCGCGAGCTGAATCGTCGGGTCCTGGCCCGCTTCCTGGTCGAGGGGATCGACCTGGCCGGCCGTCGGGCGCGCCTGGTCCTGGAGCGCGACGCGGGCACCCCTGGAGAGGACACCCGATGAGGCGTGTCACGCAGGCCATTCTGGGAATGCTTCTCCTGGTGGGGATCTGTGCCTGTGCAACAGGGCCGCCTGTTTCGGAAGGGCGGTCTTCCCGTCCCGTCCTGCCCTCGACCGACCTCGCCCCGAAGGAGGAATCCCCCATGACCCAAGCCCCTGCGGTCGAGACGGCCACCCTGGGAGGCGGCTGTTTCTGGTGCACCGAGGCGATCTTCCGCGAGCTGCGCGGGGTGCTCTCGGTCGAGCCCGGCTACTCGGGAGGGAGGACTCCCGCCCCGACCTATGAGCAGGTCTGCCGAGGAGACACCGGGCACGTCGAGGTGGTGCAGGTCCGCTTCGACCCCTCCGTCCTGTCCTTCGAAAGGCTCCTGGAGGTCTTCTTCCAGGTCCACGACCCCACGACCCCGGATCGTCAGGGCGCCGACGTGGGGCCCCAGTATCGCTCGGTCATCTTCTTTCACGGCCCGGTCCAGAGGGCTCAGGCCGAAGAGGTGAAGCGTCGGGCCGAGGCCTGGTGGGAAGAGCCGATCGTGACCCGCGTCGAGGCCTTCACGGCCTTCTACCCGGCCGAGGCCGAGCATCGCACCTATTTTGAGAGGAATCCCTCCCAGCCCTACTGCGCGTTCGTCATCGCCCCCAAACTCAAGAAGTTCCGGGAAGGCTTCTCTTCGGAGCTCGGACCCTCGCCCCCGGGGCCCTAGATTTTGGGTCCCCGCCTGCTCTTCTACGCCTTTGGGGGAGGGTTCGGCCACGGTGTGCGGGCCCTGGGCCTGGCTCGGGCCTGTCGGGCCCTGGGGGCCTCGGTCCTGGTGCTGGCGCCTGGGCGGATGGAGCCTTTCGCCAGTTGGGCGGGAGTCCCCCATCGCGCCCCCCCGGCTGAGCCGCCCGCCCGTTCGGTTCTTCGGGATTGGGTCCTGGGCGAGGGCCGGGCCTTCGTCCCCGACGGGGTCGTGCTGGATGTCTTCCCACGCGGAGTCCTGGGGGAACTGACGGGACTGGTCGAGGGCCTGGCGCCCATCCGGGCCCTGGTCACCCGTCATGTCCATCCTCGGTTCTACGAGCTTCCCGGGATGGGCGACGCCCTGAGGGGCTTTGACCTGGTCCTGGCCACCGAGCCACCCGCCCCCGCCCTTCGCGATCACCCCGGGCTGCGGCGCGTTGCCCCGATCACCCTGGTGACGGGCCAGGACCTTTCCCATCTCCCCAGGACGCCCTCGCGCGGCGTCCTGGACCTCACCGGACGGGTGCGGCAACTTCCCGCTGCCCTGTCCATGGTGAGTCGCCGGGTCGTGGTGGCCCACGGAGGCTATGCCTCCTACTACGAGATCTATCAGGCTGGCGTTCCGGCCGTGCTCAGACCCCTGGCCCGCCCGCTGGACGACCAGTTTCGCAGGGCCCGAGGCGAGTTGGGCCTGCCCTTGAGGGCCGCCTTCGAGATCGCCTCGACCCCGGAGGAGGTCCTGGCAGCCCTCCGACGTCTGGCGCGGACGCAGCCGGC
>DCTU01000149.1:10981-19882 GCA_002329445.1 bacterium UBP9_UBA1432
CGACTGCAGGGCCTGCTGGCCGAGACCCGAGGGAGGCTGCGTTCCTGCCTGCCCGCCTCGGTGGCCGTGCAGACCCGCATCGAACCGGGAGTCGGTCCGGTCCGGGTGGACCCGGAGGCCCTGGCCGGAGTGCTGGTCGCCCTGGTTCGCGGGGCCGAGCGGCAGGGGGGCGTCCTGACGTTGGCCCTGGATCAGGTCTTGCTGGCCAGCCAGGAAGCCTCCCCCCTGGCCCTGGCGGCCGGCGCCTACGCCCGCCTGGAGGTGACCGACACGGGCCTGGAGGTGGACGAAGCGGATGTCCCGCGCCTGCTGGAGCCCCTGCTGCCCCCGCCGGGGCCGGACGCTGCGACGCCGGGCGAGGGGGTCGTGGAGGTCGAGGGGCTCCCAAGCCGGGGAACCGCCTTGCGATTCTACCTGCCCCTCTGCCTGGAACCCTCGCCGCAGTTCCCGGCCGACCCCTTGCCTCCCTCGCCGAGGTGCTCGCGGAAGAGCGAAAGGATCCTCTTCGTCGATGATGAGGGAGCCCTGGCCCGGATGGGGGCTCGCGTCCTGGGGCGCCTGGGGTATCGGGTGGTGGAATCGGTCGATCCGCAGGCCGCCTTGGAGGAGTTCCTGCGGGACCCCCGGGATTGGGACCTGGTGGTCACCGACCAGAGCATGCCGGGCATGACCGGGGCTCGGCTGGTGGCCGAGATCCGACGCCTGCGCCCCGACCTGCCGGCCGTGCTGTGTGCAGGTTCTTCGCGGGGGTTGGATCAGGGCGACCCCGAGGTGGCGGGGTTCGACGAGTTCCTCTTCAAGCCCGTTTCGGCGGAGGTGATGGGGGAGGTGGTGCGGCGCGTCCTGGATCAGGGAGTCCGGAGCGCCGCGCAGGCGAACCCTTCCGGACCTGCTTCCGGCCAGCCGGAGTCCCAGGCGCCCGATCAAGCCGCAGGCGGGCTGGACCTGGCCGAAGGACTCTCCCGGGTGATGGGAGACGAAGAGCTCTATCAGGACCTCCTGGCGCGTTTCGTGGCCTCGCATCGCCAGGCCGCCCACCGGATCCGCTCGGCCTGGCACACGGGCGACCTGACGAAGGCTGCCGACCTGGCCCACGGGCTGAAAGGGGTCTCCAGCACGCTGGGGGCCACGGGGGTCTCGTCGCTGGCGGCCCGGCTCGAAGAGTCCTTCTGGGCTGGGGGCGACACCGCGACGGTCGAACCCACCCTGGAGAGCCTCGAAGAGGCGCTGGCCGAGGTCTCTCGGGCCATCCAGGCGCATTTGCCGGAGGGGGGGCGCTCGACCAGGGCGGGCCTCGATCTGAACCGCTTCGAGGCCGTGTGTCGTCAACTGGAGCAGTACCTCAAGGACAGCGACCCTGAAGCCGGCAGCCTGTTCACCCGCGAGGCGGCCCTCTTCGAGGCAGCGCTGGGATCCGACCATGCCGCCCTGCAGCGGTCCATCCGCGACTTCGATTACGATGAGGCCCTGGCCCGGCTCCCGGATGCGCTGCGTCGGGCCGGCCGACCCGTGCCGGAGGACAAAGAGTGAGCAGCCCCGAGCCAGGAAACGGGACCCGGGCGGACGGAACCCGACCGCTGGTCCTGGTGGTGGACGACACGCCGGACAACCTGGCCTTTCTCAGCGGTCTCCTGAAGCGGGACTATCGCGTCCGGGTGGCCAACAGCGGAGAGAAGGCCCTGCGCCTGGCCCGGATGAGTCCGCCTCCCGACCTGATCCTGCTGGACATCGTGATGGTCGGAATGGATGGGTACGACGTCTGCCGGCGCCTGAAGGTGGATCCCAGCACCCGCCACATCCCCATCATCTTCCTGACCGCCCGGGGCACCATGGAGGACGAGAGGTTCGGCCTGGAGCTGGGCGCAGCCGACTACATCGCAAAGCCGATCAGCCCCCCGATCCTCATGGCGAGGGTCCGCGCCCAACTCAGCCTGAAGCTGGCGGCAGACTTCCTGCGCGACAAGAACGAGTTCCTGGAAGAGGAGGTCAACCGGCGCACGCGCGAGGTGGTGACCATCCAGGAGGTCACCATCCTGGCGCTGGCCGGTCTGGCCGAGACCCGGGACACGGACACCGGAAACCACCTGCGCCGAACCCAGCGCTTCGTGGCGGCCCTGGCCCGGAAGATGAAGGATCATCCCCGCTTCCGCGACTACCTGACGCCTCAGAACATCGAGCTTCTCTACAAGACGGCTCCTCTGCACGACATCGGGAAGGTGGGGGTCCCCGACCGGATCCTCTTGAAGCCCGGTACCCTGACCCCGGAAGAGTTCGAGATCATGAAGCAGCACACGGTCCTGGGCTGGGACGCCCTGGAGAAGGCGGAGCGCTCGGTCGGGGCCGACGTGGCCTTCCTCAAGACGGCCAAGGAGATCGCCCTGTGTCACCAGGAGAAGTGGGATGGGACCGGCTATCCCCAGGGCCTGCTCGGAGAGGCCATCCCCATCTCGGCGCGCTTGATGGCGGTGGCAGACGTGTATGACGCCCTGACCAGCCGCCGGGTCTACAAGGACGCCTACGCGCACGAGATCGCCGTGCAGATCATCGAGGAGGGGCGGAGTCGGCACTTCGACCCCGATCTGGTGGACGGCTTCCTGGAAATCCAGGAGGAGTTCCGGGAAATCGCCGTGTGCTATCCCGACACGGCAGGCGACCTGGCCCGCAAGGCGGACTATCGGGCCCAGGCCGTGGAGGGCTGAGCCTCAGGGCTGGTCCAGGACCTCACGGACCTTGCGGACCAGGTCCTCGGCGGCAAAGGGCTTGCTGATGAAGCGACCTCTCCACTCCGGCAATCCAGTGTTCGAGGCTGACGGGGCCGAGTAGCCTGACATGAACAGGACCTTGAGCTCGTGGTGGGTCCGGGCCAGATCCCGGGCAAAGTCCGTCCCCTTCATGCCCGGCATCACCACGTCCGTCAACACCAGGTCCAGTCGCCCGGAGTGTCCCTGCAGGACGCTCCGCGCATCCTGGGCGCTCTCCGCCAGGAGGACCGAGTAGCCGGCGGCGCTGAGGACCCGCCGGGCCAGGTTGCGGACCGCGCGTTCATCCTCCACCACCAGGATGGTCTCTGCCCCCTCGGGCAGCGCGTGGGCCTCGGCACCGGGCGGCCTCTCCAGGATGGCCGAGAGCAGCCGGGGCAGCCAGACCCGGAAGCTGGTGCCCTGGCCCGGAAGGCTCTGGATCTCGACGGCCCCGCCGCTCTGCCGGACAATCCCGTACACCGTGGGGAGCCCCAGGCCGGTCCCCTTCTCCTTGGTGGTGAAGAAGGGCTCGAAGACCCGGGCCAGGGTCTCTTCGTCCATGCCGATGCCCGTGTCCTGGATGGTCAAGGTCACGTAGGGCCCGGGGGCCACCCCCAACCGGGCGGCCCGTTCCTCTTCCAGGGAGGCGTTGGCGGTCTTCATGGTCAGCCTGCCGCCTTCGGGCATCGCATCCCGGGCGTTGACCACCAGGTTCATGATCACCTGTTCGATCTGGTTGGGATCCGCCAGGGTCAGGCCCAGCTCCGGGGCGAATTCGTGGACGAACTCGACGTCCTCGCCCAGGATCCGCAGCAGCATCTTGCGGAACTCGGCCAGGATCAGGTTGAGCGAGAGGACCTTGGGCTGCAGCATCTGCTTGCGGCTGAAGGCCAGCAACTGACGCACCAGGGCGGCCGCGCGCTCGCCGGCCTTGCGGACCTCCAGGAGGTCTTCGTGCAGAGGCGACCCTTCCGGGGCGGATTCCAGGGCGAAGCCGGTGTAGCTGAGGATCACCGACAGCAGGTTGTTGAAGTCGTGGGCGATCCCCCCGGCCAGGCCGCCGACGGCCTCCATGCGCTGGGAGGCTCGGAGCTGCTCTTCCAGCCGGGTCTTCTCCTCCTCCGAGCGCTTCTTCTCGGTGATGTCCTGCAGCAGGCCCGAGACGACCTGAGGTCCAGACCCGGTCTGTCGGGGACTGGCCAGTCCTCGCAGCCAGCGGACCTCGCCGTCGGGCCTTTGGATCCGGCAGGAGAAATCCCACTTGGAACCGGTCATCAGGGTTCTTTCGAAACCCTGGACCACCTGGGGGCGGTCCTCGGGAAGGATCTGCTGCAGGAAGTCCTGGTAGGTCCAGCGGGAAGGTGGGGAGTCGTGGCCCAGGATGCGGTCATATTCCAGGGTCCGCAGGATCGAGCGGTCGGCCAGGTTCAGGGTCCAGGCCCCGGTGTGGGTGGCCTCCAGGGCCATCTGCAGGTTGGCCTCGCTCTCGAAGCGGGCGGCCTCGGCGTGCTTGCGGGCGGTGATGTCGTGGCCGTAGAGGTTGGCCCGCCCCTCCGAGACCAGCGGACACACGGTCATCTCGTAGACCCGATCCGGAAGCAGCAGCTCCACCTGCAGGACCTGGTCGCGTTCGATGGCCTGGGCCACCAGGAGGGCCTGCTCCTCCGGGAGCCTGGTGCCGGGGTGACAGGCCCAGTGCCGCAGCAGGGGAGCCGAGCTGGCGTTGGCGTAGAGCAGCGTGCCGTCGACCGAGGCCCGCAGGACCGGGGAGGGATTCTCCTCGGGGAAGCGCGAGAGGCTCTCGAGTTCGGCCTGCGCCCGGCGCAGCCCCGAGAGGTCCCGGAAGACCCCCTGGATGACCCTCCGGTCCCCCATCTGGAAGGAGCTGGCGCTGACCGTCACCGGGATCTGGCGTCCGTCGCGGGCCAGAAGGACCGTCTCGGCGTCGCGGGTTCGGCCGGCCGCGACGTGGCGAGAGAACTCGCTGGTGAAGACGCCTTGCGGGGGGTGCAGGGCGGCCCGGTCGATGCCGATCAGCTCCTGGCGGGAACGACCCAGCAACCGCTCGGCGGCCTTGTTGGCGTCCAGGATGGTCTCGGTCTGGACATCGGCGATCAGGATCGCGTCGCTGGCATCCTCGAACAGGATGCGATAGCGCGTCGCGCTCTGGGCCAGAGAGCGGGCGATGCGCGTCCTCTGGGCGGCGAGGTGGATTCGGCGATGCAGGGCCCCGGCGCTGAGCTGGCTGATGAGCAGGTGGTCCAGGG
Source organism: bacterium UBP9_UBA1432 (assembly GCA_002329445.1). Classification (GTDB taxonomy): domain Bacteria; phylum Vulcanimicrobiota; class Xenobia; order Xenobiales; family Xenobiaceae; genus Xenobium; species Xenobium purgamenti. The sequence continues at coordinate 15,990 of DCTU01000149.1, forward strand.
CCCCGGCGCGGATCCACGCCAGGGCGGCCTGGTCGTCCTCATGCCCCGCCAGGACCACCACCTGGACCATGTGCCCCGCGGCCTGGAGCGCCTCGATGGCTTGCGGGCCTTCCGCCTCCGCGAGCTGCGGGTTCAGCAGGACCACGTCGATGGCCTGGTCCTCCAGGCAGGCCAGGGCCCCGGAGAGGGTCTGCACGTGCACCGGCTCGGCCAGGGGAACCCGGCGCAGCAGCTCGTGCACCAGCCGGGCGTCCTCGGGGGTTCCTTCAACCAGAAGGACCCGGATCGTCTGGGTGCTCATCGGTCCGCCACGGCCTCCTTGCATCTGGCGGAGGGTCTTCCCGATCCGCGGGGGCAGAATCCTCCTGCTCCGGGCGCGTAGGCGGATCCGTCTCAGCCCCCGGTCCGCAGGCTCTCGGCCCGGGAGATGTTCTCGCGCAGGGTCTGCAGGGCCCGAAGGGATCCCGGCGGCGTGGTCCGGGCGGCCTGCCAGTCGGCCCGGGTGTGGGTCTTCATCAGGGGGGGCATCAACTGGGTGAACTGGCCGGTGTGCTTGACGCGCCCCGACACGTTCAGCGCGCTGGCCAGCCACATCAACCCGGTCACCACGGTTTCGCTTCCCTGGGCGCGCATCCAGCGCAGCAGGTGGTGGCGTTGTCGGGAGGCGACCTCGGAGGTGATCTCGGCCTCCAATGCCTGGTTCCGTACGACGAGTGCGGCCAGCTCCTCGCCCGTCATGCCGGGGGCTGGACCCAGGTCGTGGGAGGCCGCCTTCAACTCATGGGGGGTCTGGCCCGTGTCGTCGCGCTGGAAGGTGAGCCGGATCTTCGGATTCTCCTCCCAGTCGAAGCGGTGATCGCTGTTGCGATAGTACCAGTCGGTCGAGACCTCGACCCGGTCGGATTCGGCCAGGAGCATGAACTGGTTCTCCTTGTGGTGCATCCGCTCCAGGTAGCCTTCCACGAAGGACCGGACCTCGGGGTCCGGGTGGCTGCGAACCTCCTCGGGGACCTCCAGCGTCCCGATCAGGACCTTGGGCACGCCCGCCCCTTTGCCCAGCAGCCCGGTATCCTGGGAACGCACGGCGAACGGGGTGTAGCCGTCTCCGGTCCGCAGCAAGACCTCGACGGTCTGCCCCGAGTCCAGCGTGAAGCGGATCCGACTGGCCTGGTCCTGGGTCTGGAAGGGGTGGAAGTCCAGGAGCTCGACCTGGCGCACGGGGGCGCTGGACAGGTCTCCGCCCCAGGTCGCTTGGGGATAGTCCCGGGTGACCGGCTCGGGGGTGGCCTGGGCGGCATCGGGGCGGCCGACCGGAATGGGCTGTCCCTGCAAGGGTCCGGGAACCCGCGTGAAGCGCCACTCGGACTCGGTGATCCCCTTGTGGTAGTAGCCGGGACTCCCCTCCGCGTCGCGGCCGGCCAGGCGGACCTCGCGGGCGGCGTTCCCCTGGCCGGTGAGCCGGATGTCGATGTGGTCGGTCAGCATGGCCTGCCCCGTGAGGGGGGGGAAGGGGATCCGGGCCCAGCCCGGGGTGGGCAGCATCTGGATCTGGTCGGACAGCGAGTAGACCTTGTCGTGGTCCAGGACCGAGACCTCGGAAGGTTCATAGCTGTAGTGCCGGCCCGGGCAGTCGCCGTTGATCTCGTAGTCGTACATTCGGGCGTACAGACCCGGCCTGCCGTCGGGCTCGCGCCCGTACAGCAGCCAGGTGGCCCCGGCGGCCGCCAGCTTCTCGCCGGTGAAGCGGCCGTGATGGGGTGTGAGGAAGCCCCGGGCGAAGTCGGCGGGAAGCCCGGTGTCCCGATAACGGATCTCGCGACCGTCTCCCATCAGCACCCCGGTCGTGGCCGTGAAGCCGAAGTCGCCTTTGTTGCCTTGCGAGTCTTCGAAGTAGCCGACGATGTCCGTGAAGGGGTTCATGGACTTCAGGCAGTTGCGCATGGGCTTGACCGCCACCGCCTCGCCGAAGGTCCAGTCGCGAATTCCCTCGGGCAGGTGGATGTCGCCTCCGAAGGGGCATCCCGCCTCGACCTTCCAGACGACGGGGGCGGGCTTGGTCGGGTCATAGGAGTACATCTTGTTGGTGTTGGTGCGGATCTCGATGAAGTCGCCTGCCACCTGCATCTCGACGGCGTGCTCGCCGGGGGGCAGAACGGGACCCCCCAGGCTGTCGTGCAGGTGCCATTCGCCCGCTTCTTCCGCCGGGGCGGGAACCAGGCGCCCCTCCACCATCTTGAAGCCGCGCTCGGCGGCGTCCGGCAACGGGGTGGCCACGAACTGGTTCCGCTCGGACTCGTACTCGAAGGAGTAGGGGCCGGAGGCGTCCTTCAGGACGGATCGCACCCCCTCCTCGGTCATGGGCTCTCCACAGCGGATGGCGACGGGCTCCTGGGGCAGGATCGGGTCCCAGCGGGTCCAGATCCTGCCGTCCTTCAAGGCGTAGTGGAAATACCCCGAGCGGGCCTGGGTCGGAGTGCGCAGATGGACCTCGCGGAACCCTGGAGGATCGACCGGGAGAGCCGGTTGCGGCGAGGAGATCTGTCGGGGCCCCGTCAGGGCCTTCACCCCGGCCACGGCGCCCCAGGCAGCCGCCTCCAGTCCATCCTTGGCGGCGGCGAAGGGGGCCTTGACCAGGTCGAAGACGTCGGCGGCCAGTCCGGCCAGGACCCCGTGCACCGGAACGGCAACCCCCCGGCGGGCCTGGGACGCCTTCTTCAATGCCATGGCCGTCTTGTCGGGCAGGATGGCTGTTCTCAGGGTCCAGCCCAGGGCCTGGAGGTTCTTGGCGGCGCTGGCTCCGGCGTCGATCGAGCGGCCGTCCACGGCGGTGGAGTCCGGATCCAACCTCCGCACCTGCTCCGCGTCCCGCGGGATCCAGGCTTCGCGGCCTTTTCCAATCGGCATCTTGGCGTGGTTCTCGGGAACGGATTGTGGTCCTGGACCGCCGACGTTCCTGGTCATGCTCTCTCTCCTTGTGTGCCCGGCGCCGCGACGGCGCCGCCCCGCATTCGACGAATCCAGGATAGAGCATCGGAGGGCGGACTCTATTTCACAGGTGTTGACGTTTGGTCGGGAGGCGTCGTCCATCCGGAGAATTCGCGATCAAAGGACTCCAGCGCCTGGTGCAGCAGTCGGTTCTCGACCAGGAACATGTCGCATCGCGCGCAGGCGGGGTGGGGACTTCCCGCCAGGAACTCCCGACGGATCGCCTGCATCTTCGGGCCCAGGAAGATGTCCCCCAGGGATTCGCGGGCTGCATTCCCCAGGGAGGCCATGCGCTGATTGGTCATGCAGCACAGGTAGGCCTCGCCATCCCAGGCCAGGAACAGGTGCATCCAGGGCGCCAGACATGGCTTGTCGGAATAGGCTCCGCGGGCGTACAGCCCTCGGGCCGACCCGCGGATCTCCTCCTCGGTGACGCCGAAGGGGTAGACCAGCTCCGGGGCTGTCGAGAACCCGTGGCGCTGCCGCAGCGCCAGCACCCGGGGGGCGACTTCCCGGTTGTAGCGGCGGATCTGCGCGCGCGACAGGCGGTTGCGTCGCTCTCCCTTCTCGTCCACCGGCATCGGGTTCACCTCGGCGACGCCCAGCTCCGCCGCCAGCTCCAACATCTCGGGCAGGTGGCGGTAGTTCTGCTGCATCAGCACGAAGTTCAGTCGGACCCGCGGGCCCTGTCCGCGGCGTCGGGTCTCCTCGATCAGGCGGCGCAGGGCGCGGACGGTCCGACGGAAGCTGCCCGGGATTCCGCGCACGGCGTCGTGGATGCGGGCGCGAGGCCCGTCCAGGCTGCTGGAGACCCCGCTGGGACGGGCCCGCACCAGGCGTCGGATGCGCTCGGGGGTCAGCAGGGTGGCGTTGGTGGTCAGGGTGACCTTCATTCCCAGGCCCGAGGC
>DCTU01000322.1:0-5408 GCA_002329445.1 bacterium UBP9_UBA1432
CCTGGGCCTTGGCCTGTTCGGGCTGGGCGGCCTCGGGCTTGGGGGCTTGGGCCTTGGCCTGTTCGGGCCTGGCGGCTTCGGGCTTGGGGGCCTGGGCCTTGGCCTGTTCGGGCTGGGCAGGCGTTGGCACCGGCTTCTCGGCGCGAGCCGCCCCGGACTCGGGTGCCGTCGACTGCGAACGCGCCTCCTGGGCCTTCTGCGAGCGCGTGTCGGTGGCCGTGTCGCGGCCGGTTTCGCGGGCCTCTTGCTGGGCCCGACCGGTGGTCTGCGCCTCGGTGTGCTGCAGTTGATTCTTCAGTTCCTGGGCAGCCCGGCGCATGAGCAGTTCCTGGTCCTGCGAGGTCCCGGGTTGCGGCCGCCCCGCCTCGGGGCGCCCCGTATCCTGTCTGGCCTGGGACTCGGACTGGCCCTCGCGGCTGGCCTGCAGGACCCCCTTGGTGCTCTGGCTGAGCTGGCGCAGGCGTTGGAGGTTTTCGGGGGTGAACGAATCCTGCTCGTTCTCCATCTGCCGAAGCAGGGACTCGGTGTCGCTGTCGGCGCTCTGCGACTTTTCGCGGCCCGAGGCCCGGACGAAGTCCTCCAGGCGCCGGGCGACCTTCTCCTGCAACTGAAGCAGACGCTGCCTCTGGGCCTCGGCCTGGGAAGCCGTCTCGGCTTCCCGAGCCTGCTGGCCCTTGGCGGCGTCCTCACTCTTCGCAGCCTTTTCCTGCTCGGCCTTCTTCTCCTCGGCTTCGCGGGCCTGTTCCTTCTCGCGAGTCTCCGGGCGGACGAGATTGCCGAACAGGTTGCCGATGCCGTAGAAAGCCATTTCAACGCCCCTTGGCAACCGCTCCGGGTTTGTCGGAGGACCCGAGACGGTCAGATGCAGCCTGTCTGTGCAAGGCCTCCTGCGGGATTCATGCTTTCAGGGTGACGGGCCCAGGAGCATGATGCCCCGATTTTCTGGAATTCCCTGCAACTCCATTATCACGCAGATTCCCTGGGAGTAAAGGCGGAATTCACGCCGGGCGACCGGGCGGCTCAGGTGTCCTTGCGGAAGTCGCTGGGTTTGAGGTTCTCGATGTAGCTCTTGAACGCCGTGACATCCTGGTCTTCGGCGGACTTGTCCTCGAGGGCCTCGGCCAGGATGATCTGCTCGGACACGAAGATGGGGGAGTTCGTGCGCAGGGCCAGCGCGATGCTGTCGGAAGGGCGGGCATCGATCTCCACCGGGTCCCCACCGGCTCGCAGGATGACCTTGGCAAAGAACGTGTTCTCCTTGATGTCGTCGATGACGATCTTCTCGACCTGGGCATCCAGGGACTCGATGATCGACTTCATCAGGTCGTGAGAGAGCGGGCGCGGTACGACCTGTTTCTCCAGGGCCAGAGCGATGGCCGTGGCCTCAAAGGGTCCGATCAGGATCGGGAGCTGGTGCTTCCCGTCCACGTCTTTGAGGATGACCACCGGATCGTGGGTCAAGAGGTCGATTCCCAGCTTGTCGACTTTCATCCTGCGAAGGCCCATCGCCCTATCAGATCTCCTCATCGCGATTGGGTGGCGCCGCATTCGCGCCTGGTCGTGGCCCGCTCCTCCTTGCCCGAGATGGCGTGGGGGAGGAAGACCCCTTCTCCCGAAGGGGGGCGAGATCCTGGGAGCCCCCTGCTCCCTCGAGAAACTCCGGTTGGGAGGGAGCTTGAGTCCAGAACCCATGACCTTGCTGGGGGTGGGGCCCCGGATCCTGGCGCTGGGCCGTCTGGCCGTGCGAGCCGACTGGCCGGTGGTCGGGATCTGGGGGCGGCCGCACCGACGCGCCTTGGAGGCCACCCTGGTCCTGGGGTGTCCGGCCTTCCCCGACCCGTGCGAGCCGGTGGCGGATTCGCGTCTGGTGCTGATGGAGGAGGCCGACGACGGGCTTCTCCGCAGGGTGGCCCCGGCGCTGGGCGAGGGGGTCCTGGTGGGGCACCTGGGCCCGGAGGGCCCCCTGAGCGTCCCCTCTCCGGGCCAGCCCCTGGCCATGCACGTGCTGGAGGATCTTCCCGACCTGTCCGAGGACCGGATCGATCTGGCCGGCGGGCTGGTGCTGTTGGAGGGGTCTCCGGCAGCGCTGGAGCGGGGCGCACGACTGGTTCGGGCGCTGGGAGGCCGGCCCCGGGCTGCCGGGCGGCTGCAGTGTCTGCAGGCCCTGGCCGCACGGGCATTGGTCCGCCGTGGGCAGTCCGCTCGGGCTGCGCGCTTGTGGTCGGAGGCGGGTCTGGAGGCAGGCGGTCTGTTCCATCCCGCACCTCGGCCGACGGATGGTACCGGCGACCCGGAATCCGGGGCGTGCCGGCTCTGGCCCGGGGAAGGCCACCAGGCCTTGCCCTGCGAAGATTCCCTGGCGGGGGTGGTCCGACTCTTGCGGGATCTGGACCCTCAAGCCGCCCGACTCCTGGAGGAAATCGAGGGAGAACCTTGAGCAACGCCCATCCCGTCGCGATGGTGACGGACTGGCGGGGAACCGCCGGACCGGCCATCTGCTTTGCCCTGGCCCAGGCCGGATTCGCCCTGTTGATCAACGGCCCTGAAGACGAGATCTTCGAGCTGCAGTCGGTGGACACCCTGGCCCGGATCCTGGCACTGCCCTTTGATGTCGCCGACGAGCAGGCCGTGGTGGGGGCCATGGGGGCAGGCCTGGAGATCATGGGCCGCCTGGACGTGCTGGTCAACAACATCTTCGCATGGAACGACGCGGCCTTGCCGGAGATCACCGACGAGATGTGGGACGAGGTCCTCAAGACGGGTCTGAAGGGCACCTTCTACTGCAGCCGCGCCGCGGCCCGGGTGATGCAGGCCCAGGAATACGGCAAGATCATCCACGTCACCAGCACCTCGGCCCTGACGGGCATGCACACCCAATACGCCGCCAGTTGCGCGGCCGTGCATTCCCTGACCCGATCGCTGGCCCGCGAGCTGGCCCCCCACGTCCGGGTCAATACGATTGCCACCGGGCTGATGGATGAACCCTGGGTGGATGAGGGCGGGCCGGAATTGCGCCAGGTGCTGACCCGCGACATCCCGCTCAAACGCCTGTGCCGCAGCGAGGACGTGGCCGAGGCCGTCAGCTATCTGGCTGCCGGGGGGGACTTCCTGACCGGCCAGATGCTGGTCCTGGACGGCGGCGAGACGATGCGCTGAACCCGGCCTGACCCGATTTTCGCAGGGAGGATGACGCCATGCACACTCCAAGTGGGGCGCCCCAGGAATGACCGCCTCGACCTCATCGACATCCTGTCCTCGCTGCGCCGCCCCCCGGGTCGCCCAAGGCCGCTTCTGTCGGCAGTGTGGCCTGGACTTGGCTTCAGCTCAGCCCGGCGGGACCCGGCCCACCGGACCTTCGTTCCCTTCCACGGCGCCTGCGGCCTCAGCGTCTCCCCGAGGCCTCTCCTGCTGGCTGCAGGCCGGCTGCCTGCTCCCTCTGGTCCTGGTCCTGCCAGTCGCTCCCCTGGTGGAACACCTCGTCCTGGGAAGCACCCGAAGTCTGGTCCCGGGGGTCGTCCTGCTGGCCCTGCTGGCCGTGGGGACCAGCCTGACGGCTGCCTTCCGGCGGACCTCCTGGCTCTGGCCCGTCCTGTTTCTGGGGGTCACCCTGGCCTCGGCGATTCTGCTGCCGGGCTATCTGGCCCTCCGGGCCCACCTGGACCCGACCTTCGAAGGGTCGAGCCCCACGCTGCCTCTCGGAGGGGCAGGAGGAGCCTCGGCCCTGGAGATGGGAGGAGTGGCGCTGGAAGGCGAGATGGGCACCACGCCCTTGCCGGTCCTGGAGCGTCGGGTGTCCCTGTCCGCAGACCAGAAGACCCTGGTCGGGGCCCTGGGAATGCCCGATCAGTTCCTGGTCGCCCTGGACCCGGACAGCGGAACCCGGGCCGAGGTCTGGACCTGGTACCGCGCGCAGGGTGGAGACGCCCTGCTGGCGGGATCCTGGCAGCCTCGGGCCTTCGGGTTCCTGAACGGACGGCTGCAGAGCGAGGCCCCGGCCCAGGAGCTCCGGCCGGCCGCCCCGACGGGTCTGAGTCCGCTGGCCTTCGATCCCTCCTGGACCGAGGAACAGGCTGTCCAGACCCTGGGTGAGCCCGACCTGGTGATTCGGAAGGACTCCCCGGTGTTCGGCCGGATCACCGTGCTGAACTACCGCAACCGCCTGATCCTCAACTTTCGGGATGACCGGCTGTGGGGGGCCCAGACCCTGGTGACGGAGGCAGCGCCATGACACCGATGAACCTGTTCTTCAGGCGCCGGCCCTGGGGTGGGGCCATTGCCCTGGGCCTGTTGATCGGCGGAATCCTGGTCACCGGCGCGGGGGCCATCCTCTGGGGCAAGAATGCGCTGGACCGCAAGGCGGCGGTCCAGGCCCGCTGGAAGCAGGCCGAGGGGATCTTCGACGCGCGGACCGAGAAGCGCGCCGTCGAGGCCTTGGAGGGCTTCAACGAGGAGCGCAAGCAGAACGTCGGCGCCGTGACCGCCGAAGGGGGTCAGGTGGCCGTCAGCGTGCAGACCTCGGTGGTCGGCCCCATGGGGACCGTGGTCGATCTGATGGTGACGGCCTCCGAAGCCAAGGATGCCGCGGAGGAGTATCGTCGTCTGCTGGGTCGGCCTCCCGCCAACGAAGCGGAGGCCCGCCTGCTGGCCTTGCAGCGCAAGGCCCTGGAGAAGAGCATGAAGTCCCGGGGGTTGCCTTTGGTGGGAGCCCTGAAGGATCAGATGCTCAAGGACTACCTCAAGGCCCTGGCCAAGTATCAGAAGCCCGGCGAGCTGGCCCGGATCCGCCGCGCGAGCCCCCATCTGTACGGAAACCTGGACGACGTGGCCCTGCTGAGGATTCTGTCCAGCAAGGACCTGGAGTCCCGGATGAAGCAGGTGTCCAAGTCCCTGGACGGATTGCGCCAGAGCCTCAAGAAGCTGGGGATCACCCCGACGGCCGAGGTCATGGAGAAGCTGATCGAACTGCGCTACACCGAGGGGCCTGAAGCCTTCAAGAAGGAGGTGGCCCGCCTGGCAGAGGCAGCCGCTCCGAGCTATGACGGGACCTGGTCGGGGAGTTTCTCGGGCCAGGCCACGGGCTCGATGAGCCTGACCATCAACGGCACCCATGTCTCCGGACAGGTCCGTGGAAAATACGGCAAGGACCCGGTCACGGGGACCTGCCAGGGAACCATCGACAAGGCAGGCAACCTGAACCTGGCCCTGTCGGGTGCGTTCACCAAAGGCAAGGTGACCTTCGGCGGCACCTTGAAGGGGCGCGTCAGCGGTCAGTCCGCCTCGGGAACCTGGTTCGCCGCCAACAAGTGGGCCGAGCCCGTGGGCTCGTGGACGCTGCATCGACAGTAGGGACGCTGCGTTGCAGAGCCCCGGGGATCGACTCAGCCTGCGGGTTCGGTGTCGGCCTCCGG
>DCTU01000322.1:5533-7757 GCA_002329445.1 bacterium UBP9_UBA1432
GCTCCCACGGCGGCCAGGGTGGCCGTCAGGAAGATCAGGAAGAGGCTGACCGGCTCGAGCGGGATCTCGTGCATCTGGGCGATGAAGACGGCGGCCACGGCCTGGAAGAGTGCCGTCCCGTTCATGTTGACGGTGGCTCCCAAGGGGGCCACGAAGCTGGTCGTGCGGGCGGAGACCCCGAGCTTCCCCTTCAGGCACTCCATCGTCAGCGGAAGGGTGGCCGAGGAGGAGGCGGTCGAGAAGGCCGTCGTCAAGGCCGGCATCATCCCGGTCAGGAACGGCAGGGGCGAGCGACGGGTCAGGAGGACCAGCAGCACGGGCAGCGTCACCAGGCTGTGGATTCCCAGGCCGGCCAGCACCGTGACGGTATAGGCGGCCAGGCGGGTCAGCTCGGGCAGGAAGCCCATCCACCCGCCGGCTTCGCCCAGGCGGGCGGCGATCAGGCCGAAGACGCCCAGGGGGGCGGTGTACATCAGCAGGTGTACCATCTGCATGATGGCGTCATTCAGCCCCTGGAAGACCGCCAGGACGGGGCGTCCGGATTCGCCCATCGTGCTGAGCACCCCGCCCAGCACCAGCGAGAAGAGGATCAGCGGCAGGACCTCGGCCTCGGCCATGGCCTTGAAGAGGTTGGTCGGGACCAGACCCACCAGGACTTCGACCAGGACGTCCAGGATCGTGCGCTGCTTGCCTTCCAGCCTCTGGGCCACGGGGAGCTCGAGGTTCACCCCGGTGCCCTGGGCAGAGGGAACCACCTTCCGCCCCTCCTCGTCCTGGCTGACCAGGACGCGGATTTCGGTTCGACCGGCCAGCTCGCGGCTCTCCACGTGGCCGGCCTGGACCTGGTCCCAGAGCTCGTCCTCGCTCACCCCCAGGACGGCGGACGCCTGCCAGGGCTTCAGCCAGCGCCACTGCCGCCAGTACTCGACCTGGACCGAGCTGGCGCTGCTGCCGTCGCGCCCTTTCAGCATGGCGCACACGGGCTGGTCGGCCAGGGTCAGCAGGTAGCGCTGGTCGTAGTCGGTTCGGCTGAAGCGGGCTCCGCCTTCAAGGAAGAGTCGGTCTCCCTCGATGCGGTAGGCGGCCTGGGGGAGTCCCTCACCGCTGGACAGGCCCTGCCCAGGTTGGATGAGGTAGACCAGCGCCAGGCCGAGGAGGACCGCCAAGGCGGTGCTGAAGAGGAAGATCCCGATGGTCCGGGCGCCGATGGCTCCCAGTGTGCGGATGTCGCCCAGGTTGGAGATGCCCACCACCATCGAGGCCACGACCAACGGGACCACCATCAGCATCAGGGCATGGATGAACAGGTCCCCCATGAACTTGACGTGGACGGCGGTCTGCGGGAAGGCCCCGCCGAAGAGGGCTCCCAGGAGGATGCCGGACAGGATGCCGATCAGGAGGTAGTCGGGGCCTTTGCGCTCGGGACCAGCGGGGGAATCAGACACGGGGCAATCTCCCTTCAAACCCTGGCGCTTCGCCCCCGGGTCGAGGGGTTCCCCCCCTGGCCGTCACGTCGATGCCGTCCCGCAGGGCCGGCCTGGTGGGGCGGGATACCGGACCAGGCACGAGCCAGCCGCCGCCCGATCCGGGCATCCCCCGGGGAATGGACTCACCCGCCCAGGATGGCCAGGATCTTCTCTTCGGGGACGGCTCCCGCTCGGATCACCTGGGCCGGGGAACTGGTGACGTCCACCAGGGTCGACTTCTCGGCAGGGGTGATGTCCCCGGCCTCGATCAGCAGATCCAGCGAGCGGCCGAAGTTCTTCTTGACCTGGGCCAGCGAGTGGGCGCCGTGCTTGGCCGCCAGGTTGGCCGACGACACCAGCAGAGGCCGACCGAACGAGCGGACCACGGTCAGGCAGACGGGGTCTTCGGGGACGCGCACCCCCAGCCATCCCTTGGCCTTGGTCAGCGGCTTGCGGACCTTGGGGTGCAGCTCGTGGCTGGCGGCGAACAGCAGTGTGACCGGTCCCGGCCAGAAGGCGCGCATCAGCTTGCGGGCCTCCGGGCTGACCGTCTCGGCCACCTTCTCGGCCCAGCGCGCGTCGGGCAGGAAGACCAGCGCCGGAGCGTGGCCGATGCGGCGCTTGGCTTGCAGCATCGCGGTGATGGCCTCTGGCGAGCCCAGGTCGGCCACCAGTTTGTAGCCGGTCGGGGCCGGATGGCAGACCAGGCCGCCCTTCTCCAGGACTTCGACGACCTCCTTGAGGAGAGCCGGGTTGGA
>DCTU01000322.1:7883-9057 GCA_002329445.1 bacterium UBP9_UBA1432
GCGCAGGACTCGCCCACGGCCCCGCGAAACGCCAGCGCCATCCCATGACCCGTCCCCGCCGGCCTCCAGCCAGGCCTCTCGCCGTGACCTTCCCTGTCGGAAGACTGCTGCTCGCCCTCCTGTGGATGCTGGGCTGGTGCGCTGCGCTCTGCGCGCCGGCCCGGGCCGGGGTCGAGACCTGGGAGGCCGGTGGCCTGCGCCTGGTCGGCTCGGAGGACTGGCTCTCGGCCTTGGATCCCCGGGACTGTGGGGTGGTGTGGAATCGGCCCCTGCGCGGGGCAGGCGAGATGTCGCTGGTGCCCGGCAACGACGAGGTCTGGCTGGCGGTGGGCCTGGATCGCCTGGAGGCTTTCGATCCGGCAACCGGTCGGCCGCGCTGGCGCCGGGACGGCATGGACCTGGCCTGGGGCCCCGAGGTTCTGGGCCCGGGCGTCCTGCTGGCCGAGAGAGGGCGAGCGGGCCTGAGCCTGGTCTGTCGGGATCTGGCCGACGGGACGGCGGTGTGGCGCGAGCCCTTGGGCATGGACCTGGTCTCGGCCAGGGACTGGGAGGGGGACCTGCTGCTTCGTCTGAAGTCCTTCCCCCCCACGCGCACGACGTCGAAGTACCTGCGAGCCTCCGGGGCTCCTCCGAGTGCTCCTCCTGGACCCGATCGGCTGGCGCTGCTCTCCGGTCAGGATGGAACCCTGCGTTGGGCCGTCGCTTTGGGAGAGGTCCCCGCCGGCGGACCCTGGATCTTCGGTCCGTTGGCCTTGTCCGAGCAGGCCGGCCCCAAGGGACGCCGTCTGGTGGCTTGGAGCCGGGACTCTGCCAGACCGGTCTGGACCCTCCCATTGGAGGGGCCCCTGGCTCGGGAGCCCTTGCCGCTGGGTCAGTCCCTGCTTCTGGAGATCGCGGCCCCCGGGGAGGTCCGAGTGGCCCGGCTGGAACCGGCCTCCGGCCGGCTCACATGGGAGTCCCGGATTGCCGGGACGCCGGCGCTGGCGCCCGTCCTCCAGGCTGGTCGGCTTCACCTCGTCAGCCTTGAACCCGATCCCCAGGCGCCCTCGGAAGAGCCCCGCATGAGGACTCGCTGGCTCACCCTCGGCTTCGAGGATGGGCTCCCCCTGGGGACGCCGGTCTTCCTGGCAGGGGCCCCGGCGCAGGTTCTGCAGACCTCCGCGGATCTGTTGAT
>DCTU01000168.1 GCA_002329445.1 bacterium UBP9_UBA1432
GATCCGACCATCGCCGTCCAGGTCTCCCACCACCTCCAGGCCAGCGATTCCCCAATCCCATGCCCCGAAGATCATGGGATCTGCCGGGTCGGTTGGACGGGGGCCCTTCCACAGGACGCTGCCGTTGGAACGGGTCACCACCAGTTGCCCCAGGTAGCTGGATTCCCCGACGTCGTAGGCGACCAGGGAGAGCGTCTCGGGTCGGCCGTCACGATTCAGGTCGACCTGGAAGCGCTGGTAGGCCTGACCTTCGGTCGGCCAGTCGAAATCCTGGGCCAGGGCCCCGGCGCTCAGCAAGGCCAGGGCCAGGACGGACATCACGAGACGACGCATCGGAAGCACCTCCAAAAGGATTCTTCGGGACCGAGAAGCGAAGACCTATCGTTTTTCGGGTAGGACGAAGAGACTGGTTCGGATCGAACGCCTGTTGGCTTGTGTGAGGGGGTTCGGCCTAGTATATTTGTCTATGCAAGACCTTGGACGAATGGAGGAATCAGGCCGCCAGACCCGGGATCGGTCGGCCGACCCGGGTTGCTTCTTCAAAACCGAATCTCGGAGGCGCGGCCTCAGGAGGCCGCGCGCAGGAGCGAGTCGGGCAGACCAGCCGCTCCGGGCCGTGAGGGAAGCTTCACGGATCGGGGACTGGACGGCAGGACCCCAGGAGATGGAGCCCTCTTGACCGGGCTGTCTCCATCTCTCAGGGCCCAAGACGCCGCGGACCGCGCCCACCGCGAGGAAGGGCGCAGGGCGACGCAGGACGCCTGGTCTCTCCGCTGTACTCGGTGTACCAGGTCTGGGCAGTCCGTTTCGGGCGACAGACACGAGGAGGCTGGCGCAGGTCAGCCGACTCTGGCCGCCTCGAGAGCAGTGTGGGCCAGGCCAAGAGCAGGAGCGCCAAGAGGCGGGTGTCGCCGCATCAGGTCGGTCTGCTCCCGGGTTTCGTGAGGTCGGGTCCATTGCAGGGCCCTTCTTTGCGGAGTTCCACTCCCCGCCAGGCCTGAGAAGGGGGCGCCTTGTTCAGGCCGGGCCACCGGGCTCGGCTCGGTGACTCGGGGCGGGTCTGCGGATCCTTGGAGGGGTCGCAGGTCGGTTCGACGGCCTTCCGACACCGTGGGGAAGGTCGGCTGGGTGCCCTGCCCTGTCAGGCGGCGAGCGCTTGGCTGACGAGGGGTCCGCGAGAGGGGACGCAACCTGGTCGTGGGTCGTCGGGTGGCCTCCGGGCCGCCCGGACGCCCCCGCTCCGATCCGGACATTCCCAGGGGCCTGCCAGGCCCTCGTGGACCCGGAGCCGAGAGGATGCCGAGGCCCTCGGGTCGCGGCGGGTCCGAAGAGGTGCTCTCCTGCGTCCGCGGCGCGGAGACTCGGGAGTTCTCCTGAACGGTGGCTTGGAGACGGAAGTTCGAAAGGGGTCTTGCGCCATTTCTCCCCCGGGAGTCCTCCCAGGATATGGCCTGCATCAGGACCTGCCGACCCGCCTGCCCGGGATCTCGGAGGCTCTTCGCGGCGCTTTGGATTCGTCGAGGGCGCGTCTGGCAGAGGGTCGCCTGTCCGGGCCGAAGGATCGGTCGGCGGTCTCGGGAATATCTCCGAATCCTCAAGACACCGGGGCCCGGGTTGCCCGGCCTGGCATTGGAGAAGGACCATGGATATCCGTCGGCTCGAGGGCTTTCGGGGCTACCCCCAGGCGCGGCAGGGTCTGGAAGCGGCGACTCCCTCGCCAACCGGAACCCCAGGGGATCGAGTTCTGCTCGGCGCCCGTCCCGACCAGGACGGTTGCGGGTCGAAACCCTACGGCCCACCGACCCCGCAGGCCCCCCCGCCTTCCTCCGCTGCGACTCCGCCGACCAAGGCCCAGGGTGGGGGCGTGCTGGCCCGCGCGGAAGAGCTGGCCCACCAGGTCCTCCGCCGGGATACGCACCTGACCCATCAACCCGGGGAATCCCGGAAGCTGTCGGTGCTGGCCGCGGGGAGCACGCACTTTGAAGCCCTCTGGACCCGCGATGCCTGTTGGGGATGTCTGGGGCTTTTGGCCTCGGGGCGGGATTCGGGCACGGTCCGAGACACTCTTCAGGCCATCCTGAATCGTCAGAGGCCCTCCGGAGAGATGCCGCGGCGCCAGGGGAACCACAAGAACACCACGGCCATGATCGGCGACTTCCTCCATCTGCCTCTGCAGAACATGAAGGAGCTGGATCAGGTCGAGTTCCGCAACGAGCGGGACGCGTTTCAGTATGACGGGAACGCCCTGCCCCTGATCGCCGCGGCGGAGTACGCCACGCGGACCGGCGACGTGGCCTTCCTGGAGGAGAACTATCTGGAACTCACCCGAGGAGCCGACTGGCTCCAGAGGCAGGATGAGCAGTTCCTGAAAAAGCCAGAGCGGCGTCTCGACCTGATCGACCAGGATCCCAGCAGTGACTGGAAGGATGTCGTGGGTCGCGAGGGAGTGGTCGCCTACACCAACGCCGTCACCTATCAGGCCCATGTCAGCATGGCCACGATCGATCGTCTGTTGGGCCATCCCGAGACGGCAGAGAAGAGAGAGGCCTTTGCCGCCGCCCTGAAGGAGGACTTCAACCAGCGCCTCTGGGACGAGAAGTCCGGCTGCTACCGGGATTCCGAGGCGGATGCACGCTTCAGCCCGGATGGGAACATCCTGGCCGTGGTCTACGGCCTGGCAGAGGGCCCCAGGGCAGACCGGGTCCTGGAATCGCTGGATCGGGTGGCGGACTCGGGTCCCCTGCCCTTCCAGGCTGCGGCCGAGAACTACCCCAAGAGCTACGTGCCCCTGTGGTTGCGGGCCGCGGGGCTGCGCCACTATCACGACGCCTTCGTGTGGCCCTGGCAGGGAGCCGCCTTCGCCGTGGCGGCCGCGCGCCAGGGGCGAACCGACATGGCCCGTGAGGCCCTGGAGAAGGTGGCCGCCGCCGCAGATCGGGATGGAACCTTCTTCGAGATCTACACCCCCGGCGACGAGCCTCGTCCTGTGCGCACCTGGGCCTATGAGTCCGAGCGCGACTTCCTCTGGGGTGCCGGCACCTATCTCTGGGCCCTGCAGGAGCTGCGGGAGGCCGAGGGGGCCCAGGCTCCCCCCAGGTAGAATCCCCCGGCAGGGTCGACCCGCCTGGAAGGGGAGGCCCGGAGGAGAGGCGCGGTGGCTCGGGTCCGTTCGGTCTACATCTGTCAGCAGTGCGGGGGACAGTCGACCCGATGGCAGGGCAAGTGCCCCGAGTGCGGGGCCTGGAACTCGCTGCAGGAGGAGCTTCTCGAGCGCAAGACGCTGGGCATGGCCCTCGCCTCCGGGGCAGGAGCCGCTCCCGTGGCCATGGACAGCGTGGATTCGGTGGCCGAAGAGCGCTTCTCGTCCGGCCTGGAGGAACTGGACCGGGTTCTGGGAGGGGGCCTGGTCCAGGGCTCGCTGGTCCTTCTGGGGGGGCCTCCCGGCATCGGCAAGTCCACCCTNNCCGCGTCAGATCCGGCTGCGCGCCGAGCGCCTGGGCCCCGTCCCCGGGGGCGTCCTGCTCCTGCCCGAGACCAGCCTGGAGGCCATCGAGGCTCGAATCCATGAGGTCGGTCCGGGTCTGGTGATCGTCGACTCGATCCAGACCCTCTTCCGCTCCGACCTGGCCCCGGCGCCGGGAAGCGTGACGCAGGTTCGCGAGTGCGCCGCCAGCCTGATGCGCCTGGCCAAGACCCGCGGGGTCCCGGTCATCCTGGTGGGACACGTCACCAAGGGAGGAGAGATCGCGGGCCCTCGGGTTCTCGAACACCTGGTCGACACCGTCCTGCACTTCGAAGGCCACGGGGTTCACAGTGTGCGGGCCCTGCGTTCGGTCAAGAACCGCTTCGGGGGAACCCACGAGGTGGGACTCTTCCAGATGGGAGCCCGAGGGTTGGATCCCATCCCGGACGCTTCTCGCTTCTTCCTGTCGCAGCGGGCTCAAGGGGCTCCTGGCACCGTCGTGTTTCCATCCATGGAGGGGTCCAGGCCCGTGCTGGTGGAGGTGCAGGCCCTGGTCGCCGAAAGCTTCCTGGCGGCCCAGGGGGTCCCGCCCACCCGACGGGCGGTCGGGTTGGACGGCAACCGCCTGAGCCTGCTATTGGCCGTCCTGCAGAAGCGGACCGGAGGGCTGGGCCTGCATCAGTGCGACGTGTATGCCAACGTGGCAGGTGGGATGCGCCTGTTGGAACCGGCCCTGGACCTGCCGCTGGTCCTGGCCATCGCCTCCAGTCGGGCCAACCTGCCGCTGGACCCCGGAGTGGCTGCCTGTGGGGAGGTGGGCCTGGGAGGCGAGATCCGCGCCGTCTCGGGCCTGGAGGCGCGTCTTCGGGAACTGGCCAAGCTGGGCTTCCAGCGCTGCCTGATTCCGGCGCGTTCCCTCTCCGGGGAGGTCCTGGAGGGGCTGGGGAGCCTGAAGCTGCAACCCGTCACGACCCTGGCAGAGGCTCTTCGGGCCCTGGGCCTGCCCACCTCGGTCGAGCGCTCGGAGTCGGCCAACAAGCAGGTGCGCAGGCTCCGCCCCAAGGATCCTCCCCCCGCTCCCGGCGCCTGGCCCCCCCGAGCCGATCCCTTCTGAAGGAGATCCGCTGCGGGGAGGAAAGACCCGGGCAGGCGAAACTCTCTTCGGTTCGCGCGCCGGGCCGTTCCGGGGAGGTTCGGGCATTTCTCGCCGGGCTGGCGGAGAGGGGCAGGTGACCAGGTTTGGCCAGGTGGATGCGGGGGATGTTCTACATCATCTTCGCGACCTTCGGCGGGCTCTCGGGCTACAGTCTGGCCCAGCATACCTGGCAGGTCTTCGCCAGCAGCCTGCCCCCGGGCACCCTGTACGCCAACTTCGGCGCGCTGATCCTGTTGGGGATCCTGCTTGGAGTCACCGTCGCCCCGTGGCTTGCCAACCTGATGATCGGTCTGGTCGATCGCGTGGCGGTGGCACTCCAGGCGCTGCCCATCCAGGAAGTCCTGATGGGTTCGATCGGTCTGCTCTTCGGGCTGATCATCGCCTTCCTGGTCAACCTCGCCTTGCAGCAGATCAAGTTCGAGGTGATCCCCATCATCGGGGAGTATCTGGGACCCCTGGCCATCGTGGTGTCCACCCTCTTCCTGGGGACCTTGGGGGCCTACTTCGGCGGGCGGATGGTCTTCATCCACAGCCTGAAGCAGTTGTTGGAGACGGGGGCCGCAGGGCGCGGCCAACAGCGCCTGATCCTGTTGGACACCAGCGTCGTGGTGGACGGACGCATCATCGACCTGCGCGAGACGGGATTCCTGGACGGGATGTTGGTGGTCCCTCGCTTCGTGCTGGGTGAACTCCAGCAACTGGCCGATTCCGAGGACGCCTCCAAGCGAAACCGGGGGCGCCGGGGATTGGATCTGCTCAACGACCTTCGCAAGTTCCACAGCATCCAGGTCAACGACCGCAACTACGACGAGCGTGGGGTGGATGCCAAGCTGATCCGCCTGGCTCAGGACCTGCGCGCCCATCTGTGCACGACCGACTACAACCTGGCCAAGGTCGCGGCCGTCCAGGGCGTGAAGGTCCTCAACATCAACGAGCTGGCCAACGCACTCAAGCCGGTGGTCCTGCCCGGGGAGCTGCTGGAGGTGAAGATCCTCCGCGAGGGCAAGGAGTCCGGCCAGGGCATCGCCTATCTGGATGATGGCACCATGATCGTGGTGGAGGAGGGGCGGCGCCGCATCGGCGAGCTGGCCTTCGTGGAGATCACTTCGGTCGTTCAGACGGCGGCGGGTCGCATGTTCTTCTCCCGCTATCGGGGGGCTTCGAGCCGGTCGGGGGCGCCTTTGGAGGAATCCGGTCCGGACGAGGCCTCCGCTGATTCCGACGGCGACTCCTCGCCGACCGAGGGGGAGTCTTCGGCCCTGGTCGGAGGGGAAAGACGTCGTCGCCCGGCCCGCTCGGAGGGGCGGCGGGGACACGACAGGGGGCGGAGGGCGCCTTGAACCTGCAGGTCGTGGTGACGGCAGCCGGCCAGAGCCGGAGGATGGGCGGGGGAAACAAGATGCTGGTGCCCCTGGGGGGAGAGCCCCTCCTCGTGCGCACGCTGCGCGTCTTCCAGGACCACCCTCGGGTGGCCGAGGTGGCCGTCTCCGCCCCGGCCGGGCAGGAAGAGGATTATCGCTCGCTCTTCCGCCGTCATGGGCTGGATCGAGTCCGCCGAGTGGTCACCGGAGGAGCCGAGCGTCAGGATTCCATCTTCCAGGCGCTGCAGGCGCTGGACCCGAAAAGTGGGGGTCTGGTGGCCGTGCACGATGGCGCGCGCCCCCTGGTTTCCGCAGACCTCCTCGACCGGCTCTGCGAGGCATTGGAAGGCTGGGACGGCGTGGTCCCCGGGGTTCCGGTCAAGGACACCATCAAGCAGGTGGATGAGCACGGAAGGGTCCTGAAGACCCTGGTGCGCTCGGAACTCATGGCCGTGCAGACGCCCCAGGTCTTCCGGGCAGAGGTGTTGTTGGAAGCCTACCGCCAGGCTTTGAGCCAAGGGCACCTCGGGACCGACGACGCCTCGTTGGTCGAGTGGTCCCAGGGCCGGGTCCGGGTCGTCCCCGGAGACTATCGCAACCTGAAGGTCACCACCGCCGAGGATCTCGTCCTGGCCGAGAGGCTGTTGGAGGAAGGGGTCGTGGGGGCGCCATGACCGACAAGCCCGGCAAGCCACTCGACGCCGAGGTCCAGGAACTCGTGGCCTATCTGGACGAGGTGCTGCGCGACTACGAACGCTACGTCGGGGAGATCGGCCGGTTGGGCTATGCCGCCCCGCAACTGCTCTACTATCGCGACGAGGTCCAGGACCTGATGGAGGCCCTGGCTCCGGAGGCCGGGGTGGACCTCAAGCCCCGCTGGAAGAAGATCCGCGAGCTGGACCTCACGGTTCGGGGCAAGGCCGTCGAGCTGGTGCGGGAGGTGGGGCACGCCAACTTCAAGCAGTATCAGATCGTCAACAATCCACCCCAGACCCGCTGGTGGTGGTATCTCAACCGCACCACCGCCGACCCCGAGCCTGCCAAGGTTCCCGTCTGGCAATGGTGGCGGCGGTAGGTTTCGGGAAGACCAAGCGCCGTGACGGGGGGACCGGAAGGGCGCCGGAGCTGGGAGGTTCAGGTCGATGGAAGTGAGCCGTCGGGATTTTCAGGTCTTGCAGGAGCGGGTCGGCCGCCTGGAGAGCAAGATCCACGCCATCGAGCAGCGCCTGGCCACGCTGGACAACCTGCTCAAGCCCGAGAACCTGGTGCGCAGGGTGCGTCAAGGAGAGCAGGAGGAGAAGCGCCGGGTCGAGCGCGAGGACTTCTTCCTGCCTCCCCAGTAGGCCAGGGCGGCACGGCCTTGCTCGGCAGGTCCTGGAACCCGTCCGGGTTCGTGCCCCCCCTTCGGAGGTTCTCTTGAAGTCGTCTGCTTCCGTCTTCGGTCCAGTCCCCTCGCGCCGCCTGGGGCAGTCCCTCGGGGTGGACCCGATCCCCTTCAAGACCTGCAACTGGAACTGCGTGTACTGTCAGTTGGGCCGGACCTTCCCGATGAGCCTGGCTCGTGCCGAGTACACTCCGGCCGAGGAGATCGTGGCCCAGACCCACCGGGCCTTGGAGACCTGCACGCCGGACTTCATCACCTTCATCGGGTCTGGCGAGCCGACCCTGCACGCCCGGCTGGGCTGGATGATCCGGCAGGTGCGTCGCGAGCAGGGTCCGCCGGTGGCCGTCGTCACCAACGGCTCCCTCTTGCGGATGCCCGAGGTCCGCGACGAGCTCCTGGCCGCCGACGTGGTCCTTCCTTCCCTCGACGCCGGCTCGGAGAGGCTCTATCGCCAGATCAACCGCCCCCATCGGGATCTCGACTTTCAGGGGTTCCTGGCCGGGATGGAGGCCTTCCGGAACGAGTACCCGGGGCAGATCTGGATGGAGGTCATGCTGATCGGGGGGCTCAACGATCACGAGGAGGCGCTGGGGGATCTGGCCTCGGCGCTGGCTCGGATCCGGCCCGATGAGGTCCACCTCAACGTTCCGGTTCGTCCTCCCGATGAGCCGTGGGTGCAGCCTCCCACCCCGGAACGCCTCGTGCGGGCCCGGATGCTGCTGGGGGCGACGGTCTCGGCGTCGTCGCCGGGGGTCGGGGAGGAAGGCACCTTCCAGAAGTTGACGACCCCGGAAGCGGTCGTCTCGATTGTCCAGCGCCACCCCATGACGCTCTCCCAGATCCAGGCCGTCCTGCATGGACGGCCGCAGGACGACGTGCGGCAGGCCGTGGAGGACCTGCGGGGCTCGGGCAGGGTGTCCTCGGTGGAGCGCTTCGGCCAGAGCTTCCTGGTGGTTGCCGAAGCTCGTTTCTCGTAGGACCGGATGGCCCCCGGCGTGGACGCTCATTCCGGGTCGGGGAAGTCCAGCCGCATCCCGGCGAATCCTGGCAGGATGCGCGGCCCCAGGGCCTGCAGCAGGGCCATGGTGGCGGCGTCCCCCGTGCAGTGGCAGGGAACCACCTGGTCCACCTCCATCTCCCGCAAGGCCTGAACCGTGCGCGCCATGCGCTCGGGGCCGGCCTGGCCCAGGTGGAAGCCCCCCAGCACGGC
>DCTU01000261.1 GCA_002329445.1 bacterium UBP9_UBA1432
CTGGAGGTGATCGGCGTGCTGCCGCACGTGACCTTGTCGGTCACGATGGCCAGGTAGCGCCGGAAGGGGACCAGCGGACGGACGGGGCGCACCAGCACGGTGGATTCCCCGGCCGACAGCGTCTTGACCTCAAAGGTGACCGGGACCGGCGTGCTGGTCACCGAGTCGATCAGGAGGATCGATCCGGCGTGGACCGAGGCCACGTCGACCAGGGCGCTGAAGTTCAGGATCATCGGTCCCGCGGTGGACCACCCCTGCAGGCTGTTGATCGACACATAGGGCTCGCCCTCTCCGGACAGGGCGTTGAATCCCGTCGCGGGGTTGCGCGCGATGTCCATCGGCAGGGGGATGTCCGAGATCGAGGGGTCGAAGCGCAGCCAGGCTGCCGGCCCTGAAGCCGAGAAGCCGGAGGGCGGAGGAAGGTCAGAGCCTCCCCCGCCGCTGCAACCCGCCACCAGGAAGGCGGCCAGGAGCGCCAGGAGAGACAGGAGGGTACGGTTCTTCATCAGGTCACCTCTGGGCTTCCCCCCCCACCCCAGGGCGGCGCCCGGTCCCCGCCGAGAAGGAACCGACGGCCAGGGGCGTGATTCAGGGAAGAGGGTTGGATAAGTCGCGCGGGTTCGCGATGTCGGATCGACTTCCTCCCCCCGTCCCGGGGCGGAGGATCCCTGGCAGGGGGAAGGAAGGAGCCGCCATGAAGAGACTCCTGGCGCTCCTCTTCCTGTTCTGGATGCCGGGCCTGGCCTGGGCCCAGGGTGGAAACATCCTTCTGGAGGAGGGGCAGATCTTCCGCCCCACCACTGGCCGGCATGCCATGGTCTCCTCGGCCGAGCCGATCTCCACCCGGATCGGGGTCGAGGTCCTGCGCCGGGGCGGGAATGCCGTGGACGCCGCGGTCACCATGGCCTTCGTCGAGGCGGTGACGCTGCCCCGAGCAGGGAACCTGGGGGGGGGCGGCTTCCTGCTCCTGCGCACCCCCCAGGGCCGGATTCGCGCCCTGGACTTCCGCGAAACGGCGCCCCGCCGGGCAGCTCGGGACATGTATCGGAAGCCCTCGGGCGAGGCCGATTCTGGACTCTCCACCTGCGGGCATCTGTCCGCCGGGGTCCCGGGCACCGTCGCCGGGCTGGCCCGGGTCCTGGCGGAACACGGCACCCTGAGCCTGCGCGACGCCATCGAACCCGCCCGCCGGCTGGCCGAGGAGGGCTTCCCGGTGCCGCCGACCCTGGCCGCCGACCTGGCCGGTCTGGCCCGGCGACTGAGGCGCCATCCCCCTTCGGCGGAGATCTTCCTGCCGGGAGGTCGCCCGCCGGAGCCCGGGGATGTCCTGGTTCAGAAGGACCTCGCCTGGTCCTTGTCCCGGCTCCAGGACGAGGGAGTCCAGGCTTTCTACCGCGGGAAGATCGCCCGCCGACTGGTCCGCGACATGACCAGGAACGGGGGCCTGATCGACCTGCAGGACCTGGCCGGCTATCAGGCCGTCTGGCGGGAACCCCTGGTCGGCACCTACCGGGGGTATGAGGTCTGGTCGATGCCCCCACCTTCCTCCGGCGGTGTCCACCTGGTCCAGATCCTCAACATGCTGGAGGGAGACGACCTGGCGGCCCTGGGACAGAATTCTGCGGCCACCTTGCATCTGCTCGCCGAGGCCATGCGCGCGGCCTATGCCGACCGCTCGGAGTGGCTGGGCGATCCCGATTTCGTGCGGCTCCCCCTGGCTCATCTCCTGGACAAGGGCTACGCCCGGGACCTTCGCCGGCAGATTTCACCGGGGCAGGCCCGCCGCAGCCAGGACGTGCGACCGGGCAGCTTCCCCGGCTGGGAGTCGGAGGACACCACCCACCTGTCGGTCGTCGACGCGGAGGGGGGCGCCGTCTCCCTGACCTACACGCTCAACTTCTCTTATGGCAGCGGGGTCGTGGCCGCCGGGACGGGGATCCTTCTCAACAACCAGATGGACGACTTCGCGGCGGCTCCTGGGCAACCCAACGCCTTCGGACTGGTGCAGGGCCCGCGCAACGCCATCGCTCCCAGGAAGCGTCCGCTCTCCTCGATGACCCCGACGCTGGTGACCCGCGAGGGGGAATTCGTGATGGCCCTGGGCTCGCCGGGAGGTCCCCGCATCATCAGCACGGTGCTGCAGGTGCTCCTCAACGTGCTGGACTTCGGTCTCAACGCCCAGGAGGCCGTCAGCCGTCCCCGCATCCACCACCAGTGGCTTCCCGACGAACTCCGCTTCGAGCAGGGCCTCAGCCCCGACACGCTGAGGCTGCTGGAGCGGATGGGGCATCACCTGGCCCCGGGGACCGCCACGGGCCAGTGCGCCCTGGTCCGGCGTCGGCCGGATGGAATCCTGGAAGGAGGCATCGATTTGCGGCGTCCCGGGTCCGCCGAGGGCTACTGACCGCCGGCTCGAAGAGGAAGCACCATGAAGATACCGTCCGTCGCGCTCCTGATCATCAACGAGGAGGTCCTTTCGGGTCGCCTGTCAGATTGCCATGCCCCCTATCTGGCCCGCCGCCTGGACGAGCTGGGGGCCGATCTGGGGCAGATCCGGGTCGTCCGGTCGGAGGTCGAGGTCCTCGCCGCCTCGATCCGTGACCTGGCTCAGGCTGCGGACCTGCTCCTGACCGCCGGAGGGATCGGACCAGGACCGGACGACCGCACCATGGAAGCTTTGGCTCAGGCCTTCGAGATGCGCCTGGTGCGGCATACCTTCCTCGAGAACCTGATCGCTCATCAGTTCGAAGGCCATGATGTGCCGGCCGCCCGAAACAAGATGGCAGAAGTGCCCGACGAGGCCCGCATCCTGGTTCGGGCGGAGGGCGACTGGCCGCAGGTGGTGGTCCGGAACGTCTATCCGTTGCCGGGCTCTCCTTCACGGCTGCGTCAGGCCTTCGAGGCCCTGGCAGAACTCTTTGTCGGGGTTCCCAGGACCCGTCGGACGTTGCAGGTGGAGGCCGAGGAGGTCCATCTCGTGCCCTATCTCAACCGGGCCGTCCGGATCCATCCCGAGGTTCGGCTGGGCGTGCACCACGGCAGCATCGAGCCGGGGAGGCTGGACCTGGTCCTGGAGTCCCGGGAACAGGTCGCGGTGCAGAAAGCGTCCGAAGACCTGATGGGTCTGCTGCCTTCCGTCATGAAGCCACACCTTTCCGATTGACCCCCGCCAGGAACGGTCCGGGAAACCAGGACGGGTTCGGCAGGGTTCCAGGCAAAGGCGCGGAATCCCGACGTCCTCGCCGACTCGGCACTTTCAGGAGGTCCTTCCATGCGTACTGTGCACGTCTCCCTGATCCTGATCCTGTTCTTGGCGGTCCTTGCGTTCCCGGCTCGGGCGGCAGAGGAAAAGCACCCCCTCCAGGTCCTGAAGGCCACCTTCAGCACGTCGGCTTCCAGTGCTTCCCGCAGCGTCCAGGGCATCTGCTCGATCTGGCTGAAGAACCTCAGCGACGTGGCCGTGGATGGGGTCCAGGTCACCGTGAAGCTTCGCGAAGGAAGCCGGACCATCCGCACCCTGGAGAAGGACCTGGGCACCCTGGAGTCGGGGAAGAAATCCTTCCTGGACTTCAAGTTCGAGGAATACAGCGAGCGCACCCTCAAGCCCCAGATCTGGATCACCTACAACGGAGCCAAGGGGCCGGTGACCTTTGAGGCGGAACCGCCTGTCTGGTAGGTCCTGCGCTCGACTTCCCGGAGAGGACTCGCCACCGAGGTGTCGCTCAACGAGGTCCTCAACACGATGCTGGTGCTCCTGGCAGCCTTCGCTGCCGGCGCCAGCATCGCTGTCATGGGCAACAGCGTCGGGCGCCGCACGGGCCGGGACAAGCTCTCGCTCCTCGGCATGCGCCCCCGACACACCGCCACGTTGATCACGGGTCTCACCGGGGGGACCATCGCGACGATCACCTTGCTGGTCTCGCTGGCCCTGAGCGGTCAGATGGCGATTCTGCAAGGGCAGTATGGGGACGTGCAGCGACGCCTGGAGGCGCTGACCGGCGAGTACGAACTGATGCGCCGACGCGGGCGCCTGGTGCTGCCGTCCCGGACCGTGCTGGCCATCGAGCCCGTCGAGTCGGGGCTGAGCGAAGACCGACGCCAGGCTCTGCTGGACTCGGTCCTGGGCCACGCCGAGGCCCGGGTCCGCCAGGCCTACTACCAGGCCCTGACCGACCTTCCCACCCCTCCCCTGGAGCCCGCTGGAAAACTGGTGGCCGTGGACCCCCGGCAGCTTCGGAGCACCCTGGAGGCTCTCCGGGAGGCCCGGACGCCACAAGCCGTGGAGGTCCAGGTCACCGAGAATGCCTGGCTGGAGGGGAACCGGATGGCTCCCGTCCCGGTCCTTCTCCAGGCGGTCTCGCTCTTCCGGGTCTACCGGGCGGGGGACCTGGTGGCCCGCCTGCGCGTGGAGGCCCGGGATCCGAATCTGCTGGGGCGGCTGATGACCTTCGTCTACGAAGATGTCCCGAAGGCCGCCCGCGCGGCCCACATGCCGGTCAACCAGGTCAGCGGGCGCATCGAAGTCCGGGTGGGAGGGCGGACGGCCCTGGACTGGTCCAGCCGGCTCTTCCGGGCCTTGGAGTCCGCCTCCGGGGAGGTGGAGATCCAGGCCTGCGCCTCACGGGACACGCCCTCGTTGGGACGCCTCGACCTGATCCTGGTGGTCCCGGAACTGGGGCTGCGCATCCCCGAGTCTTGATTCTGTTCCCGGGCGGGCAGGAGTCGCTCGGCCGCCGTGGAAGGGTTCCAGGCCAGTCAGGGGAGCCGGTGTCGTCCGGCTGAGAATGTGGCGCAAGCTGCTGACCCTCAGAACCTGCTCCGGGTAAATCCGGCGAAGGGAGACTGGTCTCTTCATTTTTGCAGGCTTGCCGGACAATCGCCCCCTGTCGGAAGGAATGGGCAGGGGGACCCCGGAAATCCAGGCCATGGGTTCCAGGTCCCACCTGAGACCCGGGGAGCGAGATGGAACAAGGCCCCGAGAACCGGCGCAACGACATCATGGAGAGGCTCCAGAAGCTGGCTGAGGTCAGCAAGGAGCTGGAACAGAACGTGCGCATGCAGGCGGCGGCGGTCAACCTGGTTCAAGCCGGGGAGCTTCGCCGTCGGGTGGAGGAACTCACCCGCCGGCAGGATGCGCTGGTGCAGGGGATCGTGGATCACCATCCCGACGCCGCCCTGCGAGCGCGCTTCCACTCCCTGAGTCGCCGGATCGAGGAGTTCCGCCCGCAGATTCGCGCGTGTCAGGACGCCCGGAAGTTGACGGAGCTCAAAGCACAGATCGACGAGTCGGTCGAGGAATGGGTCCACCTGTTCCAGTGCATCGTCAGCACCCTGGTCGGGGTCGTTCCTCCGCCCGGACCGGTCGCCGGCCCGCGCCCGGGGTGATCCGGTGGGGGTCGCAGGCCACGCTCGGGATGGCCAGCTTCTGAAGAGGCCCCCAAGTCTGTGAAGCGGATTACGCCCTGAAGCCTCTGGATGTGCCATGATTCAATGGCCCCAAACCCGACCGGAGGATCGCATGTCTTCTGATGTCGATCTGCTCGACACGAAACCCCGCAACCAGGATGACCGAGGTCGACTCATGAAGCCCCGCCGCTCAAGCCTGGAGAATGAGGACCTGGACAGCCGCCTGATCGAGCTCAATGCCGAACTGCGGCGCGAGAACGAGAAGTTGGGCCGGGAACTCGAAGAGCTGGGTTCCCAGAACGTCGAGTTGGCCTTCCAGGTGGGCGAGCTTCAAGAAGAGCTGGACCGACGCCTCCAGGAGGGGAGTCAGGCCCTCCAGCAGGCGACCCGGGCCTTTGAAGGCGAACGGGAGCAGTTGAATCATCAGCTCACGGCCCGGGAGGGCGAGACCCTGGCTCTGGAGGGGCGCCTGCAGGAGGCCCGCCGGGAGACCGAGGACCTGCAAGGAGCCTTGGAGGAGGCGACCTTCCAGAACGCACGACTCAAAGAGGAGATCCGGGCCCTGCGTCAGGAGCGCGAGGACCTGGAGACCCTGCAACGGGAGCTGGAGGGCCTGCGCGAGGCGCAGGCCCGAGCCAGGGCGCGCGAGCAGGAGCATGCCTCGGAGATCGCGGTCCTGAATGACAGACTGGCGGCCCAGGAGAGCCTCCACCAGGATCTGCAGGAATCCCGCCTGCGCGTCATCCTCCTGGAAGAGCAGCTCACCGATTTCAAGCGGCAGTATCTCGAGCAGCTCCCCCCGACTCCCGAGAGGACCATCTCCCCCGCCTCCGCCCAGGGGCGCCTGGCGCGGCTCCTGGAGGAGGTCCTGGGAACCACCGGGCGGGTCCTGCTGGACAAGGCGCGGGATCGCTGCAGCATCCAGGAGGACTCGACAGACCCGGAGGATGCGCGCCGCCTTGCCCAGGCCCTGAAGGAGCCCGCCCTGAGGCTCTGCCGCAACCCGGAGCACCGCCAACGGATGGAGTCCGGCCTGGCGGAATTGGAGGAGGCGGGCTATCGCGCCGAGGAGATCTCCTCTCCGGCCACCCTGCTCGCGCTTCCCGAAAGCCTGGAGCCCGATCCTCAGTCGTTGCCCGACCTGGCCGATCCGGCCGGGCGGCTCCGGGATCTCCTGGAAGCCCCGACCCCCGGGTCGGCTCGGGAGCGGGCCATCCTGGCCCTGGTCCGGGAGGGCCTGGACCCTGCTCTTCAAGCCGAGAGCCAGGTGGTCGAGCTTCCCGAGGATCCCGGGCCCGAGTCCCTGCAAGGAGCCCTCGAGCCCACCTTGCAGGGCGCCCTCGACTACCTCCTGGAGGAAGCGATGCCGCGCTCGGGCCTGACCATCACCCTCCCCTCCCCCGATTTCGCCGCCTGGCAGGCCGATTCCAGCGAGCCCTCCGCCCAGAACCCCTCGGCCCAGATGGCGCGCCGGATGGCTCAGCGGGTCTTCGGGATGGACGGTCTGCAGGTCCGCATGGCGTCCGGGGGATTCCTGGCGGTCGCCTCGCGCTCACCCGAGCCGATCCTGCTTCTGCATCAGGACCTGGAGGCGGCCTCGTCCGCCGAGGTGCGCTACCTGGTGGCCAGGGAGCTTTTTGCCCTGCACCGACGGCACGTCGAACTCTCGGCCGCCGTCCGCCAGTTGGATGGACGGGCCCGGGCCCGACTGGTTCGACGCGCGGCCGCCTTCCTGATCGAGAACGGTGCGGAGCTCTCGCCGCAGCTCCTGGGCGATACCTCCGCACTCTGGGGCAGCGAACCTCCCGAGAGGATCGGTGCCCTTCTGGATGAGATGCACCGCACCTCACCGCGCGAAGAGCTGCGAATCCTCAAGGAGTTCCTGATCGGTCCGGAGCCCTTCAAGGCGTTGATGGAGTGGGAGGCCGACCGCTTTGCCGTCCGGCTCTGCGGACCGGGAAGCGCCTCCGCCGCCCTGGTCCGGGAGGTGGCC
>DCTU01000456.1:0-1729 GCA_002329445.1 bacterium UBP9_UBA1432
ACGTCGCGAGGCTCTCCATCCGGGCCGACCATCCGGACCGTGGGAGGCGGGGTGGGGCTCAGGGGTCGGACGGACGTGATGTGCACGGAAGACTCCTCGCGAAGAAGATTCCCTGGGATTTCCTTTGAGGATAGCGCAACGAAAGGCCGGTCATGTTGCCGTGGTATGAACCGAAGCCCCTGAGCGCAGAGAACCGGGTCGGGGCCGCCCCGGCATGCAAGAAGGGCGCCCCTTCTAGGAGGGTGCGCCCTTCTTGCGGTGGCCTGCTCCGGATTGGAGCAGGAGACCTGGTCGGGGACTCAGCGCTCGCGGTTGCTCGGGCTGGTCATGGGTTCGGCGATGACCGGATCCACCGGCTCCCACACCACAAACTTGACGTCCCAGTTGGTGTTGGCATTGCTCTCCAACCGGACCACCAGGTGGTCATAATTGTTGCCATCCCGAGGAATGCTGAACGCCCGGTTGGTCTGCGGGTTGACGACCCGACCCAGCAGCTTCATGTCCGGGGTGTAGAACGACAGGGTGAAGTTCTCGAGCTTCTGGTAGGGCTCGTAGAAACCCAGGACGTTCTTCATCTCGTTCGTGGGAACCATGGTCAGGTTGAACCGGGGAGACTCGATCATCCAGTACTTCCCGTTGTGGACATCGAACGTGACGTAGCTCTTCGGGTAGAAGAAGAAGCTGGAAACGCGGGACGGGTACTGGTAGACCTCGTAGCGGAACGGACCCCACTCGGTGATCTGGTTCACCGTTCCCAGGTTGTCTTCCGCCGCTGCCGGTCTGGAACCAAACGCCAGGCAACCCAGCGTCAACGCAGCCAGCAGAAGGATTGCGACATTGAGTCTGCGCATCAAGCCTACTCCCCTCGCTTTCTTGGCCCGCATCGGGCCGATCTCAGGTTCCCGCGAGGCCGCTTGGGTTTCGGCCTTCGGGCGGAGGGTGACGGGCCGGGCTGGACACTCCGTGTTTCGTCCGCGCCCGGCCGGTGCACCCGTATCCCCTATCTCTCAGAGTTGACCGGCTTCAACGGTCTGATCGGAATTCCTTCCGGGGGGGGCGGTGCCCCCCGGCCTCATGGGCCCGCCATCAAACCCAGGAAGGACGGATCCTCCGCATAGGAGACGATCGACACCCCGGCCCGCCGCAAAGATTCCAGAAGTTCGTCGAACTCATCCGAGGTGCCGTCGAACAGGAACCTCAAGAGGTTGTAATTGGGCAGGTTCTGCAACAGGTGGAAGACCCGCCGGTCCCCCTCCAGCCGGCGCACCGCCTCCGGAACGTGATCCAGGAGCTGCACCTGCATCATCCGCAGGTTGGAAATCCGAGGTCGCAGCGCGCGCACCTCCCCACAGGCCAGCGGTTGATGGCCCACCAGGATGCACAGGTGACTGCACAGCCCCGCCAGCTCTGCCAGGGATGGACCGGAAAGGACCAGGGTCTTGCCGGTATTGCGAATCTCCCCCAGGAC
Source organism: bacterium UBP9_UBA1432 (assembly GCA_002329445.1). Taxonomy (GTDB): domain Bacteria; phylum Vulcanimicrobiota; class Xenobia; order Xenobiales; family Xenobiaceae; genus Xenobium; species Xenobium purgamenti. The sequence goes on from DCTU01000456.1 coordinate 1,469, forward strand.
TTCGACCATCTGGCGCGCTTCGACCCGATCCAGGCGGGCCAGGGCATCGTCCACGACCAGCAGGTGGGGATCGTGGACCAGGGCCCGGGCCAGGGCCAGCCGACGCCGCACCCCATGCGAGCGCAGGTCGGCGATCGCCGTCCGCAGGCAATCCTCCAGGCGAACCAGGCGCAGGGATTCCCGGATCAGGTAGGGGCGATAGTGATTCTCCAATCCGAAAGCCTCGGCGAAGAAGCCCAGGTACTCGACGCAGGTGAACTC
>DCTU01000456.1:1899-2504 GCA_002329445.1 bacterium UBP9_UBA1432
GCATTCTATCGGATCGTAATGGTATCGCTGTCCCGCAGTCCCAGATCCCGACGCAGCCGTCGTCGGAGATCCTCCTTCTCCTGACTGGTCAGGCTGCGGTGGGGGCGCACGATCACGTGGACCGGCCCCTCGCCGCCGCCTTCCACGGACACCGACCCCTCGCCCACGATCTGGCGAGCCTGCGACTCGACCGCAGCGGCCCGGTCGGCGGTGGGGGCCGGTTCGAAGCCCCCTCCCAGGGACTTGGCGCTCCCCGCAGAGCGGACGGTCGAAGGCTCTGGAGCCCTGGCCTGGGCTTCCAGGGCCGGCGTCGGAGGTGCCGTGTCCATCATCTCGGCGGCATGGTTGGAGGCCGCCCCCGGCGCGCGGTGTGCCGGCTGCGAGCCGCCGACCCCCTCCAAGGCCACGATCCGGGGAGCGGGAGCGTCCTCCTGGTCGGCCTGGACCGAAGTCGGCAACGCGGCGGGCCGGGCCGTGGTCGGAGCCGGAGCCGGGGCACGCCGGACGGGAGCGGTCGAAGCCTTGGAACGCCGGGGCTCCGAAGGGGCGGAGGGCGGGACCTGGGCCACCAGGACGGGGGGTCTGGCCGAAGGAGAGGGCTGGGG
>DCTU01000456.1:2513-4584 GCA_002329445.1 bacterium UBP9_UBA1432
GGCGTCGGCGACGGGGTGGAGAGCGTGGGGCTGGGGTCGGGCTGAACCTCCGGGGTGGGAGTGGGGCTGGGCAGGATCGGCGAAGCGTCGGCCAGCCTCCGCTCGGAAAGCCCGGCCTCCACCAGGTTGCGGGCCTTCTGGAGATCGGCCGACGAGACGTAGACGATTCCGCCCCGATTCTGCCAGGGGACCCCCTCGCGATCCAGGAGGGGGGCGACCTGCTCGATCTGTCCCGGGCTCAAGGTCAGCGCCACTTCGGCCGGCGAGGGGCTTCTCGGCAGTCCCTGCACCGAGGGTGAAGTGACCGACTTCACGGCCACGTCCTGGGAGGGGCCACTGGACGCGAACAGGAATCCCAAGGTCAAGAGCAGCGCCGCTCCGACGGTGGCCAGCGCCGGGCGCCAGTTGAAACGCGACCAGAGCGCGGCCAGGCGCTCGACCAGAGGCAGGTCCTGAGCCACCTGAGAAGAGGCCGAAGTCGCCGCGGCTCCTGGAAAGACCCGCTCGACCTCCTCACGCAAGGCGCGAGGCAGCAGCAGAGGCGANNNNGCTTCGCACTCCAGCAGGTGCAGCTCCAGGTTCTGGCGGGCGGACTCCGACACGCCGCCAGGGTCGACGCTGAAGGCAACGATCTCCTCGACGCCGGGGTGACGGGCCAGACGCGGGCGGTACCCGGAGGCGAAGAGGCGACGGACGGCCAGGATCCCCTCGCGCACCCGGCGCGCCTCGTCCCGGCAGGAAGGGCAGTGCCGCAGGTGCTCGGTCACCTCCAGCCTCTCGGCCTCGGCCAGCGCTCCCTCCACGTAGGGGACCAACATCTCCGCAATGGTCTGGTTGTCACAGGTCATCACGACTGAACACCCTTCGGCCTGATGGACTTCTCTGAACTGGTCGCTCCCCGCCGCAGAAAATTCCCGATTCTCACGATTCTCGGACCGCCGCGACCGACCCGGACGGGTTGGCCTGGAGTTGGCCCCGGAGGTGCCCCAGACAGCGCTTCAGCCGCGAGCACACGGTCCCCAGGGGCAAGGACAGAGCCGCACAGATCTCCTTGTAGGAGAGCTGCTTGTAGTAGCGCAGGCTCAGGACCTGCCGGCACTCGGGGGAAAGGGCCTCCAAGGCGCGGGCCACCAGACGGGCCTGCTCGGCCGACAGGACGCTGGCTTCGGGCCCTGGATCGGGATCCACGGCCGGCGTGAACGGCATCCCCTCCTCCCGCTCGCCCTCCAAGGTGGCCGAGAGCTCTTCACGCCCCCTCTTTCCAGCCGTCTTGCGGCGCAGGTTGGAGATGCACCGATTGCGGGCCAGGTGGGTCAAGAAGGTGGCCAGGCTGGCTTCCCGGCGGAAGCCCGGAAGCGCTCGCACCAGTTGCAGGAAGACCTCCTGCACGCCATCCTCGACTTCGATGGGCGAGAAGCCCCAGCGGCGCCAGCCGATGACCTGCTTGACCCGACCGTAGTGACGACGATAGACCTCTTCCCAGGCGGACGCGTCCCCCTGGAGGCAGCGCGCGATGAGCTGTTCCTCGGAATCGTGCATGAGCCTCTCGCCGAGAGGGTCCGGGCCCTCTGGCCACCCTCTTTGAGCTGAATGCGCCCCCGGCTTCGGTCTGGGTGTCCCGAACCCGCCGGAACACCCTCGATCCCCTGGCCGAGCAGCGGACAGAAGTCTGGGTGGGACATGTTTGGAGCGGTGGCGAAGGAATCCTCCACCATGTGTGCCGGATTCCTGCGCCCCATGACCTGGCTGGGGCTCGTGCTGTTCTTGTGCCTGGGCGGTTTCGCGCCGGGACCGCTCGCCGCCGAGGAGGCCCCGCTCCTGGGGGTCCTGCTTCTGGATCGGGACTGGAACTGGACGCCCCGAACCCAGGAGGACCTGTCGCTCCCGACACAACCAGGCCTGGTCCACGCCTGGCAGGACCTCCTCGACCCGGGCGCCACGCGGAACCTGACGGTCGAACAGAAGGCGCGCCTGCTGGCCAACCCCCGCCGGCTGCTGGCTTCGCGACATCGCACCGCCCTGTTCCGCCCGGGGCGGCTCCTGCTGATCGCCTCGGACGGCGAAACCGCGG
>DCTU01000456.1:4701-5116 GCA_002329445.1 bacterium UBP9_UBA1432
TCCGCGCCCTTTCCGACCGCTCGCTGGCGGAGCAGGAGGGCATGCGCCCCTGCCCGATCTGTTTTCCTGAGACCAACCGACTGGTCGGCCAGGACGAACTGGAGCGCCGGCTGGCACAGTCCGCGGCCGGCATGATCGAAGACCGCTATCGGGTCTCGCACGACCCGGAAGAGCGCGACCGGGTCTGGTCGGTGGGCGTGCGCCTGATGGAATCCAACCGCTTCGCAGACCAGGGTTACCGCTTCGTCGTGCTGGACTCGGATGAGCTCAACGCCTTCTCGGTGCCGACCGGGCCGATCTACGTGACCTCGGGACTGCTGCGGGCTTTGGAGACGCCGGACGAGCTGGCCGCCATCCTGGCCCACGAGCTGACCCATGCCGAGAGCCACCACATGCGACGGCAGTATGACCGCAG
>DCTU01000009.1:0-2008 GCA_002329445.1 bacterium UBP9_UBA1432
GGGAGGCTTCTCTCGCAACTGGTCGAGGAGGCGGTTCCCGGGGTGGCGGCCGAGTCGGCCGAGTCGGTGACCAACCTGCAGCGACGCTTCGCGGCCGAGAGCCTGCGGGCCGGGCTGGGCCCGCTGCATGCCGTGGCCATGCCGGTGCGGATTCGGGGGCGGTCGGTGGGCCTCTTCTGCGTCCTGCATCCCACCGACGCGCCCGGCTTCCTGCGCGAGTCGCCCCAGATGTACAACCTGGTGGTGGATCGGCTGGAGATTGTGGTCCAGAACGCCCGCCTGCTCCAGCACCTCCTGAGGGAGCGGTTGTGGCTGGAGGCCCTGGTGACCCAGTCCTCCGACGGGGTGGCCATCCTGGACCGGGATGGCCTGGTGGTAGGTCTCAACGCCAGCATGGAGGGCCTCTCGGGCTGGAAGGTGGCCGAGGCGGTCGGTCGGCCGGCCCACGAGGTCTTCCCTCTGCGCCTGGCGGCCGGGTCGCAGGCCGGTCTGACGCTCTATCGGCGACCTCAGCCGGTCCCCTTTCCGATCACGGCCGAACCGGTCGAGGCGCGCCTGGTGGATCGACAGGGGCAACCCGTCGACGTCGAGGTGAGCGGAGTGACCGTCCGCGACGAGTCCCATCAGCCCGCAGGCTGGGTCATGACGGTGCGTGACACCCGACGGCGCAAGGAGACCGAGAGGCTGGGCAAGATCTTCCTCTCGGCCCTCTCCCACGAGCTCCAGACCCCCATCGCCGTCATCAAGGGTTTTGCGGGCCTTCTGAGCGATCCCGAGGTGGAGCTGGGGCCGGAGCAGGCCCGCGAGAAGGCGGCCGTGATCCTGGAGGAGAGCGACCGCCTGCAGAAGATGATCCGCCAGATGCTGGAGGCCACCTCGATCCAGGCGGGAGGCATCCGGATCCGCCCGGAGGCGGTGGATCTCCAGGAACTCCTGGCCCGCACCTTGCGGCGCTTGGAGCCCCTGGCCCTGGCCCGCTCGGTCCAGATGGAGTCGCGGCTTCCCGAGGGTCTTCCCCCTGCTCGGGCGGATGCCACCCGCATCGAGCAGGTCCTGACCAACCTGCTGGAAAACGCCCTGAAGCACGGGGCCGGGGGACGCGTGATCGTCGAAGTGGAGGCGCTGGAACGCGAGCTTCGGGTGCGCGTCACCGACCGGGGCCCGGGGATTCCCGCCCAGGATCGCCAGAGGATCTTCGGATTCTTTGAACGAGGCGCCGAGACCCGGGCCCGCGGGAGCGGGCTGGGCCTCTTCATCGCCAAGGCCCTGGTGGAAGCCCACGGGGGCCGCATCGGAGTGGAGGCGGGGCCCGAAGGGGGAGCCTGCTTCTACTTCACCTTGCCGAGGGAGCTGACATGAACGCAGACGATTTTCGCGGACGCCGCATCGTCGTGGTGGAGGACGAACCCCATATCCTGGATCTGGTCCGAACGACGCTGGAGAATGCGGGCTTCGTCGTCTCCGGGGCCACCACCGGGCTGGAAGGTCTGGAGCGGATTCGCGAAGAGCTCCCGGATCTGGCCCTCCTGGACGTGAACCTGCCGGATCTTTCCGGCTTTGAGGTCCTGCGCCAGGTCCGTCAAGCCCAGGGGGTTCCCTGCATCATGCTGACCGTCCAGGACGACGAGGATGCGCGGGTGCGCGGCCTGGAGCTGGGGGCCGACGACTACATCGGGAAGCCTTTCGGGCACCGCGAGCTGGTCAGCCGGATCAAGGCGGTCCTGCGCCGGGCCGAGGCTCCTGCGCCCCTGGCCCGGAATCGGGTTCAGGTGGACGAGCGCCTGGTCGTCGATTTCGACCGCCGCCTGGCCGAAGTGGAAGGCGAGCCGGTCCATCTGCGCCCCACCGAGTACCGCCTGCTGCACCACTTCATGAATCACCCCGGCAGGCTTCTCTCGCATGAGAACCTGCTCAGCCGGGTCTGGGGCAGCGAGTATCGGGATGATACGCAACTGCTGCGCCTGTACGTGAACTATCTGCGCAAGAAGCTCGAGCCCGATCCCAGCCG
>DCTU01000009.1:2068-4806 GCA_002329445.1 bacterium UBP9_UBA1432
TGGTCGGCCATGGGGTAGGTCCGGGCGACCAGGCCGAAGACCAGGGCCGCCACGAAGGCGAAGGCCGCAAAGAAGAACATCTGGAAGGCGGTGACGCCGAAGCCCGTCGAGGCGATGAAGTCGGTCACCACCTGGTTCTTCACGCTGGCATTCACCACCAGGACCCAGAGGTTCCCGACCGTGACCGTCAGGTTCCAGAAGCTCATCAACGTGCCCTTCATGGCCGCCGGGGCCTGGCTGTAGGCGAACTCCAGGCCGGTGGCGGAGACCAGCACCTCTCCAAAGGTCAGAAGCGCGTAGGGCAGCACCTGCCAGACGATCGAGAAGGTCGTCCCGCCGTCCAGGATGACCTGCATGCCGCCCACCACGACCCATGAGAGCCCCGAGAAGGCGATCCCGGAGGTCATGCGGCGCAGGGCCGTCATCTGGTAGCCGAGTCGAGCCAGGGTGGGATAGAGGATCAGGTTGTTGAAGGGGATCAGGATCATCACCAGGGCCGGGTTGAGTGCCTGCATCTGGGAGGACTGGAACCAGGTGGGCTTGGACATCAGGTCTGCCTGCAGGATCCAGGTCGAGGCCTTCTGGTCGAAGAGAGACCAGAAGGGGGTGACCAGGAAGAACAGCACCAGCACGCGCAGGACCGCGCGCACCCCGTCGACGGCCTCGTCGGGGTGGGTCCCCCGGGCCAGGTCGAGCTGTCGCCAGACGCCCAGGCCGCCCAGGGCGATGAAGGCCACCATGGCCGTGCACAGGGCGATGACGATTCCGAACTGAGGCGTCAGTCCCAGCGAGGCCAGGGCCGTCAGGACGGCCACCATGGCGTAGGTCCGGCCTTGGGGGCTGGCGGCCAGCGCCGTGCGCGAGACGTTCAGGAACGAGTGGGGGTTCGGCGGGGCGGGAGGCACCATGACGTAGTGCTTGCGCCCGAACCAGAAGACCACGGTGGCGATGAACATCAAGAGGCCTGGGATGCCGAAGGCCACGCTGGGACCGAAACCCTTCAGGAAGATGGGCATCAGCAGCGAGGCAAAGAACGAGCCGAAGTTGATGATCCAGTAGAAGGCGTCGAAGACCACCTTGGCGCTGTGCTTGTTGTTCTGGTCGAACTGGTCGCCGACGAAGGAGGCCACGCAGGGCTTGATGCCACCCGAACCCAGGGCGATCAAGGCCAGTCCGGCGAAGAAGCCCATGCGGCTGGACTCGAAGACCGCCAGGAAGAGGTGCCCCAGGCAGTAGACCAGGCTCAGCCAGAGGATCGTGTTGTATTTTCCCCAGAACCGGTCCGCCAGCCAGCCGCCCAGAAGTGGGAAGAAGTACACCCCGATCACGAAGGTGTGGAAGACCTCCTTGGCGGCGCCCTCCCGGTCGGCTTCGGGGAGGTAGGCCAGAAGCGAGGTGACCAGGAACACCGTCAGGATGTTCCTCATCCCATAGAAGCTGAAGCGTTCGCAGCCCTCGTTGCCGATGATGTAGGAGATCTGGCGGGGGATGCGGGTCGGTGGGGTCACCTCGGGAGAGGCGCTCATGCGAGGCTCTCCGGCCGGGTTTCGGCGGGTGGGGAGTCACACCTCGGAGAGGAAAGGAAAAGCGGCATCCGAGCCTCTTTTCGGTCGGATGCCGCCTTCCTGCCTGGGATGCCCCAGTTGACCGGGATTCCGCGTCCCCGCGGTCGCGGGAGGCTATTCGCGGTTGTACAGCTCTTCCATGATGGCGTAGCGGGCCGGGTAGGCCTCCTCCAGCTTGGCCAGGGCCTCCGGGCCGTTGTCCACGGCCTCCATGTAGGCGGCCCAGCACTCGGCGAAGTCTTCCTTGATGTTGGTGTTGGCGTAGTCGCTGATGCGCTCGTCGGCGTCGGCCTCGATGGCGTCGGTCCAGCCCTCTGGGGTGCCCTCGCCTTCCGAGCCGGTGAAGAACCGACCGATGTGGTCCAGGACGCCTTCGCCCAGCCCGTCGTTCTCGTAGCCGATGCCGTGGGCGAATTCGTGGTCGAAGACCTCCTCGTTGAGGTGCTTCAGGCCATCATAGAACACAATCCGGTCTCCGCTGCTGTAGAACCGGGCGGCGGCGCTGTCGTCGGGCTCGCGGCGGAATTCGATCTTGTCCACCGTGTCGCGCAGGTTCTCGGGAAGCTGGGTGTAGTAGTCGGCCAGACGGGCCAGGGCGGTGCGGTTCTCGCTGGCGCCCAGCTCGGATTCGATCCGCATGGTGTGCCCGTCGGCGCCGGTGATCTCATACACCGCGTTGCCGCCGGTGTTGTGGACCTGGCGCACGGTCAGCTCCTCGGTCTGTCCGTTGGCGTTGGTGAAGCTGACGGGCTCACCGGAGTTCACGGCCTCCAGGATCGCCAGTTCCTGCTGGGCGATGACCTCGGGGCTCCGCTCGGAGTTCTTGGTGGTCACGGTCGGCTCGTAGCTGCCCCGGTTGCTGGCCGGAGGACCGGGAGGGAGCTCCCCGTTGCGGGCCTGCTCGAGCTGGCGCTGGAAGACCTCGCGGGAGATGTCGCCCCGGCTGATCCGGCCATCGGTCCCGCCGCGCTGGTCGTTGGCCACGTCCAGGCGGTCCAGGACATCCTCGTTCTTCAGCAGGTAGCTGGCGCTCTCGGTGAGGCGGTCCAGGGTGGTGTCCAGGTCCGCCTCGGCCACGCCCAGGTCCAGCAACTGCTCACGGGCCGCATCGCGATTGAAGTTGCCCTCCGAGAAGGCCTTCAGATCGTTGGTGGAGATGATGCCGTCGCGACG
>DCTU01000009.1:4931-10201 GCA_002329445.1 bacterium UBP9_UBA1432
TCCGAGGCCGAGCCGGGCGTGGAGGCGCTGGCGCCCGAGGCCCGTTGAGCCGCCTGGCTGGTCGAGGGGGTGCCGGACTGCCCGGCGGGGGAGGACCCATGGGTCCGCTTGATCAGGGCCTCTTTGACGATCTTGGTCGGTTCCAACATGGACGCCTCCGCTCTCCGGAATGGTGGACCGTTCTGTCGCCAGGGTTCGCGAGCCCCAGGTCGCGTGGCTCGCCTGGCTTCGGGATGGACTTTGCCTCAGTCTCAGAGTAGCGCCTGAAAACCTTCGGATCTGCCCAGGAAATGTTGCCGAATCGTAAAGTTTGTTGCCGAGATGGTGCGGATTGTAAAAAGGCGGGATTCAGTTCGGTCGAGGCAACGGCTCGACGCGCCGGGAGCGCTTCTCAACCAGGGCCAGCAGGCCTCGAGCGGCCGGCTGGAGTCCTTCGGGGACGGATTCGGAGAGGAGCTGGACGGCCTCTTCGAATCGTCCCTGCTGGCGGGCCATCTCGCCCAGGAAGAGCCGGTGGGTCGGATCGTCCCGATCCAGGAGGCCGGTCAGTCGGCTCAGTTCGACCTCCCAGCCCTCCGGGCGAGGGGGGGGAGCCTCCTGGGCGCGCAGGGCGCGTTCGGGGTCGTTGACGGCCCACCACCAGCCGAGCCGGAGCGTGCGCTCTTCCTCCTCCCCTCGGGCCAGGCCCTTCTGGAGAGCCTCCAGATACTCGTCTGCCGAGGGGACCCGGGCAGTCTGGAGATCCCGGGGAAGCTCGCCCGAGAGCTCGTCGGTCCGGCCGAGCTCCGGGGCTTCGCTGATCCAGAAGGGTTTCCCGCAATCCCGGCACAGGTGGAAGCGGGGCATCTCGGGCAGCATGGGCGCGACCGTCTTCCCGTCGGAGTATTGAATCGCTCCGAAGGTGTTTCCGGATGTCAGGGTGGGCACGAGGAAGTGCCTCGAGCAGTGGGGACAGGCCTTGAGGAGGGTCGGGCCAGGAAGCATGTGGGTCTCCCTTGGATCTGGATTTGGGTCTTCGCGCGGCCGTTGGACTGGTCTGGGGCCGGATTCAGGCCGGTGAAGGCGAGAGGGCACGGGCCACGGCGTCCTTCCATCCCGCGTAGAGGGCCTCTCGGGACTGGGCGGGGAGGGCTGGATGGAAGGTGTGCTCGATGCGGTGCAGCTCGGCCAGGCGCGCCCGGTCGAAGAGGTTGGCCTTGAGCCCGGCCAGGGTGGCTGCGCCCAGGGCCGTCGATTCCGACATCGCCGGTCGCAGGACGGGGGCCCCCAGCAGGTCGGCCTGGAACTGCATCAGGAAGTCGTTGGCCACCATGCCGCCATCGACCCGCAGGCCGCCAACCCGGCGTCCCGAGTCGGTGATCATGGCTTCGACCACGTCGCGGGTCTGGTAGGCGGAGGCCTCCAGGGCAGCACGGGCCAGGTGCTCGGGGCGGGTATCCCGGGTCATGCCCACCAGGGCCGCGCGGGCGTGGGGATCCCAGTAGGGGGCACCCAGGCCGCTGAAGGCCGGCACCAGGTAGACCCCGTCGTTGTCGGTCAGGCGTCGGGCCAGCTCCTCGGTCTCGGCGGCGGTGCGGATCAGGCCCAGCCCGTCGCGCAGCCACTGGATGGCCGAGCCGGCCGAGAAGACGCTGCCTTCCAGGGCGTAGTGGACCTCGCCGTCCAGGTCCCAGGCGATGGTGGTCAGCAGCCGGTTGGTGGAGGCGACGGCCTCCTCCCCGGTGTTCATCACCAGGAAGCACCCGGTCCCATAGGTGTTCTTCACGTCCCCCGGTTCGAAGCAGCACTGTCCGAAGAGGGCTGCCTGCTGGTCTCCGGCCATTCCCAGGATGGGGATCTCGGCGCCCAGGATCTCGGCGTCCAGCACTCCGAACTCGGCGGTGGTGGGCAGGACGCGGGGCAGCAGGGCCGGTGGGATCCGGAATTCGTCCAGGAGACCCTGGTCCCAGGTTCGCGCGTGGATATCGTACAGCATCGTGCGGGCGGCGTTGCTGGCCTCGGTGGCGTGCACCCGGCCTCCCGTCAGCTTCCAGAGGATCCAGCAGTCCACCGTGCCGAAGGCCAGCTCTCCGCGTCGGGCCCGTTCCTCGGCCCCGGGAACCTGATCCAGGATCCAGCGGATCTTGGAGGCCGAGAAGTAGGCATCCGGCACCAGACCGGTACTCTTCTGGATCCGCTCGGTCAGTCCCCGCCCGGTCCACTCGCGCACGATGCCCGCCGAGCGTCGGCACTGCCAGACCACCGCGTCGTGGATGGGTCGACCGTTGGCCCGGTCCCAGAGGATGGTGGTCTCGCGCTGGTTGGTCAGCCCCAGCGCCGCCACCTCCGAGGCCTCCACGCCGGCGTGGCGCAGGGCCCCTCGCATGGCCACCTGGCTGGAGGCCCAGAGCTCCTCAGGGTCCTGCGAGACCCAACCGGGCTGGGGGAAGGCGCAGCGCACCTCCTGATAGGCGCGACCGACCACGCGGAGATCCAGATCGAAGAGCAGGCAGGTGGTGCCGGTGGTTCCCTGGTCCAGGGCCAGAAGATAGCGTCGGGGCATGGTCTTCTCCAAGGCTCGAAGTGCCCTCCAGGATTCTTCGAGTCGCGCGGGCTCTCCTGGGCGTCGGAGAGATCAGGGGCGCCAGGGCCGGGTGCCTACCAGATGTAGTCGCGCGCGATCTGGCGCACCCGGTGCCCGGAGAGCACGTGGAAGACCCGAAGCTTCTTGCAGGTGAGGGGCGAGAGGGTGCCCAGGGGCAGGTAGACGACCTTCTTGCCCAGCCGCGACGCGAAGGTGCGCATCCAGGTTCGGGGCGGCCTGGCGGCCACGTACACCACGTGTTTCTCCTGGCTGTAGTCGATGGCCGCCATCAGGAGCGTCTCGGCGTTGGTCCGGGCGGCATCGTAGGCGGGGTCGGTCCAGACGTCCATCAGGCGTCCGGGAGGGTAGGTCAGCATGAACCCTCCGTACTCGCAGCGCGCGATCCCGGGGCCGACGACCTTGGCTGAGGCCGGCGTGGAGAAGAAGGCCATGTCGGATTCCTGGTCATGCTCGCCGTGCCAGGACATCCGCCAGGGATAGCGCTGTTCTTCCAGATCCTCGTCAAAGACCACCACGACCGAGCCGGCACCGCCCTGGACCTTCTGCAGCTCCCGGACGTAGATCTTCTGGCCTTGGGGCCAGTTGCGCAGCGTCTCGCGCATCTCGATGCCATCCAGCATGGAGGTCGAGAACTCCTCCACCCGGGTGCGCTCTTCCGAGAGCACCTGAAGGGCCTTCTTCTGCAGGTAGCGCCCGAAGTCTTCGATGACCACGTCCTCGGGCGGGTAGGAGCAGATGGTGCCTTGTTGGAACTCGCGGGCCCAGTCGCCCGGGTTCTCCTCCTGGGGGCGGTGCTTGACCGGGACGCGAACCAGGCGTTCGCGCAGACGGGGCAGACGCCGCCGGAAGCGCATGGTCTTCACCCCGTCCAGCCAGACCTCCCCGGCTCGAACCCGGATCGTCGGGGGCCCGTCGCCGGCCTCGGTCCACGGGTAGAAGCTCCCCAGATCCCAGACCTCGTAGGCGTAGTTGTCGTCCGCCACCCCGCGGGCCGCGACCACGCAGGCGTACAGCCCCGGCAGCAGGTCGCCGCGCAGGCGGCTGTAGTTCCCTGCATATTGAACCAGGGTCCGGCGTTGCCAGGACTTGAAGGGCTCGCCGGTATTCTGGGCGTGATGTGCGGCGGCCCGTTCGAAGAGGGCCGCCAGCACCCTCTGGCGATCCAGGAAGGGCCGACCGGCCAGCTCCTGCAGGAACTCGCGCATCTCGGGGCGGCGGTCGGGTACCGAGCGGAACTTGAAGATCCGGGCCCGGGGGGCCTGGGGAGCCCCCGAGAGGGGAGGAGCCAGGTCGAACTCCTGACCGGGCAGGCGCCACCCGGGGTCCTTCAGGGCCTGAAGGTGGCGGGCCACGGCGCGGCGCACCTCGGGCGGCACATCCTCTTCCTTCAGGACGCCCGGGGTCATGCCCAGCAGGGCCTCCAGCGAACGGATGGCGTCCTGGCCCGACAGGCCCTCCAGCCGTGTGGGTGGGGGAGCGGGGGGGTCTTCGTCCACAGGCGGGGGCGCCCAGGCGCCCTCCGGCCCCGGTCCGCCCCTGGAGAACTCGTAGACCGCGTTGACCAGGGGCATCTCGGCGCAGATCTCGCGCACCGAGTCCAGGTCGGGGTCGGCGACTTGGACCGGGCCCAACGGGCGGTGCCGGTGAATCTGGCTCGTGCCCTCGGCCAGGGCCTGCATGATCCCTCGGGCGTGGGCCATCCCACAGACCAGCAGCAGGTCGGCCTCGCGCGACAGGGTCTGGGCGCGGGCCGCCATATGGGCCTCACGACGCTCGTCCAGGGGACCTCGGGGCGGTTGGGGAAGGGCCTGGAAGGCCTCCCAGTAGGCCTTCAAACCGCCGGCGTTGAGCAGGTAGGCGTCGGGCAGCAGGTCCCGATGTTCGGGATAGCTGGTGACGTGCAGATCCACGAAGTGGACCGGCAGACCCAGCTCACGGGCCGTCCGCACCGCCTCCACCAGGGGGTCGGCGGGCTCCACGGGGACGTACATGGCCTGCCCGTCCTCGTCCTGGTAGACCAGCACGGACAGGTAGGGCAGCCGGTCCACGGCGCGCTGGAAGGCCTCGCCCAGGGCTGGCGGCATCTCGACGGCGACGGCCTGGGGGCGGAAGTGCCGGATGGCCTGGCGCACGGCCTCGGCGAACTCCATCCGGTCGTGGCAGACCGGCACGATCCGCAGAGGCGCTTCTCCCAGGGTGAATGGCCCATCTCCCTCTGAAGAGGGGTCAGGTCGCATAGACCAGGGCCTCCTCGCCCAGGACCATGCGGATGGACTGGTGCATGGCGGCCTGAGCCTCCCTTCCCTGGGCCTTGGCGATCCGGGAGGCGTAGCGGGCCACGTTGATCCCGTCGCGCACGGTGTAGTTCTCGTCGGCCCGGTGGGCCCTCTGCAAGAAATCGGCCACGTACTCCAGCAGGCTGTCCTTCAGGAAGGGCAGCGTCTCGCGCAGGATGAGCAGCTCCTCTTCCCGCTCGGGGAACTCCACCATGATTTGGGGCTGCAGCCGCGAGTGGATGTATTCGGGAAGTTCAAAGGTGCTGGAGTCGTCATTCATCGTGGCGCAGAAGCGGAAGTCGGGGTGGGCGGGGATCTTGATGCCCGCCACGATGGACTCGACGTAGCGCCGGGCGTCCAGGAGCGGGGCCAGGGAGGCCCAGGATTTTTCGCTCATCCGGTTGCCTTCG
>DCTU01000291.1:0-17125 GCA_002329445.1 bacterium UBP9_UBA1432
CTGGGGGCCATCCTGGCCAGCCTGACGTGGCGTCTTCTGGCGGGCGGCCCGACCCGGACGGAGGTCTCGGCCCCTTCCCTCGAGGACTCGGACCCGGGCATGGCGCGGACAGGCCCGCCTGGGGTTGCCAGCGCGGCTCAGTAGTCGTCCTTGCCGGTGACCTCCCGCTCCATGGTGTCCGCATAGGAGGCCACGTAGTCGATCCACTTGCGCAGTTCGTCCACCGTCATGCGGTCCACGACCTTGATGGCGTAGGTCACCAGGCGGTCCTGCCCGACCTCGATGACCTGCCAGCCCCCGATCTTGGCCACCTGGCTCATCTGCAGGAGCCGGTTGGCGAGGTCCGCCGGCAGGTCGCCGCCCAGGCGGAAGGCCGGGGCCCAGAGCTCGCGGATCTTGATGCCCTGGTAGTCCCAGACCCGCCCGTAGATCAGGACCAGTTGCGTGCGTTCGTTCTCGAACTTCCGGACGATCTTGAAGTTGCCCTGTTCGTTGATTTCATAGGGGATTCCCGACTGGTCGAGCAGGTCGCGGATCGAACCGGAGTCGAGAGTCTGGATGGGGGCCGGGGCCGGTCGCTCGGCCAGGAAGGCGTGGATCGAGGTCGTCCCCACCAGGAAGTTGATGTCGGAGGCGTCCCGCAGGCGAGCGACGACGACCCCGATCACCTCCCCGGTCTCCCAATCGAAGGCCGGCCCCCCGCTGTTGCCGGGATTGACCGGGACATCCACCTGCAGGACCGACCCCCCCTCCTTCTGGCGGATGGCGCTGAGAACACCCTTGGACAGGGAGGGCTGCGCGCCCATCCCCACCGACTGGAGGCGGTCTGCCAGCGGGTAGCCGACCACCGCGACGTCCGTACCGACTCCCGGATCGGTCTGGGCCAGGGGCAGGGTTGGCAGGCTCAGCCCGGTGACCTCCAGCAGGGCCAGGTCCACCTCGGGATCGTCGGCGACGACCCTGGCCTCCACGGGCTCGGACTCGCCGATTCGCAGGCGGACGCCGTGGGCGCCCTCCACCACGTGGCTGGAGGTGATCAACAAGGTGCCTGAGGGGGTGGCCTCGACGGCGAAGGCCGTGCCGGTCCCCGAGTCGGTCAGGACCAGGGCGATGCTCTGCAGATACCGGGGCAGCAGCCCTCGGAAGTCGCTTCCTGCGGCCCGGGCGGGGACAGCCGAGGTGCATGCGGCCACCAGGCAGAGGATGAGCAGTCGTCGAACCGTTCTGGTCAAGGTCGAACCCTCCTGGAACGGGTTTCCTGGGAATGAGTCCGGACCCCTTCCGACGGCGGAGGGACCTTCGGGAGTGAGCCTCCGCACGCGATCGGCGGCCGAATGCCACGGCAGGCGGAGGATTCCGCAGAATCTGCCTCGGTTGACCGGGAGGCCTCGAAGTTCCTATAGTCGTTCCCATGCTGGAAAGAGTCGTGGTCTCCCACTCGGAGGCCGAGACCGAGCGTCTGGGTGAGCGCCTGGGTGAACGCCTGAGGCCCGGCGACGTGCTGGCCTTGACCGGGGATCTGGGGGCGGGCAAGACGACCCTGGTGCGGGGACTGGCGCGCGGCCTGGGCTGCGTCGAGCCGGTCTCCAGCCCGACCTTCGTCCTGATGCACGTCTACGAGGGTCGCCTCCCCCTGTACCACTTCGATGCCTGGAGGCTGGGCGGACCCGAGGACCTGCTCGGGATCGGAGCCGAGGAATACCTGGAGGGCGAGGGCGTGGCGGTGCTGGAATGGTCGGAGCGGGCCGAGGGTCTTCTGCCCCAGGAACGCCTGGAGATCCGCCTGGAGCGCGAGGGGGCTCCGGAGGATCGCAGGATCCGCCTTCGCGGACTCGGGGCGCGTGGGAGCGAGCTTCTGGAGGGATTGGCGTGAACACCCTGGTGGCCGGGCTGGACTGCACCGGCGAGACCTACAGCGTGGCCTTGATGCGCGGGGCGGACTGCCTGGCCGAGAGCGGCGGCACCAGCGCTCGGGCCCACCTGCGCCTGCTCTTTCCCGCCCTGACCGAATGCGCTTCCCGGGCAGGGGTCCGCCTGGCGGATCTGGACCGGGTGGCCGTGACGGCCGGCCCCGGTTCGTTCACGGGGCTGCGGCTGGGGATCGTGACGGCCCGGACCATGGCCCAGGTCCTGGGGTGCCGGGTCGTGCCGGTCGACACCCTGGAGGCCCTGGCCTGGAACGTCCCCGACTCACCCCGGGTGGTGGCCGCCCTGGATGCTCGTCGGGGCGAGATCTTCGCGGCCTGCTTCGAGACCCGGGCCGGTGAATGCCTGCGCCTGACCGAGGACCGGGCCTTCACCCCCGAGGAACTGGCCGGCGCCCTGGAATCCTGGGGGGGAGGGGTCCTGGTGGGCAGCGCCGCCGCGCGCTACGGTCCGGTTCTGTCCCAGGTTCCCGGCGTGCGGGTCCTGCCGCCCGTCTTCGCGCAGATCCGAGGCTCGGCCGTGGCCCTGGCGGGTCGGCGGGCCGACCCGGTGGCTGCCCTGGATCTGGCCCCGACCTACCTGCGCTCGGCCGAGGTCCAACTGCACGGAGTCCAGCCTTGAACGGGCTGACCTTCGAGAAGATGACCCGGCAGCACATCCCCGAGGTCCAGGCCCTCGAGAGGGCCTGCTTTGACAACACCTGGCCCGAGGACGCCTTCCTCAACGAGATCGAGAGGAATGGCGCGGCCTGCTACCTGGTCGCCCTGCAGGGAGGGCAGGTCCTGGGCTATGCCGGCGCCTGGTTGATCCTCGACGAGATGCACATCACCTCGGTGGCCGTCCGCCCAGAATCCCGGGGAAAGGGAATCGGCAAGAGGCTCTTCTGGCATCTGATGCAGGAGGCCGTGGACCACGGGTGTGAGTGGTCCGGCCTGGAGGTCCGTCCCACCAGTCAGCCTGCCATCGCTCTGTACGAGGCCTTCGGCTTCACCCGGGTCGGGGTCCGCAAGAGATACTATGACGGGAAGGACGATGCCCTCGTGATGTGGGTCGGAGGCCTCCAGGCCTCCGAGTATGCCCGGCGCATGGAGGCGCTTCGCTCGACCTGGGAATCCGCGGAGGTCCGTCCATGAGCCACTATCGGGTCGAGCCCTACACCCCGCGCCTGGTCCTGGGCCTGGAGTCCTCGTGTGACGAAACCTCGGTGGCCCTTCTCGAGGACGGGCGGCACTGCCGGGTCAACCTGGTCTCATCCCAGGTGGCCCTCCACGAGAAGTATGGCGGGGTCGTGCCCGAGGTGGCCTGCCGCGCCCACATGGAGGTCCTCAACCCCCTGCTGGAGGAGGCCATGGAGCGGGCAGGCTGCCGCTTCTCGGAGCTCGATGCCGTCGCCGTCACCCACGGCCCCGGCCTGGTGGGCGCGGTCCTGCTGGGCGTGGCGGCGGCCAAGACGCTGGCGGGCCTGTTGGAAATCCCGCTGATCGGGGTCAACCACCTGGAGGGTCACCTCTATTCCACCTTCCTCGAGCACCCGGACCTCGAGCTGCCCCTGGTCTGCCTGCTGGTTTCGGGTGGACATACGCAGATCGTGGAGATGACCACGCCTGGAGCCTATCGGGTCCTGGGGTCGACCCGAGACGACGCCGCCGGCGAAGCCTTCGACAAGGTGGCCAAGGCCTTGGGCCTGGGTTACCCGGGCGGTCCGCGGATCGACCAGGCGGCTCGTCGTGGAGACCCGTCCCGGCTGAGCCTGCCTCGGCCGATGCGCGAGGTGGGCTACGAGTTCTCGTTCTCGGGGCTCAAGACGGCGGTCCTGGTGCATCTGCAGTCGACCGACCGGGTCTCCGATGACGATCTGTGCGCGTCCTTCCAGGACGCGGTCGTGGACGTCCTGGTCACCAAGACCTTGCGCGCAGCCCGAACCTGCGGGGCCCGGACGGTGGCCGTGGCGGGAGGGGTGGCGGCCAACTCAGGATTGAGACGGCGCATGGAGGAGGCATGCCAGAAGGCCGGCATTCCGCTTCGCTCGCCCTCCATCGGCCTGTGTACCGACAACGCCGCCATGATCGCCCGCGCCGGGTGGGAACTGGCGCGATTGGGCCTGCGTTCACCGCTGACCCTGGACGCCCGGCCCAATCTGCCTTTGACGCCTCGGGTCTGAGGCGGACGCCCCTTCCGACTCTGTCCTCCAGCGATGCTCAGCGGGCCGGGGGCGGAGAGGTCGGTCCCATCTCCCGCAGCAGTCGGCGCATGACGGGTTCGAGCCTCTCGGCGATCTTCTGGTGGCCCGCGTCGTTGGGGTGGATGGAATCCGCCATCAGGGCCGGTCGGGCGAAGACCCCGTCCAGGATGTCGGAGACGTAGGCCGCCTGGTGGCGGCGTGCCACCTCCCGGAAGCGATCCCCTCGGGAGCCGCCCAGAAGCCCGCCGCGGACCCCGAGGACCAGCACGGCAGCTCCTTCTTCCTGACTGCGCCGGATCATGGTCTCCAGGTTGGCGAAGGTCTGATCCGGATCCACCCGGCGCAGGAAGTCATTGCCTCCCAGTTCCAGGATCACCAGCGCCGGTTGCAGGGCGAGCACGTCTGTCTCCAGGCGCTCCAGGCCGTCCTGGGTGGTGTTCCCGGAGACGCCGCGGTTCACGATCTCCACGCCCAGCTTCTCGGAGAGCCTCGTCACGAATCCCCTCTGCCCCCCCTTCGAGCCGACCCCGGCCGCCAGGCTGTCCCCCAGGATCACGATGGGCCCGTCCCGGGCCCCCAGGTTGCGCACCGGAGGCCAGGCGCACCCACGCCACGCCAGCAGTCCCAGCAGGGCCGTGGCCAGGAGCGCGGCGGGAAGCAGGAGGCGTCGATCCATACCTGGATCCTGGCACGTCAGCCCCCGGGGTTGTCAAGGGCGGGGGGCGAGCCCCGAATCCGCCGCCTGGCGTGAGGTCTGGAGGCCACGGTCGCTGGCGGATTCAGGGCCAGAAGCTTGATGCGCTCTTGATGGGATCGGCCGGGTTCTTGACGCGGGCTTGACCCCCGAAGGGGCCAGGTTGAGGCAACATGGACCCATGACCTGTGCCGCCACGCTGGATGTCCCCAACCCGACCCAGGCGAAGCTCGGGGGCGATCTTCTCCCGTTGGCCCTGGGGGCGCTGGGAGTCGTCTACGGAGATATCGGGACCAGTCCCCTTTACGCCCTGCGGGAGTCCTTCCACCACGGTCTGGGCCTGGAGCCGACGACGGGCAACGTCCTGGGGGTGCTTTCCCTGGTGTTGTGGTCGTTGGTCCTGGTGGTCTGCCTGAAGTATCTGGCCTTCGTGGTCCGCGCCGACCACCACGGAGAGGGGGGGATCCTGGCCTTGACGGCCATCGTTCGCGAGTCACCCGCGCGCGAGGCAGCGGGATTCGGCTTCCTGATGGTCTTGGGGCTCTTCGGGACGGCCCTTCTCTTCGGTGATGGGATGATCACACCCGCGATCTCGGTACTCAGCGCCGTGGAGGGCCTGGCCGTCGCCACGCCCTTCTTCGAGCCTTGGATCCTGCCGATCACCGTGGGGATCCTGGCGGGCCTCTTCGCTGCCCAGAGTCACGGGACCGAGAAGGTGGGGCGGGTCTTCGGCCCGATCATGGTCGTCTGGTTTCTGGCCCTGGGCGGCTTGGGAGTCGTCCAGATCGTGCAGGAACCCCGGGTCCTGACATGCCTTTCGCCCTGGCAGGCCCTGGAATTCTTCGGGCGCAACGGATGGACGGGCTTCCTGGTCCTGGGTTCAGTCTTCCTCGTGGTGACGGGTGGCGAGGCCCTGTATGCCGATATGGGGCACTTCGGCGTGCGTCCGATCCGCCTGGCCTGGTTCACCTTCGTCTTTCCTGCACTGATGCTGAACTATCTGGGGCAGGGGGCGCTGATGATGCGCCAGCCGGACGCGATCGAGAATCCCTTCTTCCGGATGGTTCCCGCCTGGGGTCTGTTGCCGATGGTCCTCCTGGCCACCGCGGCCACGGTCATCGCCTCCCAGGCCTTGATCTCCGGGGTCTTCTCGTTGACCATGCAGGCTGTTCAGTTCGGATTCCTGCCGCGCCTGAAGGTCCAACACACCTCCGACCTTCAGATCGGCCAGATCTACGTGCCCTTCGTGAACTGGTCCCTGATGCTGGCCTGCATCGGTCTGGTCGCCGGATTCGGCAGTTCCAGCAACCTGGCGGCGGCCTACGGGGTTGCCGTCACGGCCACCATGCTGATCACCACCTTGCTCTTCTTCTACCTGGCGCGTTACGCATGGGGGTGGTCGGTGGTGCGCGCCGGGCTCCTGTGTGGCCTCTTCTTGGGGATCGAGGCCGGATTCTTGGGAGGAAACCTGCTGAAGATTGCCCATGGGGGCTGGTTCCCCCTGGTGGTGGGGATGGCGTTCTACCTGGTGATGTCCACCTGGCGTCGAGGGCGGGCCGCGCTGGCCCGCAGTCTGGCGGAGCTGGCCATTCCCTGGGAGGGGTTTCTGGAAGGCCTGAAGTCGAAGCCCCCGACCCGGGTTGCGGGGACGGCCATCTATCTGAGCGGAAACCCGCGGAACGTCCCCGTCGCGCTGCTGAGCAATCTTCGTCACAACCACATCGTGCATCAGAGGGTGATCGTGGTGAAGGTGGAGACCGCAGACCGGCCTTCTGTTCCCGTTTCTGAGCGCGTCTCCGTCAAGAAGAAGGACGTCTGGCTCTTCGAGGTCCATCTCCGCTTTGGGTACAAGCAGGGACACGACGTGCCGGCGGCGCTCAAGGGCCTGGTGCTGCCGGATGGTCCCATCCGCCTGCAGGAGTGCACCTACTTCCTGGGGCGCGAGACCGTCGTCCCGGGTCGGGCAGGAGGCAGCGGGATGGCCTGGTGGCGCGAGCGTCTCTTCGCCGTCCTCTCCAGGAACGCGCGCAATGCCACCTACTTCTTCGGCCTTCCCCCCGGAAGGGTCTTCGAAGTCGGCAATCAGCTCCAGCTTTGATCGGGTTGGAGGGGCACCTTGACCGGAGAGGAATGCAAGGGCATGTCCGACAGGCAGGGTGGTCATCTGGTGTGGAACCTCCTGAATCCGCCGCCTGGCGTGANNAGGTGCGCCTGACGACGCAGACGGGCCCGAATCGGCGGCTGAATGCCACGGTAGGTGGCGGATTCAGGAACCTGGTGAAGGTCACGTCCATGGTGGCGGCCGTGACGGCGGCGGGTCAGGCCGCCGAGGCCTACCTGCATCCTCACGGCCTGGTGATGCTGTACCTGCTGGTGGTCGTGGTGGCGGCCGCTTGTTGGGGGCGTTGGCCGGCGGTGGTGGCGTCGGGGATGGGGGTCGTGGGCCTGAACTTCTTCTTCGTGCCTCCCCGCTACACCCTGCGCGTCCACCAGCCCGAGTATTTCCTGACGTTCGGCGTCATGTTGGGGGTCGGCCTCCTGATTTCCGAGCTGACGGCCCGGCGTCAGGCCCAGTTCGAGCTGGCCCGCCGCAGCCAGGCCGAGATGGCTGCGGCCTATGCCTTCAGCCGCGCCCTGGCACAGGCCGGAGACCTCGGAGCCATCGAGGAGGCCCTGAACCACCACCTCCATCAGCTTCTTCAGCCCCCGGCCCACCTTCTGGTCGGAGCCCGGGTGCCGGAAGACTGCGCTCTGGCAGTTCCCCTGGCCTCCTCCCGAGGACCGCTGGGATGGGTGTGCCTGCAGGAGAGGCCGTCCTCGCCTGACTCGCTTCATGCCGTAGAATCGGCGGCGGCCCAGGCCGCCATGGCCGTGGAGCGGGTCCAACTGGGCGAGGAGGCACGCCATGCCCAGCTCGTGGCCGAGGCCGAGAGACTGCAGACGACGATGCTCAACGCCGTCTCCCACGATTTGCAGACCCCGATCTCCTCCATCCAGGGAGCGCTGGACAATCTGTGTGATCCCGAGCTCGACCTGGACCACGAGACCACCCAGGGGCTGGTTCAGCTCGCGCGTGAACAGACCCGTCGGCTGAGTCGGCTCGTGGCCAACCTCCTGGATATGTCCCGCGTCGAGGCCGGCGTGACTCCCCTGCGGCTCGAGCCCGTCGAGATCGCGGATCTGCTCGGAAGTGCCCTGCAGGCCTGGGGGGATGAACGGCGGTTCGATATCACGCTTGAACCGGACCTGCCGATGGTCCGAGGTGACCTGGTCCTGCTGGTCCAGGTCCTGGTCAACCTGTTGGAGAACGCCGCCAAGTACGGGGCAGCGGGGGATTCGGTCGAGCTGCAGGCCTCGCGGGCGAACGGTGGGGTCGAGTTGCGGGTCGTGGACCACGGTCCGGGGATCCCTCCTGACCGGCGTCGTCGGGCCTTCGAGAAGTTCTACCGGTTGAGGCGTCCGGGAGATCCTCCCGGGACGGGGCTGGGTCTGGCCATCTGCCAGGGGTTCGTCCAGGCGCATGGCGGTACGATTCGCGCCGAGGAAACTCCAGGAGGTGGGACCACGATGGTGATCTGGCTGCCGAGCGAGGAGGAGGCATGAGCAACCCTCCCCGGGTCCTGGTGGTGGATGACGAGGCTTCGATCCGCAAGTTCCTCAGGGTTTCGCTTTCCGGGCACGGCTATCGGGTCCTGGAAGCCTCCACGGGGGAGGAGGCGCTGGCCTGTGCTCGTCAGGAACGCCCGGATCTGGTCGTCCTGGACGTCGGGCTTCCCGACCTGGAGGGTTTCGAGGTCGTCGAGCAACTGCGTCGATGGAGTGCGGTTCCCGTCCTCATGCTCTCGGTTCGCGGGGCCGAGCAGGACAAGATCCGAGCACTGGACGCCGGTGCGGACGACTACCTGACCAAGCCCTTCGGACTGGGGGAGCTCCTGGCGCGGGTCCGGGCGGCCCTGCGTCGGGCGGCCAGCGGACCGGGGGGGGAGCCGGTGCGGCAACTCGGCGACCTTCGGATCGACCTGGCCGCCCATCGGGTCTTCCGAGAGGACCGGGAACTCGCTCTGACCCCTCGGGAGTTCGACCTGCTTCGCGTTCTGGTTCAGCACGCGGGCCGGGTGCTGACGCATCGCCAGATCCTCGAGCAGGCCTGGGGCCCCGAGTATGGCCACGAGACGCATCTGCTTCGGGTGAACGTGAGCAACCTTCGGCGCAAGATCGAACCGGACCCGGTCCGGCCGATCTTCATCCTGACCGAGCCTGGGGTCGGCTATCGGCTGGGCGGTCGTTGAGCACCTCGGGCAGGACCTCCCGGCCGTAGAAGTCCAGGAATCCCGACTGGTTCCGACCACAGTTGTGGACGTGGATCTCCTCGAATCCCATCGCGAAGAGGCCGCGCAGGAAGGCCACATGCTCTTCGGCCCGGCTGGAGATCAGGACCCGGCCTTGGAAGTGCTCGGGCCGGACCATCCGGGCCAGGGCCTCGAAGTCCTCGGGCCGGCGGATGTCCCCCTTGGGGAAGTTCATCCCGCCGTTGGGCCACTCGTGCAGGGCGTTGTCGACGGCCTCCTGCAGAGTCGGGGCCCACGAGACGTGCACCAGCAGCATGCGGGGCATCGAGGCGGGGTCCTTGCCCGCAGCGCGGGCTCCCTTCGCGAAGTTCTCCAGCAGCATCCGGATCTTCTCTTCGGAGGCCCCCACGGTCATGAGGGCGTCGCAGAGCTCTCCGGTCTTGCGGCTGAGGTAGGGGCCCGAGGTGGCGATGAAGATCGGGGGCGGGGTCTCCGGCAGCGTGTAGAGCCGCGCGCTCTCCACCCGGAAGAAGCGGCCCTGATGGCGCACCACCTCGCCCTGGAACAGCCGGCGCAGGATCCCGACCGCCTCCAGGAGTCGGGCGACCCGCTCCTGGGGTTCAGGCCAGTAGCCCCCCGTGATGTGTTCGTTGAGGGCCTCTCCGGCCCCCAGGCCCAGCCGGAAGCGGCCCGGGTACATCGCCTCCACGGTGGCCGCCGCCTGGGCCAGCACGGTCGGGTGATATCGGTCGCCCGGCGCGCTCACCGCCGTGCCGAAGGGGAGCGAGACCTCGCGCCCCAGGGCGCCCAGCCAGGTCCACACGAAGGGGCTCTGACCCTGCTGGGGAGTCCAGGGGTGGAAGTGGTCCGAGGCCATGATGGCGCGAAAGCCGACCCGCTCGGCCTGGACGCATTGTTCCAGCAGCTCGCGGGGACCGAACTGCTCGGTGCTGGCGAAGAATCCGACCTGACGGGACATGGCGGGGAGCTCCTCTCGAGGGGTCTGGGGATCAGGGGAAGAGATCGTTCTCGGGAGGGCGGACGAGCGCCACGCCTCCGGCTTCGCCGGGTCTCCAGGGAAAGCCCCGGACCCGGACCGCAGGGACGCCGTCCACCTTGCCCATGGCCAGCTCGGCGGCCGCGGCCAGGGCATCCGCCGAGGCCATCCGGCTGACCCGCAGGTCGTATCCGTGGGGGTCCCGGGTGCCCCGATAGTCGGTGAAGGGATCCATGCCAGCCACCCCCAGGGCCACGTTGACGATCCCCTCCCGCCAGGCCCGACCGAACGAGTCGCAGACCACCACGGGCACGGCGAAGCCGACCGCGGCCTGGATCCGCCTGGCCAGGCCCCGGGCTGAGGCGTCGGGGTCGAGCGGCAGCAGACACGCCACCTGGCCGCCTCCGGCGTTGGAGAGGTCCACCCCGGCATTGGCGCAGACCTGCCCGTGCCGCGTCCGGCTGATGATCACTCCGCGGGCCATGCGGACCACCTCCTGGCTTTCGCGCAGCACCAGTTCGACGGCTCGGGGATCCTTGCCCCAGCGCCGGGCAAAGCGGAGGGCCAGGTCGGAGGGCTGGATCGATTCCAGGGCCACCAGGCGCCCCTCGGCCTTGCTGACGACCTTGTGGGTGACCACCAGGAGGTCCCCGGGCTCCAGCAGGTCTGCGGCCGCCTCGAGCAGCATTCCGGCCAGATCATCCCCGGGCTGCACCTCGGGAATTCCCTCCAAGGGCGTCAAGGTCAAGCTCAAGACAGGTCGGTCTCCAACAGATGATCGGGGGTGTCCACATCGTTCATGGTCTCGGCCTCCCAGAAGAGTTCCAGGGGGATCCCCACCCGGGCCGCCTCCTCCTGGTGATGCTGCAGGCTCCCGGAGCCGAAGCGGAAGGCCAGCAGGTCCGGCGGGCGCAGGAACAAGGCGTTGGTTCCCTGACCCAGGCGGTCCGGGGCCAGCAGGGCACCGCGCACCGACGGCGCAACCTTCAGCATCCTCCACACCGTCGTCGGGCTGAGGGTGGCCAGGTCGGCCAGCACCACCAGGAGGGCCGAGGCCTCCAGGGCCAGGGCCTCCCGGCGGGCTTCTTCCAGGCCCGGGTTCAATCCCCGGCTCTTCTGGCGGAGAAAGCGGGCTCCTCGACAGGCCCCCTCCACCCGCGGGTCGGGACTGACAACCAGGATCCGATCCAATGCATGGGATTCTTGCAGGGCCCTCAGGACCCGATCCAGCAGGACCAGGGCCAGGCCGGGCCGATCCGGGACGGCCCCCGCCAGGCGGCTTTTGGCCTGATCCAGGTGCTTGACGGGGACCACGGCCACCACGCTCACGGTCGGATCAGGGCCCGGGCCAGGGCCAGCCTTTCCCGAGGACCGCTCATCACGGTGGGCAGGACCCGGGGCATCATCCCCAGCGAGGCGACCGCCGGGGCCAGGTGCTCGTCCTCCAGGTCCAGCACGAACTCGTCCACCACTCCGGAATACAGGCGAGCCACGCCCAGGGCCGAGACCTCGTGCCCCATGGACTCCAGCATGGCGGCCGCAGGTCCCTTCAGGGCGCGGCCGCCGACGATGGGGCTCACGGCGATCTTGCGGGCGGCCGACTGCGCCAGGGCCTGGCCCAGGCCTGGGACCGCCAGGATCGGAGCGATGCTGACGAAAGGGTTGGAGGGGGCCAGGACCACCAGCTCGGCCTGGGCCAGGGCTTCAAGCACCTCCCGGGTGGCCCGGGCCTGCCGGATTCCGGCGAACTCCACCTCCAGGACCCGGTCGCGTTGTCCCCGACGGACAAAGTAGTCCTGGAAGTCCAGCAGGCCCTCCCGGGTGCGCAGTCGGGTTCCGACCGCTTCGTCGCACATCGGCAGGACCCGCGTCTTCAAACCCAGGGCTCGGGCCAGATCGGCCGTGACCCCGGTCAGGCTCCGCCCTTGCTTCAGGGCCTCCGTCCGCACCAGGTGGGTCGCCAGATCCCGGTCGCCCAGTTGGAACCAGCAGGGAGCGCCCAGCTCCTCCAGGGCATGCATGCACTGCCAGGTCTCGTTCTGGAGTCCCCAGCCCTGGTCGGGGTGGGCCCGGCCGGCCAGGGTGTAGAGGAGCGTGTCCAGGTCGGGACAGACCCGGAGGCCCAAGAGTTCGAAGTCGTCCCCGGTGTTGCCCAGGACGCTCAGTCGGCCTGGCGGGAGGGCCTCCTGAAGGCCCGCTGCCATGCGGGCGCCGCCCACCCCTCCCGAAAGCAGCACGCAGCTCGGTTCCGGGGACCCGTCTCCGGATCGGGGCAGCCCGTTCATCCCTTGCGAGGCCTCCAGACCTCGGTGCTGCCTTCGCCCTTCCAGACCGCCGTGTCCGGGGCGACCATATCCCCCGGGCGGATGGCCAGGGTGGCCACGGGTTCGGGGCCCGCCGTGCGGACCGGAGTCCGGGGGGCTTCGAAGGTCAGGTTGACGTCGCCGATCGTGATCAGGTCGCCTTCCTGCAAGACGTACTCCTGGACGCGCTGGCCGTTGACGAAGGTCCCGTTGCGGCTGCCCAGGTCCCGCACCAGCCAGCCTTCGGCCATGCGCACGATTTCGGCGTGCCGGCGCGAGATCGAGTCGTTGGCGATCATCACGTCACAGCGCACCTCGCGCCCCAGGATCACCTGGTCCTTGTTCAGGGGGAAGGGAGAGCGGGGGGCGATCCCGGCGGGTTTGAGCCAGGCCCAGGGACGCCGCGGGAGGTCGGCATGGACCAGCTCGCTGACCGTCGGACCCGGAAAGAGCTTCGGCCCTGCGATGTGGGAGATGGCGTAGAACAAGGCGGCGAAGAAGAGGATCACCAGGATGGCCGGCACGGGAGGCAGTGCCATCTTCTGGGAGGCATACGTCACCGTCACGATCCCGACCAGGCCTCCGATCAGGATCGCCACCACGTTCAGTCCCCAGCGCTTCAGCATCATTCGCGATCCTCCAGGGACCGACGGAAGAACCAGCCGCCCGGTCCGGCTTCGAAGAGTTGGTGGGGGGCGGGGCGCACCCGCCCGGTGCGATCCGCCGCCAGGGTGGCGCCCCGGTACTCCGGGCCTTCCCCCAGGATGGTGCCGGCCATCCAGCGGACTGCGTCGCAGGCCCGTGCCGCCGCGGGGTCGAGCTCGGCGGGTCCGGCGCCGAAGGTGGCGGGAAAGAGGCGCGAGGTGGCGGCGCCCTCCGGCCACGGGTGGAATTCGGAAAGGGCCAGCAGGGCGCGAACCCGGCCGCGCCCCTCGGGGGACACCTCGGGGAGTTTCCGGAGGTCATCGGTCAGGAGCACCACCTCCGCGCCCGTCTTCAGCAAGGTCGCCAGGCGTTGGGGGGGCAGCCCCTGGGCCGAGACGGCGACGAGGACGGAGGGGTCTTCCTGGATCAGCGCAGCCACTTCCGTCTCCGGATCGGGGGAGACCCGTCGGGTTGAGACGTGGCTCTCCTTCAGGGCCTTTTCGAGGGAGGCGTCGAAGACGACCAGGGAGCGGCCTTGGGCCAGCTCGGTCAGGGCCTGGACCGTGCCCTGCTGGCCGGGGTGGGCCAGAGTCCGATCGCCCTCCCGGGGCTGGGAGGGAACCGCGAAGGTGGGGACCGGTTGGGAGCCCGCCTGCTGCAAGACCTGCGGGTCGGCGAAGAGCAGCACGCCGTCCACGCCTTGGCCGGCCTGGTCGCCTTCCGTCGCAGTCTGGCGGCCGGAGCGCCCTTGGACCAGCCGGGTCAGGGCTGCTCCGATCCCTTCGGGCTCGGGACGTTCCAGGACGAGCACCACCGGCCGGGTCTGGATTCCGCCCTGGCCATTGAGGGCGCGTTGTGCCAGGGCCACACCGCGCAGGAGGGACTCCTCGTCGGGCCCTTGGGGAAGGAGGACCCCCAGGGTCAGGTGGTCTTCGGAGTGCAGCTCCGCCAGGGCATTGCTCCAGTAGATCCAGGCCGCTCCGTCCTGAGGCGAAACGGCCAGTCGTTTCGTCAGGGCCTCCAGTGCCTGTCCCACGGGGGCACCCTCCAGATACAGGCGGGTTCCCGCGTCGGTTGCCGGGGGAGTCGTTGCAGGCCACCACGCCGCCAGGCTTCGAAGGCGGGCGAGGTTCTCGGCGCTGCCCAGCACCCGAATCCCAAGCCCGAATCCGGCCAGGATCATCAGCAGGGCGGCTGCCCTGGACCAGGACCAGCCCGAGCGTCCTGGTCGTCGCGAAGTGGCCGGAGCCGGGGCTGGTCCGGCTGCGGGGCCGGGGCTGGGGGGGGGGAGCTTGGGCAAGCCCGGGGAGGCCACCGGGCCGGTGCCGGCCGGGGCGNNAGGCGACCGAGCCATCGGTCGGACGCGAACCGGGAGATGCGCCGAGGGTGGGGCCGGGGCCGTGGACCACGGTGGTGCCTCCCCGGTGCGCGGATACGACTCCCTTGAGATCCCGCTTCATCTCCAGCATGTCCTGGTAGCGGTTCTCGGGCAGCATCTGGGTCGCGCGGCCGATGATCCGGGCCATCTCTTCAGAGACCTGGGGATTCAGCGAACGGACCGGTGGCAACTGGAAGGGGGTCTGGGTCTGGGTGGGATCCCGCCCGGTGAGGGCCTGGTGCAGGGTGACCCCCAGGGCATAGATGTCCGAGCGGGGATCGGTCTGCCCGCTGTACTGCTCGGGCGGCGCGTAGCCGGGCGAGCCGATCCGCATGGTGTCGCCCTTCTTGCTGGGATTGAAGTGGCGGGCGATCCCGAAGTCGATCAGCTTGACCTTGGACCCGTCGATCATGATGTTGCTGGGCTTGACGTCCCGGAAGATGATCGCGTCGGGTTTCTGGCAATGCAGGTAGTACAGCACCGTGGCGATCTCGGCCCCCCACTCGGCCACCTGTCGCTCGGGGAGGGGACCGGCCACCCGCGACAGCATCCGGCCCAGGTCCTCGCCCTTGACGTATTCCATGACCAGGTAGTAGCGACCCTGGAACTGGAAGTAGTCGGAGACCGAGGGCAGGCTGGGGTGGCGAAGCCTGGCCAGCAGGTTGGCCTCACGGTGGAAGTGGTTCAGGGCTGCCGCCTGCTCTTCCGGGTTGGAGTAGCGGGCGGTCATCTCCTTGACCGCATGTTGGGCGCCCCCCAGGCGGGTGTCCTGGCAGACGTAGATGTTGCTCATCCCGCCCTGCCCCAGGAGGCGCTCGACCCGATAGCGGTTGTCGATCAGCGTGCCGGGTTGAAACATGGACAACCCTCCTTTCCGAGCGTCCGGCTCACGAATGCAGGAACATCTGGTACAGGACCACCAGGGCTCCTCCCATCAAGGCCGTCAGAAGCGTTCCCAGGACCCAGGCCCAGGCCCCGCCAGCCGAGCCGGTCCGCGCCTGGCGCTCTTGGGGGCGCTCGGTGGATTCCGCCGGGCGCCCCGGGCGGCGTGCCGCGGCCGCCAGGGCTTTGTTCAGCCCCCGGCGCAGTTCCTGAAGGCTGCCGGGCCGGTCGGCAGGATGGTTCTTGAGCGCCTTGGTCAGGATCGAGCGCGTCACGGTCGCCAGCCCCGGTCGAAGCTCCTCCACCGGGGGCAGGTTGAAGGGTGAACTCCCCGGATTCATCCCCGTCAACATGTGATACAGGAGGGCTCCGACGTTGTAGACCAGCGTCCTGGTGTCGGCGCCGGCCTCGCCGGTGAACTGCTCGGGAGCTGCGTAGTCCGGGGCTCCCATCGACTCGCTGCCCCGGCCACCCAGAAGCCGGCCAAAGCCGACATCCAGGACCTTGATCTGGCCATCCCCGGTCAGGACCATGTTGGACAGGCGCAGGTCCCGATGGATTCCGGAGGGCAGCTTGCGGGTCCAAAGATAGGCCAGCAGGTCACACAACTGCGCCCCGATGCGCAGCGCCTCGGTCTCGGCCAGGCTGCCCCGGGTCTGCAGGGCCGTGGCCAGGTCGGTTCCTGGGATGAACTCGCGAATCAGGTACAGGCACCCCTCCTGCGAGAAGAAGTCCACCAGCTTGGGCAGGTGGGGGTGCTCCAGAGTGGAGACCTGCAGGGCTTCCGCCTGGAACAGGGCCAGCAGTCGGGCGCGATCGCCATGATCCACGCCCACCGGCTGCATCTCCTTGACCACCCAGAACTTGCCCCGCAGGTGCTGGTCCTCGGCGATGTAGAGGTTGCGGAGCCTGGACTGGTGCAGCGTACGGTGGATCCGGTAGCGGCCTCGGAGACTGCTCCCCAGGGGAAGCAAGGGCGGCACTCAATGGCTCCTTTCAGGAATCAGGATGGGACCGGCCGGGCGCCAGGAAACCCAGCCAGTCCCCGCAGGATCGGACCCTTTCGGCGAGCTACCCCGCTCCGGCCCACCGCCTGAGGATCGTTCTTCTCGGCCCGGGGAGTTCCCTGCCCTGCTTGCCTGGGCAGGAGTTCGAGGCGGTTCGAAGAAGGCGGCCCGCCGCTCGTCGGCCGAGTCCTTCTGGCGGGCGGCAGGCCGGTGAGGGGCCGACCCGGCCAGGTCGGTCCTTGCGGGACGCTGGGACCCGCCCGCCCGTCGGTCGCGACTCTTGGCCCGCAGGACCGGGAACCGGACGGGCATCATCCCTCCTCGGAGAAGGCCTTTCATGATCAGTGCTGACAGATTGACGAAGAGGTTCGGGGACCACACCGTGGTGGACTCCGTGACCTTCGAGGTCGAGAAGGGCGAGATTCTGGGCTTCTTGGGCCCCAACGCCGCAGGCAAGACCACCACCATGAAGATGTTGACCTGCTACTTCCCGCCCTCCGACGGGACCGCGCGGATCGCCGGATTCGACGTGGTGGCGGAGAGCCTCCAGGTCCGTCGGATGATCGGGTTCCTCCCCGAGAACGTCCCGCTCTACCCGGAGATGACGGTGCGCGAGTACCTGGAGTTCGCTGCCGCGGCCAAGTCGGTGCCCCACGCCGACCGCCGCCAGGCCGTCACCCAGGCCCTGGACCGCTGCAACCTGGGCGAGGTCGAGTCCCAGTTGATCGGGACCATCTCGCGCGGCTTCCGTCAGCGGGTCGGCCTGGGGCAGGCCATCATCAACAATCCCCCCGTGCTGATCCTGGACGAGCCCACGGTGGG